>NZ_JAAKXY010000004.1:0-300000 GCF_011043775.1 Natronolimnobius sp. AArcel1 | reverse complement strand
CGGGTTTTTGTCGGCCACAACTCCAGCGACCGAAACCCTTTACGTCCGTCCGTTTAAATACCATCTCGTATGCGGAAAAGTGGGCCGCCGAAAGGACTTATCGCCTATCTCGTCCTCGAGTTGCTCGAGGAAAAGCCGCGATACGGCTACGAGATACTCAAAGAAATCCGCGAAATCAGTGGGGGACACTGGGAGCCATCCTACGGGTCGGTGTATCCGATTCTCTACAAATTCGAGGACAAGGGGTGGGCAGCACGGATCGAACGGGAAGACGAACCGGATCGGAAATACTTCGAACTGACCGACGACGGCTACGACGAACTCGAGGAGCGACGCGAACGGGGGACGGAGAAAGCCAAGGACTTTGCTGATGTGATCTTGGGTTTTTTCCACGTCTACGCGGCGTTCTCAACCGACGAACGCTTCGAAATTCCAGAGACAAACGGCGAGTGGCGCTTCGACGAGACGTTCAGCCAGTGGATCGTCGAACAGGTCGTGCGCCATCACGAACACTACTTCGAGACCGAGTTCGAGCGCATCGAGTCGACGCCCGAGGAATTTTACGAACGGTACGGCGTCGACGAGGACGACTAGCCGGCAAGCAGTCCCGGCGCGAACAGCATCGCCAGGAAGCTAATGAGCATGGTCAACCCGACTGTCGTCGTGACGATGCGGACCATTCCGCGTGTCGCATCGATTGGCAGTCTGGATATGACTGCCTCTGTACTGGTTCTGAGGATGTGCCCGCCATCGAGTGGGAACGCCGGAATGCAGTTAAAGAACCCGAGCTGGACGTTGATCCAGCCGGTCCAAAACAGGATGTTCGCAATGGCAAACACCGTCCAGTCACCAAGTGCCGAGAGCGGCCCCTGCGTTTCGTAGAAGTTCTCGACGCCCCCGGTAAAGCCCGCGAAGTTGTACGGCAACACCTCGAGGAGGCTGGCAATTGGCAAGAAGAGCGCCACGCCAATCTTCCCGAGGAACGAGTCAGTGACCGCACCGAAGCCTTCGTCCGTGTCACCGCCCAGCACCCCCAGATACGTTTCGGCTGGGTACAGCTCTAGCCCGAGTGTCTCTGCTGAAATTCCGGAGATGCCCGGCACGCCGTAGAAGCCGGCGGTGCCGCCGTCGGTCGACTGGCTGCGCTCGCCGAGCGTGACATCGTATTCGACCTGCTCGCCGTTGACCGTGCCACCGAACGCCACCTCGTCACCGGGGTCAGTTTCGCCGAGCAAGTTCGTCAACTCGGCGTGGGATTGGACCTGCTCGCCGTCGAATTCCGTCACGATCATGTACTCGTCAACTGGCGCACCCGCAGCCTCGAGCGGTCCATCTTCAGCGACCTGAACGAGGGCACCAATTGGGATTTCGCGCTCGTCAGTTTCGCCGTCACCATCGACCGGGGACACCTCGAGCGTTGCCCGGTCGTCGTCGCCGACAGCCGCGAGGAACTCGTCTTCGGTCGCAACCTCTTGGCCGTTGACGGTAGCGATGACATCACCGATCTCGAGGCCGGTCATCTCGGTCTCAATTGCAGCAGTGACGAGCAAGGAGCGATCAACGTCGACGGTCTGTTCGCCGTTGAGTTCGACGGTGACCTGATTCCCGTCCGTGGCTTCGATCATGTCCGCGAGCGCGTCGTTGTCGTCGACTGGCTCGCCGTTGATCGCGGTGATCCGGTCGTTCGGCTCGATACCGGCGTCCGCGGCGGGCGAGTCGGGAGCGACACCGCCGATTGCGGCTCCGGGTGCGACTGCAATTGCGCCGGCAACAGGACCGAACAGGAGTGCAAAGACAATGATCGTAATGACGAAGTTGTTCATCACGCCAGCGGCGAACATCCGGGTCTGACCGCCTCGAGAGGCTTTTTTGCTGCTTTCTTGATCGGGTTCGACGAACGCGCCAATCGGGAGAATGGCAAGCATGACGACGCCCATTGAGTTGATGTCGATGTCTTCGACACGACAGAGCAGGCCGTGACCACCCTCATGGACGACGAGGCCAATGAGCAGGCCGGCGACGATGCCAGGCGTCGCAGAGAGTGGCAGAAAGTCGTTGACGCCGGGGATAACGAGAACATTCCGTGGCTGTTGGACTGTCGACGGCTGTGGCGAGGTAAGCGCGCCGACAGCTGCCAGCAACAGGAAGCCGAACATCGCAATCATCACGATGACCGCGATGCCGATGCCGAGATTCGCCCAGGCGCGCCAGAACCGTTTCGGCCCGGATGCCCAGTCGAGAAACTCTCGCCCACGCTTCGTGTGGAACGTCAACATTGGTCCCTGTGTTCCGACGAACGAGGGGAGAAGATCCGCTTGTCTGAGCGCAATAACCCCGAGCCAGTAGAGCGCCAATCCAATGACGGCCCAGGTGAGTAGTTCGGAGCCGAAGAGTTCGGGCACCGAGACGAACGTAAACACGCCGTATTCCATCTATCTTCTCTCAGGGGTGGCGGTCTCAAATGGCTTTTGTCTGTCTGCGGCCGGCCCCGAAAGTCGAAAACGTGTGCCTCGAGTCGCCTCGCTACTGTTCGCGCCGAAGCCGACCGACGACGAACGACTGGTCGACTTTCGCGAGGAACGGCCCCAGCTTTGGCCCCTGTTCTTCGTCGAAAAAGAGCCGGTAGCCGGCGCTGAAGAAGTCGCCGACGTCGACGTCGTGGCGTCTGGCTGCCTCGTAGATCTCGCCCTGAATCGCCTCGGCGTCGTTGCCAGCCTCGATGAAGTCCGCCAGATCCGCGAGCGCGGCTTCGGTCGCTTCGTCGAAGTCGTGGTCGGGAATTGTCGCTCGCTTGAGTTCGTAGTCGAACTCGTTTTCAGTGCGTCGCGCCCAGTTTCTGGCCTGCTCGACCCGCTCGAGTGCGCCCTCGACCGCCCACTCGGGAGCATCCTCGGGAATATGGCCCTCGCGGCGCGCGATCTCTTCGCGCAGGTCCGGGTCGTCGGTCATGCCCAACACGGCCGCAAAGGTATACGGCAGCCGAATGCGCTCTGCTCTGGGGTCCTCGACGACGAGCGGATACACCCGCTCGGCAAACGCCTGCTCGTCCTCGTCGGCGTCGATCTCGTCGAAATAGATCGCCTCGAGGCGGTCGAACTCATCGACCAGCTGATCGAGGCGTTCGATGCTGAAATCCCGTGCCTTCGAGGGATCTTTCGCGAAGAAGTATCGCAGAACCTCGGGCTCTAACAACTCGAGGACATCCGAGACGAGAATGACGTTCCCAGCTGAGGAGGAGAACGGTTCGCCCTCGAGTGTGAACCACTCATAAACCATCGGGACGGGTGGTTCGTTCTCGAAGACGTTGCGGGCGATATCTTGCCCGCTCGGCCAGGAGCCTTCGGCGTGGTCCTTGCCGAAGGGCTCGAAGTCGACGCCGAGTTCCTGCCACTGAGCGGGCCACTCGAAGCGCCACGGAAGCTTGCCCTCACGAAGCGTCGCGGTCCCTTCGTGGCCACAGCCGCTGATCGTCTGGTCGCCGGCGTCCATGTCGGTACACTCGTAGTCGACGGTCGCGGGCTCGCTCTCGAGGTCGACGCTCGTGACTGTCTCCGTAATCTTCCCACATTCTTCACAAATGGGGTTGAACGGCACATAATCGCCGTCCGCGTCGACGGAGTCCTGATACTTCGAGAGGACTTCGCGTGCGCGCTCACGGTTCTCGAGGACGGATCGGGTCACGTCCTCGAGGTCGCCCGATTCGTACAGTTCGGTGTTCGAGAGCAGTTCGATGGGAACGTCGACGGCGTCGGCGCTGTCTGCGATGATCGTCGCAAAGTGGTCGCCGTAGGAGTCACAGCAGCCGAAGGGGTCCGGAATATCAGTATAGGGCGAGCCGAGGTTGCGCCCGAGTGCGCCCGCATCGACATCGCCCAGGTCGACGAGATTCCCCTCGAGGTCACAGAGGGTGCGTGGCAGTCCGCGCAGTGGGTCGCGGTCGTCGGCGGTGAACACCTGGCGAACCTCGTGGCCGCGTTCGCGAAGCACTTCGGCGACGAAGTAGCCGCGCATAATTTCGTTGACGTTGCCCAGGTGGGGCACGCCAGAGGGAGAGATGCCGCCTTTGATGACGATTGGCTCGTCGGGGTCGCGGGCTTCGATTCGATCCGCGACCGTATCCGCCCAGAAGACGTGCTGTTCGTCGCCGTCGTCGTGTTGGAGCGTGTACGGGCTGTATTCTGCAGGCACCGCCGTCTGGTCGGTGTCTGGCTCGTCCGCGCTCATTGGTTGTCAGTGTCGGGCTCCGCTTCGTGGCTTGCCCAGTAGGTCGGTTCTTCGCCAACGCCGTCCGGGATCACGTCCGTCCCGTCGTGGTCGCCGTAGCGAACCGCTCGAGCGATGCGGTCGGGATCGGTTCCGTCGAGGACGATGGTGCGCATTCCCGAGCGCTCGATGATTTTGGCGGCCAACAAGTCGACAGGTGCGGAAGCGCCTGCGTTCATCTCGAGGCCGGCGATGGCGTCGACGAGGTCGTTCGCGGAGAGGCGGTCGTACTTCGTCGCGTCGTCGGTTTCGTTAGGGTCGTCGCTGTAGACGCCGGGGACGCTCGTCGCGTAGACGAGCAAGTCGGCGTCGACGTACTCTGCGAGTGCGGCACCGACGGCGTCGGTGGTCTGGGCCGGCGCGACGCCGCCCATGACCGACACGTCGCTCCGTCGCAGTGCTTCGCCGGCGTCATCGTAGTTTGTCGCCGGTGCGGTCACAGCGTCTTCACCGAGTGCAGCGATAAGCAATCGAGCGTTCAGTCGCGTGACGTCGATGCCCAACTGGTCGAGTTCGATTTCGTTTGCGCCGAGATCGCGTGCGGCACTGATATATTCGCGTGCGACGCCGCCGCCCCCAACGACAGCACCGACGCGACAGCCATCCGCGACCAGTTCCTCGATAACGTCAGCGTGTTCAGCCACCCGAGCCCCGCCCGGTTCGGGCACGAGCACGCTCCCGCCGATAGAAACGACCACTTTCATACTACCCCGGAGTAACCGGGTTGCTATCTTAAGGGTTGCCAACTGGCGAGCGAGCGTGGCTGGCCCACAGGGTGCACGCACCCGCGCATTCGTCTCGAGACCTTACTTGAGAATCCCATCAAGTTCGCCTGCAAGGCCACGCCCGATGTCGATGAGTCCCTCATCGCCCGGATGAAGTAGATCGGTCGTCAACCCGGTCGGCTCGAGGAGGTCCGGTCCCTCGAGGATGTGCAGGTCATCATGATCTGTCTCGGCAACAATCTCGCGGAGGATGGTTCGAAACGCCGCTGCGCGCGCTGGATCATCACCACGAACATGGTCCGCGTGGTACGGAAACAGCGTGATACAAGCGATTGGTGACTCCGGGTGGGCCTCAGCGACGGTTTCGACCAGATTGCCGGCGCGTTCGCGGAACTGCTCCTGCGTGAAGCCGCGATTTGCCATATTCACTGACAGCGAGAGCGTGGCAACGTCCCAGTCTTCGCGCGCGGCGAGATAGTCTGCAATCGCGGGCTCACAGAACGCGGCCCCCGCCAGCCCGAGATTGATCGGATCGAGCGCGAGGTGGCGTGCGGCCTGTGCGACATAGGAGCAGTGTGGCAGTGAGCCATAGCCCGCCGTAATCGAGGTCCCGTAAGCGAGATAGCGCCGGGCAGGCAACTCGTCCGCACGCGGCGGGCGACAGTCGCCACTCACTGCGTGGATGGCTATCGGTGATTTGGGATCGAACCGCAGCCGACACACCCGCGGGTCAAACGCACTCGAGATCGACCTCGACTCGAGGCGGCGAACCCGGTCGGGAACCGCGAACGTGGCGGTCGTCGGTTCCGGACCGACTGGAATCGTTTCGGTCGACTGAAACGGCCCCCAGTACGGCAGCACCTGTGTGTCGGTCGCTGCCGACAGCGTGACTGTAATCGAACACTCGTCTCGAGCGGGGACGAATCGAAGCTCACAGCCCGCCGGATGGCGCGTCCGCGTACGAGCGGACACGTTCAGTCGCTCGCGGACGTCACGTGGCAGCCGAACGAGTTGCTGTCCGTCGTCAGCCCACGGTGCTGTCTCGAGTGCAGCAACGTTGTGCAGTGACACGGTTGGATAGCGCGAGGCGTGCATACGGAGGGCGTTTCGCCCGCCTCGAGATATAGCTGTACATCGCTCATATAGCGCCCGACGAAACCACGACACTGCCTCTCGCCGACAGCTACAAACCCCAACACCACCATCTTCTGACTATGCACGTACTCGGTATCTATGGTCGCGGGGCACACGAGGATACACTCGAGCAGGTCGTCGACCGAGCCGTCGATGTGCTCTCGCAGGCGGGACGCGTCGGTGTAATTAGGTACGATGCGACGATCGCTGATGGGACGGCGATCCACGAGGCAGGAACGGTCGGCGGCGACGTAACCTACGAACTCGGCGCTGACGGTGACTGGACGGCGACTGGCACCGGACTTTCGGTACAGGGTGCCCTCGACCAACTGGCTCTCGACTGTGACTACGCACTCGTCATCGGTGTCTCGGACCTACGGTATCCGTCGGTTGTAATCGGTACGGACAGTACGGAGACCGCCGACGCAGGCGGTCCGGTGCTCGCTGCCATCGATGGTGCCATCGACCTTACTGATGACCTCATCGATGATCTTGAGGCCACCGAGCCATACCACACGCTCGAGTCGCTCGTCGCCCGCGTCAAACGCTCGCCACAGGCGGCGCGCTCGGGTGCAATTGCAACCTTTACCGGTCGTGTCCGGGCGAAAGATAGCGACGACGATGCGCGCACGGAGTACCTCGAGTTCGAGAAGTACGATGGTGTTGCCGACGAGCGCATGAAGACAATCGAAACGGAACTCGAGGCCCGCGCGGGCGTTCTCGAGGTCGAACTCGCGCACCGAACGGGCGTGATCAAAGACGGCGAGGATATCGTCTTCGTTGTCGTGCTCGCAGGCCACCGCGAGGAGGCGTTCCGGGCAGTCGAAGACGGCATCAATCGATTGAAAGACGAGGTCCCTCTCTTCAAAAAGGAAGTGACGGTCGACGATGAGTTCTGGGTCCACGACCGGCCATAGAGGAAAATATTTACCTACGGACTTCAAGCAATGAATGAACGTCACCAGTCGGAGACTCTTTACTACTCGAGACCGACTGAACGGAGATAATACGTTAGAACCGGTTTTAAAATTTCTCGAGCGATCTGCGGCCGTTGTAAAACGTATCGTAATTGAAGATAAAAGGTCTATTACCCGCTGGATTTCTGAAGGCAATCGAAATTTCCCGAAGTAACCTTCCTTTATAACATATCGTCGCCACAAGCAGGTAATGTCGATGAGCACGACAGCACAACCCTCCACGGAAACCAAGGAACGCCGCCTCAAACAGTACCTTCGCGACCGCGCCGAAGAAGGCGAACTGTACTTCAAAGGCAAGTTCATCGCGGACGAAGTCGGTATGTCCCCGAAAGAGATCGGCGCGCTCATGGTCAAACTCTCCGAGTCGGCCACCGAAC
Source organism: Natronolimnobius sp. AArcel1 (assembly GCF_011043775.1). Lineage (NCBI taxonomy): Archaea > Methanobacteriati > Methanobacteriota > Halobacteria > Halobacteriales > Natrialbaceae > Natronolimnobius > Natronolimnobius sp. AArcel1. The sequence continues at coordinate 292,524 of NZ_JAAKXY010000004.1, read as the reverse complement.
TCGAGATCGAGAAATGGTCGTATACGAGCGCGACTACCTGGCGTGTCGAGCCAGCCTAATGACGCTCGCCCCTGAACGAACACTCCGCTGACGAGCACACGCACACACCCACGTTGCGCCATCGGACACATCACACACTCCGACACTCGCAACCGCAGACTCAAACACACACGCACAACTCGCAGACACACACGAAACTGCGCCACCCCGTCCGTGTCGGCGCGTCATTGACGCTATCCGGCACACCGCCCTGTTCGTGATCGCTCCATCGATCACGTCCCCCCTCTCCTTGCTGTCTTTGTTGTTGTGACTGACCACAGGCGATATATACGTTCCAATAGTGAACCATGGATGATGGATGACGGCGATCCGTCCGAATTCGCCCCACCGCGACCCGGCACTCGAGAACTCGAGGTCGGACCCGCACTCGAGCGCATCGAGTCGGTGTTTGCGGTCTACGAGACGCGAATCGAGGATGAGCGGCTCTGTTACTACGGCGAGCCGCTGCAGTCGCCAGAACAGGCTGTTCGCGAGCTGTGGCCACTTTTTCACAAGGACGGCTACGACCTCGAGTTGACGACGCGCGAGGGATCGTTTGTCCTCGTCGCGGAACCGACGAACGTCGGGATCGACGGCATTCCGTGGACGAATCTCATCTTACTCGGGTTGACGATCCTTTCGACGCTGTTTGCGGGGTCGATGTGGTACCATATCGACCCGATTGCGAACCCGGGTGAGATGTGGCGCGCGTGGCCGTTTACGGTCGCAATTTTGGGCGTCCTTGGCGTCCACGAGATGGGCCACTACGTGATGAGTCGGTACCACGACGTGGATGCCTCGCTACCCTACTTCATTCCGATTCCGACGCTGATCGGGACGATGGGTGCGGTCATCAAGATGAACGGCCGAATGCCAAGCCGGAAGGCACTGTTCGATATTGGTGTTGCCGGCCCTCTTGCGGGCCTCATCGCGACGGTTGGAGTGACAATTGTCGGGCTCCATCTGCCGCCAGTGACGGCACCCGAATCGGTCGTTCAAGACCCCGGTGCGATCCAGATCCAACTCGGCTATCCGCCGCTGCTCGAGGGCCTTGCCGCGGCGTTCGATCAGCCGTTGTATCGGGACGATCCAGCGACTGCGGTGCATCCGGTCGTTATCGGCGGCTGGGTTGGGATGTTCATTACGTTCTTGAATCTGATTCCGGTCGGACAACTCGATGGCGGACACATCCTGCGTGCGATGGCTGGTCGATCCCAGCAACTGATCGCCGCGCTCGTCCCGGGGGCACTGTTTGGCCTCGGTGCATACCTCTACTACGTCAGTGGTCACAGCGCAGACTCCGTATTCATCTGGGGTGTCTGGGGCATTTTCACGGCCGTACTCGCCTCTGTCGGACCAGCACAGCCAGTCCAAGACGAACGCCTCGGCGTTGGTCGATTCCTGCTTGGAATCCTCACGTTCGCACTTGGCGTGCTCTGCTTTATGCCAGTCCCAATCGAGATTATTCAGTAACGCGCCCCTCGTTCATACGAATCGCTGTAACTGTTTACCGCCACACTCGAGACCTATCCTCCGAGTGCAGCGATACTGACTTACAGTAGGCCGTCTCAGTGGGTGAATCCGCGATCCTCGAGTGCGTCCCCGTCCATTTTCACGCCCGATCCAGCAGCCGTTACCGAACCGATTGCCGTAATTGGGACATCGGCGGCCTTCCGTACCGGCTCGAGGGCGGCTTCGGGAAGCGTCACGACCAGTTCGAAGTCCTCGCCGAAGGTCGTCGCGCGCTCGAGTGCGCTTTTGTCGTCTGCGGCGAGTTCGACGAGGGCGTCGTCGACCGGCACCGTCGCCGAGTCAATCTCGAACCCGCAGTCGCTGGCCTCTGATAGCTGGTGGAGCGAGCGCGCGAGTCCGTCGCTCGAGTCCATCATTGCGGTTGCCTCGGTTGCAAGCGCGCGCCCGGCGTCGACTCGCGGCTCGAATCGAAAGAGGTCGTTCGCGCGTTCGCGAAGATTGGCCGCACTCTGCGCGTCGTCTTCGTCGCTCGCGCGCTCGAACAACTCGAGGCCGGCGGCGCTTCGCCCGAGCGTACCGGTGACACAGACGATCTCGCCGACGCTCGCGCCACTGCGTAGAACAGGGTCGTCTGTCCGGCCAATAGCAGTCGTCGAGACGGTAAACTCCTCGTGGCCATCGAGGTCGCCGCCAACGTATTCTGCCCCAACAGCCTCGCAAACGTCACTCGCGCCACGAACGAAGGCGAGCAGTTCCTCGTCCTCGAACGTGGGGGCTGCGTAGGCTGCAACCGCCGCGCGCGCCGCAGCGCCCATTGCCGCGACGTCCGATAGCGACGCACCAACGGCCCGCCAACCCGCGGTGTAGCGGGTCGTCCCTGGCGGAAAGTCCGTCCGCTCGTGAAGCATATCTGTCGTCACCACGAGGTCGTCGACGACGGCCGCATCATCACCAACCGGCTCGAGTTCGTCCGCAAGCAGCGCCAGCGCCCCGCGTTCGTCCATACGCCACGTTCTGACTCGAGGACGAAAAGCGGTCCGGGACGGCCCTCGCTGACGCAGGCGATACGATGGTCTTAAATGCCGCCGAAGGGAACCTAACCCCAATGGCTACGATGTACGATGTTCCGGCGGATGCGCTCATCGAAGCGCTCGCCGAGGACCTCGAGGAACGACTCGATGAACCCGACTGGGCGCAGTTTGCAAAGACTGGCGTCGACCGCGAACTCCCTCCAGAACAGGATGACTTCTGGGCTGTCCGAGCAGCAAGCCTCCTGCGAAAGGTCGCTGACCGCGGTCCGATCGGTGTCGGCCGACTCGCAACCGAGTACGGCGGCGGCAAGCCCGGTTCGAACCGCTACCGCGTCGCTCCCGACAAGCGCGTCGACGGCTCACGCAACGTGATCCGAACGATCCTTCAGCAACTCGAGGACGAAGACCTCGTCGAAACCGCTGAGGGTGAAGGTCGACGCATCACTGCTGACGGACGCAGCCTGCTCGATGATACCGCTGGTGCTGTTCTCGAGGATCTCGACCGTCCGGAACTCGAGCGCTACGCCTAATCGGACTCTCGACACAACTTCCTGTCTGTTTCACCGATAGCGACTGCCCTCTCGAGTGTCGTCCGTAATCATTTTCCTTGCTGCACCTGAAGTCACACGTATGAGCGAACGCCAAGATGACGACCGACTCGAGGAACTTCGCGAGCAGAAGATGGAAGAGCTTCAGGACCGCGCTGACGGCCAACCCGGCGAGGCACAGGAAGCCGCCCAGCAGCAAGCTGAAGCCCAGAAAAACGCCGTCCTGCGCCAGCACCTGACCGACGAGGCCAGAAAGCGCCTCAACACGGTCAAAATGAGCAAGCCCGACTTCGGCGAGCAGGTCGAACGCCAGGTCGTGACACTCGCCCGCAGCGGTCGCCTGCAGGGCAAAATTGACGACGAGAAGATGAAACAGCTGCTCCAAGAGCTGAAGCCCGATTCCAAGAGCTTCGATATCCAGCGCCGGTAATGGAGCTTGGACTGCTCTACAGTGCCGGTAAGGACTCCACGCTCGCCGCGTTGCTTCTCGAGGAGTTTTACGACGTCACACTCGTGACGGCCACCTTCGGGATCACCGACGATTGGGAACACGCCGAGAAGACCGCTGGCGCACTCGCGTTCCCCTTCGAACAGCTGGAACTCGACCCCGATATCGCCCACGAAGCCGTCGCCCGCATTCGCGAGGATGGATTCCCACGAAACGGCGTCCAGCACGTCCACGAGCACGCCCTCGAGGAACTCGCGGCCGCCGGCTTCGATGCCATCGCGGACGGCACCCGGCGCGATGACCGCGTGCCGACCGTCTCGCGCGCACAGGCTCAGAGTCTCGAGGATCGCCACGGCATCGACTACATCTCGCCGCTGTCAGGCTTTGGCCGCGGCGCGGTCGACCGACTCGTCGAGGCCCAACTCGAGGTCACTGTCGGACCGAGCGAGGAGATCAGCCGCGCGGATTACGAGGCCGAACTGCGCGCGATCATCGCCGACGAGGACGGCCACGAGGCGATTCGGGACTTCTTCCCGGACCACGAGCAGACGTACGTCACCGACGTCCAATAGTCACCGTCGTTCAGCCGTTCGGTTTCACCGCTTTCTGAGAGGGCTCGAGAAGGAAGGTAAAAGTGAGCCCTGCCCGAACGGATGTGCATGTACGACCGGATCAAGGGCTTTCGTGACTTCTACCCCGGCGAGATGACCGCGCGTCGGGAGACGATTGACACGCTCGAGGACACCGCTCGGCGGTATGGCTTTCGGGAGATAGGCACGCCAGCGCTCGAGCGCGCAGAGCTGTGGACCGACAAGAGCGGCGACGATATCGTCGACGAACTGTACTCATTCGAGGACCAGGGCGGCCGGCACGTAACCCTGACGCCCGAACTCACACCGACCGTCGCGCGGATGGTCGTCGCTAAACAGCAGGAACTCTCGAAGCCGATCAAGTGGGTGTCGACCCGTCCGTTCTGGCGCTACGAGCAGGTCCAGCAGGGCCGACAGCGCGAATTCTACCAGACGAACGTCGATATCTTTGGCTCGAGCGAACCCGAGGCTGACGCCGAAATTCTCGCGTGGGCTGGCGACGCGCTGACGAATCTCGGTCTGACTGACGAGCACTTCGAGTTCCGTATCTCCCACCGCGATATTTTGGGCGGCGTCCTCGAGAGCTACGACACCGACCTCGAGTTGGACGAGGCGATTCGCGCCGTCGACAAATCGGACAAACTCTCGACGCCGGAGTATCACGACGCACTCGTCGAGGCCGGGCTAACCTACGATCAGGCCGCCGAGTTCGACGACCTCATCGCAAGCGGCGACCTCGAGGAGGTTGCCGACTTTGCGGACTCCGAACAGGTCGACGATGCGGTTTCGAACCTCCAGAACGTTCTCGAGGCCGCCGAGGACTTCGGCGCGCGCGAGCACTGTACGATCTCGCTCGAGACGGCCCGCGGGCTGGATTACTACACCGGCGTCGTCTTCGAGTGCTTCGATTCGACCGGCGAGGTCTCGCGGTCGATCTTTGGTGGCGGCCGCTACGACGATCTGATCGAGAGTTTCGGTGGCCAGCCAACGCCCGCGGTCGGTGTTGCACCCGGCCACGCGACCCTTTCGCTGCTCTGCCAACGCGCCGGTGTCTGGCCCGATGAAGAAGTCTCGACGGATTACTACGTGCTCCAGATAGGTGATACACGCCCTGAGGCAGCCCGAATCTCGCGCGACCTCCGCGAGAAGGGCCACGTTGTCGAAACCGATATTGCTGGCCGATCCTTCGGCTCGCAACTCAACTACGCCGACTCGATCAACGCCGAAACGGTTGTCATCGCCGGCGAACAGGACCTCGCAAACGAGGAAGTGACGATCAAAGACATGGAGTCCGGCGACCAGTTGCAGGTTCCAGTCGAGGCGTTCCCCGGCGACCTCGAGCGCCCGACGATTTCAGATTTCGAGTAAGGCGTTCTACCGTTCTCGATTGAATTCTTGGTTGCGAGCGTGACGGTTTGGGGGTTCATCCTCGAGGTCGACGAGTCGTTGGAGTTTGTGCTCAAACTCGGATTCAGTGAGTCGACCGGCTGCGTACTCGTGTTTGAGTGTTTCGAGCGGATCGGCGTGGTCAGTATCCGACTCCGTTGTGGATTGGTCGCTGGAGTCGCGGCCAACGATAGGGTACAGAAAGTAAAACAGCGGTGCGCCAGCGAACAGCCCGAAGAACATGAGGCTGATACTGAGATTCTCGACGAACGGATGCAACGCAAACCCAAACCCGAACGACGAGAGCGCAACGACGAGGGCGCCGTTCACCCGTCTCTGTGACATGTTTTAACTGACAGGTTCCGCTCACTTGTAGTTATTGGACTGTCACACACATCGGCCATCTCTGATTCAGGAGACGGGCCCAGCGTTAATTACGCAGGCGGTGTACGACGGCCGATGGCTGACGACACCCGACCGAACGTGCTGTTCATCCTCACTGATCAGGAGCGCTACGACTGCACCGCGCCCGATGGGCCACCGGTCGAGACCGAGACGATGGATCACCTTTCGCAGACGGGGATGCGATTCGAGCACGCTGTCACGCCGATCAGTATCTGTACGAGCGCACGCGCCTCGCTCATGACTGGCCGGTATCCACACAGTCACGGGATGCTCAACAACAGCCACGAGGCGGATGCGATCCAGCCGAATCTGCCGGCCGAACTGGAGACGTTCTCCGAACTGTTGAGCGAGAGTGGTTACACCCTGAGCTACACCGGCAAGTGGCACGTCGGCCGCGATCAGACGCCTGAGGACTTCGGCTTCTCGTATCTCGGCGGCAGCGACGTCCATCACGACGATATCGACGATGCGTTCCGTGAGTACCGCCGAGAGCGCGGTGTGCCAGTCGGTGATGTCGACCTCGAGGACGAACTGTACACCGGCGACGATCCACGGGAGAGCAGCGACGGAACGTTCGTCGCCGCGACGACGCCGGTCGACGTCGAGGAGACGCGCGCCTGGTTCCTCGCCGAGCGAACCATCGACGCAATTGAGGCCCACGCAGCAGGCGATCGAACTGATCCTCTCTTCCACCGCGCGGATTTCTACGGCCCGCATCACCCCTACGTCGTCCCCGAACCCTACGCCTCGATGTACGACCCCGACGAGATCGAGCCACCCGCAAGCTACGCCGAAACGTTCGCGGGCAAACCGCAGGTACAGGACAACTATCTCCACTACCGGGGCGCAGACGGCCTCGAGTGGGACCACTGGGCCGAAGCAACTGCGAAGTACTGGGGGTTCGTGACCCTGATCGACGACCAACTCGAGCGGGTTCTCGACGCACTCGAGGCACACGACCTCACCGAAGAGACGGTCGTCGTCCACGCTGCAGACCACGGTGACTTCATTGGAAATCACCGCCAGTTCAACAAGGGGCCGCTGATGTACGACGACACCTACCGCATCCCGCTACAGGTTCGCTGGCCCGGCGTCACTGAATCGGGTTCGCTCTGTACTACACCTGTTCACTTACACGACCTCGCCGCGACGTTTCTCGAGATCGGTGATGTCCCGGTGCCGGACGCGTTCGACGCACGGAGTCTCGTTCCGCTGCTCGAGGCGGACAGTAACGCGCCCGACGACTGGCCCGATTCGACGTTCTCCGAGTATCACGGCGACGAGTTCGGCCTCTACACGCAGCGAATGGTTCGGACAGCGAAGTACAAGTACATCTACAACGGCCCCGATATCGACGAACTGTACGACCTCGAGCGCGATCCGGCTGAACTCACCAACCTGATCGACCACCCCGAGTACGGCGACGTTCGCGCGGAGATGCGCGAGCGACTCATCGACTGGATGGCGGAGACGGACGATCCGAATCAGGGCTGGGTGCCCGATGTATTAGAACGCGCCTCGAGCGCGGACGAGTGACAACTGCCCGTCTCCCCCGTGATCCACCGACGGGGAAGCGTACGTTTACGGTCCTAAAGCGGCTACCGTCACGACATGACCCCACAGCCGGATTCCGGTGCTGATCCCGACCCCGATCCCGCCGACCTGCGCGCGGAAGCCGCCGAGTACGAGGAAACCGTCGACGCACTCGAGGACCTGGTCGTCGAACTTCGCGATGAGCCGATTCGAGAGTCACGACTCGAGGGACTGTTCGACGAGGCGACAACGAGTAACCCGGGTATCTGGAACATAGTCACGGCGTTTATCGATATCGAGGACGGCGAGGCAATCGTCACCGACGAGTCGAAACTCGCTCAGGGCAAGTGGGCTCCCGAAATCGTCGACGACTGCGACGTGATGGTTACGATCGACATTCAGCCCGGCCTGATGCCGGACGATTTCAAATACCTCGTCGGGAAGAAACTGCAAGATAAGATGGACGAGTTTCGCGAACAGGCCGCGAAGGCGCGCCAGCGCGCGGCTGACCTCGAGTCCGCTGCAGACGACGCGTAATCGAATCGCCTCCGAGTGGTACACTCGAGCGAATTGTTATTCGAACTCTCGGTCTCGTTCCCGTTCCCGCTCTCGTTCGCGCTGTTGTCTGTCTTTTCTCGGTCCCGTCCGGCCGTTCCGGTTTGTTCCCGTCCGATCGTTCCGGCTTGTGCCCGCCCGGTCTGGTCGCGTCCCGTCCTCGAAGGCGTCGTCGGCCTCGAGCAGGCGGTCCAGTCGGTGTTCGAACTCGGCTTCGCTGATCGTCCCGCTGGCGTACTGGTGTTTGAGTTCCTCGAACGCATCGCGGTCGCGATCACGGTCTCCATCCGGCGATTGTGTGGCGGTGATCGTCTCCTCGTCAAACATGAGCGCAGCGGCTTCCTCGCCCCAGAAGAGAAAAATCGGTACCAGAAGGAACCAGCCGATGATCGCGAGTACCCCCGCAAGCATCTCGAGGCCGACCACGCCGGCGAGACTGATCAACACGAACGTCACGAGACCGATCAGTAACCAGAGGTCCTCCGCGACGAACTCGCGCAGATCGACTCTCATATCGGATAGTTATTCTTTGACCGACATAATTGTGGCCATGAGTGCGCTGTCGCTTTTGTGTGCTACTCGAGGACGAGTCGCTCGCGCTCGAACTGACCACCGGTGGACGCCACCGACTCGTCGCGGCCGTCTCCGGTTCGCCACCGCCAGGACCCCACCGCGGGTGGCTCGAGCGAGACGATCAGATACGAGCGGTCGGGCCAGGTCGCCTGTCGGGCGTCCGTTTCGCTCGGCTGATCCGGCCCACGGGGATGTGAGTGATAGAAGCCAACGATTTCCTCGCCGCCGGCCTCGAGTCGCTCGAACACCTCGAGTTGCTCCTCGGGGTCGATTCGATAGCGCGTCCGCGGACTGTCGGCGACGTTTTCGGCGGGATACTGCGAGTCGACGCGACTCTTTTTGGTACCGAACTCGCCGCCCAGAACGCCACAGATTTCGGCGGGGGAGCCGCCCCGAGCGCGCTCGCGAATCTCGTCTCGAATAGCAGTTGGGATGACGAGCACTGGCTGTTGGTCCGGAGGTGCAGTCCGCGCTTCGTCGCTCGAGTCCGGCGCTGGCGTCACGGCCTAGTCTCTGCTCGAGTCTCTCTGTCGCCCGCGGCGTGCGTCTCGAGGTTGTTGAAGCGGGCGGCCATTCGACCGTCACTCGCGGGCGTCACCGACTGGTCGAACAGGTCCGGTTGGATGATCGGGGCCAGCGTCTCGAGGGTATCAACCAGCCGCGGGCCGGGTCGGTTCAGGTAGTGATTGCCGTCTATCGCCCAGACGCGACCCTCTTGCACTGCCGTCAACTCTTCCCAGCCCTCGCGGTTGGTCAGGTCGGTTCGATTCGCTGCAGTCTGGGCGAGGTCGAACCCACAGGGGCCGACGATGATGCACTCGGGATCGTACTCGAGAATTTCATCCCACTCGCGCGGCCGTGAGCGCTCGCCGGTTCCGCCCAGCCCGTACTCGCCGCCGGCCCACTCGACGAGTTCGTTCGTCCAGTGGCCTGCGAGCATGACGGGGTCCGTCCAGTCGAAAACCGTGACTCGAGGGCGGTCCGCACTCGAGAGGTCTGCGGCTCGCGTTCGCTCTCGAATCCGGTCGATCCGTGCCTCGAGGTCGGCCCGAAGCTCGCGAGCGCGGTCCTCGCGGCCCACCGCCTGCCCGATTCGCTCGATATCCTCGAGCACGTCCGCTATACTGTGTGGGTCCGTCGTCAGAATGTCGGGATCTGCATCTATTTCGTCGACCGCATCCGCGACGATCACTTCGTCGACCGCACAGACGTCACACATTCCCTGCGTGACGATCAGATCCGGCTCGAGCGCCTCGAGCGTTGCCGTGTCGATGTCGTAAACGCCGGTGTCGTCGCTTTCAGCGGTCGTTTCCAGCACTTGCTCGTCGATCTCGCCGCTCGAGGCGTCGGCGTCGATTCGCGAGCGCGTGATGGATGGAATCGACGCGGCTCTCGTCGGGAAATCACAGCCGTGAGAGACGCCGACCGGATCGTGGCCGAGCGCGGCGACGATCTCGGTCGCCGAGGGAAGCGTCGTGACGATTTGCATAGGCCGACGTACGCACTCCGTTGTCAAAAACACCGGCGTCGCGTCCTCGAATCGGCTCCCCTCGTCCGCGAGCGAAGGGCTTACGCTTGGGACAACCCACGTTCCGGTATGACAATGGACGACGTAACGCGCGTCGAGTGGCGCGAGTGGGGACAGGATGCCTTCGCCGAGGCGGCAGAGGCTGAGATCCCCGTTTTGCTCTCGCTGACGGCGACGTGGTGTGATCACTGTCACGAAATGGATGCAGAAACCTACGCCGAGCCACGGATTGCGGCGAACATCAACGATAGCTTCGTCCCGGTTCGCGTCGATGTCGACCGCCACCCGCGCGTGCGTGATCGGTACAACATGGGCGGCTTTCCGTCGACGGTCTTTCTCGCCCCCGACGGGACCGTCCTGACGGGCGCGGGCTATCTCGGCGAGGACGGCATGCGCCAGGTACTCGACAGCGTCCGCTCCATGTGGCAGACGAAAGGCACCGACGCGGCCAGTGTCCCGCGCTCGCTCCGAGAGGACAACCCGCCAGCAGGCGAGCTGACCGGCGATATCGAGGCCGCAATGCTCGGCCAGCTAACCGAAACGTACGACGAGACTGCTGGTGGCTGGGGCACCGAACCAAAGTTCCCGTTGCCCGACGCCCTCGAGTTCGCGCTGAAACGCGACCGGCAGATGGCCTTGCGCTCGTTCGACGCCGTCGGCGCGAACCTGCTGGATACCTACGATGGTGGGTTCTATCGATTCGCGGGCGAACGTGACTGGTCGAACGTCCAACACGAGAAACTGCTTGATTCGAACGCCGCACTCATCCGAGCGTTCGCCAATGCCTATCTCCATACGGGCAAGGAGGAGTACCGCGAACCCGCCGAACGGACACTCGAGTACCTGACGACAACGCTCTGGAACGACGAGGTCGACGCCTTCGCGAACAGTCAAGCACCCGGTCAGCCCGGCGCACACAGCATCGATGCAACTGAACGCGCTGCGGTTGACGACCCGCCGGTCGACGACGGCGTCTTCGCCGGACCGAACGCGCTCGCAATCGATGGCCTGCTCACGTACTACGCCTACACCGACGACGAACGCGCTCGCCGCTACGCCGAACGCGCACTCGCCGTTCTCCGCGAGGATTTGCTCGCAGACGGCGTCGTTGCTCATCAGTACGAGACTGCAACCGATGACAGCGAATCGACGCCGCTGCTTCTGACACAGGCTCGTACGCTCACCGCGCTCACGGCTGCTGGGAACGTCCTCGATCCCGCTGTCCTTGAGGATGCAGTTGCCGTCGCCGAGACGACACTCGACGAACTCCACGATGGCGAGTCGTTCATCGACGGTCCCCGGACCGGCGCAGGCTTGCTCGAGCGGCCACTTCGTCCACTCGATGCGAACGTCGCGTTCGCGGACGCGCTGATTAATCTCGCGGCGCTCGCGGACGCAGACGTTGGCGGCGATGTCGATATCGACGCCGATCGATACCGTCGTTACGCCCGTGAGACACTTTCGGCCTTCGCCGGTGCGAGCGACCGTTTCGGCGTCCAGATCGCCCACTACGCGACGGCAGTCTCGAGGTTGCTCGAGGGGCCATTGACGATCACCGTCGCCGCCGACCCCGGTTCGGACCTTCACCGCGCCGCGCTTCGGATGGCCGACCACGAGAAAGTCGTCGTTCCGAACGCGACCAGTCTCGACAACGGTACGGCCTGTGTCAAGCGCGGCGACGACCAGTCCGCTCCCGCTGAAACTCCCGGCGAGTTGAGCAAGCGCGTCCAATCCGTTCTCGAGCACTCACAGGCCTGAACGACGTCACTCAGGTTTCTCGGCAAACCACCACAGCGTTTATGTTTCTATAGTCGGTTGCTTTGAGTATGGCCAGTCTCAGGGACCTCGGGCTTTCAGAGTACGAGGCTCGAGCGTATCGTGCACTGCTAAATACGGGCCCGACAACGGCCAAGGAGTTGTCGCGAGCGAGCGACGTGCCGATGGGCCGGATTTATGACGTGCTCAACAGCATCGAACAGTACAACCTCGTGCGGAGCCAGACCGCGAGCCGTCCAAAAAAGTACGTTGCGGTCGAACCATCGACCGCACTGGATCGATTGCTCGAGGATAAGAAACGCGAACTCGACGAAAAGGCAGACCAGTACGAATCCATCGTCGATGATCTCTCGGACGAACTCGACGCGGCCGATCCTGTCGAGGATCAGTTCTGGACCGCCGCCGTCGGTCCCGAGGAGACGACGGATCTCCTCTTGGAGCGACTGGCAGCCGCGGACGATCATATCGTAATGGTTGCAGCGGACCCAGTCCCAGAACGTGATATTCAGGCTGTCAGTGAGGAAGTGCTGGCACACCTCGAGGACGCACTCGACCGCGGCGTCTCAGTCGACGTGCTGATGACTCGGGAAATGGTGTCGTCGATCTCGGAGAAGGTGGGGCGGCGGTATCGCGACACGTTGCAGGCTCGAGACGACTTCGACGTGCGGACGAACGACGACGTAACTGGGTCGTTCAACATCCTCGACGATCTCGAGATCTGTATTCAGGTTCCGAACCCGCTCTCCTCAGGCGAGGCGTTCGGCATGATTGACTTGAAAGATCCAGAGTTCGCTGCGAGCGTCAATCAGGAGTTCGTTCCGCGGTGGGAAGCGGCCGACCCGCTACAGTTTTGACCGGTGCTATTCGCTGCCGCCGTTGACTTCCTCGCGCAACGTGCCCATCTCGACTTTGCGTTCGGCGTGCGCGTTGTGCTGGTGGATCGACTCGTCGTTAGATTGTTTCATCGTAATGACTGCATCATCTGCGAGATGGTCGAACTCATCGATTACGCCCTCGGCGAGTGCGCGCACGCAGTCTTCGACGAACTTTGCGTCCGCGTGGGCCGCGTAGGTCATGTGATCTTCGTCCGGGCGCTTTGCGAGGTTGTAGATCCGTGCGCTCATCGAATCGCGTGCGATGTCGATGACGTCGTTCAGATCGACCTCGGGGTCGCCGCCCGCTTCGACCGTCAGCGTCGCGTGCCCGCGCTGGGAGTGACCCGGCTGTGGGACTTCGTCTAAGAACTCGGTAATCGTCTCTTCTTCGACACCCAGATCCTCGAGTGTCTGTTTCGCGCGCGAGGCAGACATTCCTTGCGAGCATGGACAGACAGTCATTCCCGTCACTTCCGCGCCGATCTCTTCGCGTGTGCCCTCCTCGGTCGCCGTCGCGGAGGCGATGATGTCGACCGTGTGCTGGGTCTCGCGGTCGCTTGCAGGTGTTTGCTCACGACGCATGAACTCCGCTTGCATCGACACCTTCGCCGTGGAGGTGTAATCGTGTTTTTCGAGCAGTCGTTCGGCGGCGTCGCCACAGACGTCCTCGACGCGGTAGGCCTCCTCGCGGGTCGCATCCTCGAGGATTTCGTCGATGACCTCCATGTTGCGGCTCATGTCTGCACCCTTGCGCCAGGCGGGCAGGTCGACGAAGACCTCGAATTCGGCGGTGAGGACGATTGGGCGGTCGTCTTCGCGGGCGATCTTGACGAGCTTTTCGACGCCGGTGACGCCGACCTGGCTCAGGCCGACGGTCACGTCTGGCGACGTTGCCTGCACGTCCGGAAGCTGATGACTCATTGGCGATACTCAGGACAGCGTCCGATTAGGCCTTTCGGAACACACAATTTCGGACGCAGTGAACTGGCCTCGCAAGCTGCAAGTCACTGTCTTTCCGGCTGACGTGGGGGTGACGGCCCACTGCTCGAGTGTAGGCCTGCTCGAAGCCCTTTAACTATCTCTGGTCACAAGGTAGACCTATGACGAGACGTAGCCGGTTCTCCTGAGAGTTTCTGTGCTCAGCCACAGCGTTTTCCTGACTGACTTAGGTATTAGTTTCACTCGAGCGCTCCGCATAGTCGTCCGTCCTTTAAGTGTCTCTGGTCACAAGGTAGAGATATAGCAGGAAGACGGATTCTACGACATCTTCGCTCAGAGCGGAAGCACTGCAGTGGATTTCACTCGTTTTCACCTAAACTGCGTACCGCTTTAAGTAACTCTCGTCACAAGGAGTAGATACGACGGACATTCTCTGCGACCTATACCCGTCAGCGCTGCGTTTCGCGTCTTCACCCGAGAGGTGAGTCCGTTCCTCGAGCAAGGGTCCCGTTCTTCCTTTAAGTGCTTCTGGTCACAAGGTGGAGATATAGTAGGAAGACCGGTTCTACACCGTCCTCACTTTTCTCGAGCGGCTGCGCTTTTCACTTGCCTCAGTCGGCGTCGAGTTCGCCAACCTGTACCTTCCAGAGGTCGGCGTAGGTTCCATCGCACTCGAGGAGGTCATCGTGCGTGCCGCGTTCGACGATTTCGCCGTCATCGAGGACGAGAATCCGATCTGCGTTTCGCACCGTCGAAAGCCGATGGGCGACGATGAACGTCGTCTTCTCGGCCGTGAGTCGGTCGAGACTCCGTTGGATCAGGACTTCGGTCCGGTTATCGACGTGGCTCGTCGCTTCGTCGAAGACGAACATCGCGGGGTCAGTCAGCAGGACGCGAGCGAGGGCGATCCGCTGGCGCTGGCCGCCCGACAGGCGGACGCCGCGCTGGCCGACCTCGGTGTCGTAGCCATCGTCCAGTTCGGTGATGAACTCGTGTGCACCAGCCTCTCGCGCGGCGGCCACGATGTCGTTGTCGGAGACCGTGCTGTCGCCGTCTGCGGGATCATCCAGCCCGTAGGCGATGTTCTCTCGAACCGTCCCCGAAAACAGGAACGGGTCCTGTCGCACGTAGCCAATCGACTGGCGTAGCGACGACCGCGAAACGTCCTGCAGGTCGTGACCGTCGACCGTAATTCGGCCCTTGCCGGGCTCGTAGTACGCCAGCAAGAGCTTCAGCAGCGTCGATTTCCCCGCGCCCGTGTGACCGACCAGCCCGACCGTCTCGCCAGGTTCGACATCGACGGAGATGTCTCGGAGGACCGGGTCGGCGTCTTCGGCGTCATACCCGAACGTGACGTCGTCGAATTGGACCGCGCCACGCGGGTCCTTGAGGACGTGATCTCCGTCATCGCGGGGCGGGGAGAGCTGCCGGAGCCCGAGGACGCGCTTGGCGGCGGCCTTCCCGGCCTTGTAGAGGCCGGTCACCCAGGCGAGAAACCGCATCGGCTGCGCGAGTTGCTGGGTGTAGTAGAGAAACGGGATGAGTTCGCCGGCGGTGATCGTGCCGGCGAAGATCCAGAACCGTTCGTCGAGGACCCACTCGGTGCCGACGAACAGGGTGAGGACGAACGCAACACCAGCGAGCAGCCGCATCGACGGTTGGTGGAGGACGCCGACTATGTGGGCGTACCAAGAGGCCTCCCGATAGGCGTCGGACGCCTCCCTGACGCGGCCGGTCTCGTATCGCTCACCGCCGAAAGCTTTGACCGTCGAGACGCCGCTGACGTTCGTCTCAAGCAAGGCGTTGACGACGCCAGTCTCCTCGCGAACCTCGTCGTTGCGCTGCTCGTGTTTGCGGCTGAACCACCAGTTGACGATAGCAACGATTGGGACGAGCGTCAGCGGGAGTAGCGCCAACTGC
Source organism: Natronolimnobius sp. AArcel1 (assembly GCF_011043775.1). Classification (NCBI taxonomy): domain Archaea; kingdom Methanobacteriati; phylum Methanobacteriota; class Halobacteria; order Halobacteriales; family Natrialbaceae; genus Natronolimnobius; species Natronolimnobius sp. AArcel1. The sequence goes on along the minus strand of NZ_JAAKXY010000004.1, from coordinate 276,905 downwards.
CAGTTCAGGATCAGCATGTACAGCAGTGAACTGACGACAGTCGTCGTCGCGAAGACCGCGAGGTTCGGGCCCTGCGTCAGCGACTCCTCTAAGGAGTTGACGTCGTTGTTGAGCACGCTCATCACCTCGCCGGTCCGCTGGTCGTCGAAGAAGCCGGCGTCCAAGCGCTGGACGTCATCGTAGACGGCGACCCGGACGCGGTGTATGGTTCGCTGGCCGAACAGGAACAGCGCCCACAGCGAGAAGATGGCCAGGCCCATGTCGATCACCTTTATTCCCGCCAGCAGCGCGACTGTAAACAGGAGTTGTCCGGTCGGGTCGGCCGGGATCCAGACGTCAGGCACCAGAAACAGCGCGTACGGCTCGTCGTTGAACATCGCATCGAACGCCAACCCGATGATCAGCATGTCGATGTTCGAGAGGAACTGCGAGCCGGCTGAGCTGGCGCTACCGAGGCCGAGCCACTTCAGGTCGCCCCGGCCGTGTTCGCGCAACAGGGCGACCAGCGGCCACCGTTCGTCGGCGGCGGCCGCGATTTCACCCTCACCCTCGCGACCGGGGTCGTCGCTCATCGTGACACCTCCTCAGGTCGCTCGGTCTCTGCTGCGCCGCGTCGCCGCGCAGACTCGCCGAGGCGGGCGCGGGCCCGCTCGAGGAACGCGTCCGAGACGGCCTCGAGGTCGCCGACCTGCACCCGCCAGAGATCGGCGTAGAGTCCGTCCTGCTCGAGTAACTCGTCGTGCGTGCCGCGCTCGACGACCTCGCCGTCGTCGACGACGAGGATCTGGTCGGCGTTGCGAATCGTCGACAGTCGGTGGGCAATCGCGATTGTCGTCTGCTCGCCCGCCGTCGCGTCGATACTGCGCTGGATCTGGCGTTCGGTCTCGTTGTCGACATGACTCGTCGCCTCGTCCAAGATGAGGACATCGGGCTCCTTGAGAATCGCCCGCGCGATGGCGATTCGCTGGCGCTGGCCCCCCGAGAGGCTCGCGCCACGCTCGCCGACCTGGGTGTCGTACCCATTCTCGAGGTCGGTGATGAACTCGTGGGCCCCCGCGAGTGTCGCGGCGTCAACGACAGCTGCGTGGTCGACGGTTTTCGAGGCGCGTCGCGCCTCGTGCTCCCCGCTCGCACTATTCGAGGTCTCCCTTCGGTCGACCTCGCGGCTCGCGGATCGTTCCTCTCCGCTCGCTCTATCCGAGACCTCCTGATAGTCGGTCTCGTGAAGCCCGTACGTAATATTCTCCCGGACGGTTCCATAGAAGAGGAACGGATCCTGCGAGACGTAGCCAAGGTGCTCGCGCAGGCTTCGGCGGGAGACATCGCTGATGTCGGTCCCATCGATCCGGATCGAACCCCGATCCGGCTCGTAGAACCGGAAGAGTAGCTTCGTCAGTGTCGACTTGCCTGCACCCGTCGGCCCGACGACGCCGATAAGCGAGCCCGGTTCCGCGGTAACGGTGACACCAGTCAGCGTCTCCTCATCGGCCCCCTCATAGGTGAAGGAGACGTCCTCGTACTCAACGCGGCCCTCGAGGACCGTCAGTTCCCGGCCTTCGTTTCGGTCGGGGTGGTCGCCTTCCAGTACCGAGGTGATTCGCTTGCTCGAGGCCAGCGCGTCCTCGTAGCTGTCCAGCACGTCGAGCATCAGCTGGCGGATCGGCGCGTAGAACGACTGGCTGTACATCAGGAACGTCAACAGCGCACCAGCAGTCAGCGAACCCCCGAACCACGCTGGCGCCCCTTCGAGGACCAGATACGCGCCGAGAGCGAGGAGACCGATGAACGCAGACGAGACGATTACCCAACTCGCGAGACTGAAGACGAGCCGCAGCCGGATCACCGACCAGTTGCGATCAAGGTACGACCGCGAGGCGGATTCGAGTCGATCCCGTTCTGCATCCTCGCGCGCGAAGGCTTTGACCGTCGCGATACCCTCGATGCTGTCCTCGAGCCGCGAATTCACCCGGCCAACGCTTTCGCGGACGTTCTCGTAGCGAGGCCCGACGCGAGTCGTGTACCACTGACACAGCGCGATCAGCAGCAGCGGCATGAGCGCCAGTAGCGCGGCCAGCGGGACGTGGATCGTGAGCATGAACGCGAAGGCGACGAGGATCTGCGCCGAGAGCCTGATCCCCTCGTAGGCGTTGCTCCCGAAGCGGTTCATGTTCGAGACATCATTGTTCAGGACGCTCATGACATCGCCCGTCTGGTGGCGGTCGAAAAAGGACCGCTCGTGGCCGACGACTGCATCGAAGGCGTCAACCCGGATCTCGTGGAGCGTCTGCAACCGCGCCGTCCCCTCGAGTCGACCGGCGAACCAGGTCATCGTCCCGTCGAGGATGTAAGCCGCAACGAGCAACCCGATAGTGAACTGGACCTGACCGGTCGTCGTCTCGGGAATCCAGGCGTCAGGAAGCAACGGGAGCGAATACGGCGTGTCCTGCAGGAGGATCGCATCCAGCGCGACGCCGATGACGAGCGCCGGCAGCCGCTGGGGAATCTGGGCGAGTAGCGTCCCGATTGCCGCGAGGACGTACCGGAGCGTGTGGGGCCGGGCGTACCGACGGACCAGCAGCCACAGCGAGTTGTCGATATGATCGGGTGGCTCGAACTGGTTCTCCGTCACGTTTCAACCACTCCAAACGGTATGCGAACTACTACGAGCGACCCATGGGGTGAGAACCCTTTGTCGCTGCCATTGGGACAACCGTGCCGTGAATCGACCCCCCAAAGAGAACATACGATTGTGTGGTCTCGGGTTGTCAATTAATATACCGGTCGTGTGGTTCGCTGTCCCATGGGCTGGCCGAAATTGGCGTTCGTTTAAGTGCTTCTGGTCACAAGGTAAGGATATAGCAGGAAGACGGATTCTCTGGTATCTTCGTTCAAAACATTGCAGTACCAGCTGTGTCGTTCTGACTTCAGTGGCTACGAGTCCTATCCCATCCACTGGCCGCCAGCTCGACCCCATTTAAGTCACACTCGCCACAAGAAACAGATACGTCGGACATTCTCTGTGCTCTCTGTCCCTGAGAGCGGCGTCACTTGCGCTCACTCGAGCGAACGAGTCCCCTCGTTCCACTCTTTCTTTAAGTGCTTCTGCCCACAAGGTAGAGATATAGCAGGAAGACGGGTTCTACCGATATCACATTTTACTCAGCGGTCGCTGTCTCCAAACTGTTCGCGTGCGCTGACTCGAGTCCTCGGCTTCCTTTAAGTCATTCTCGTCACAAGGAGTAGATACGACGGGATATTCTGGCCGGTTGTCTTACCTGATTAGCGTGATCCCTACCGTTCCACCAGCCGTCCGTAGCCGAATTGAGGCCTGTCTCGCAGATCTCGAGGCGACACACGAAATCGCAATTCCGCTGGCTGTCGCCCGCGGCAGTCGGTCGTGGGGTGGGGCGAGTGCCGACAGCGACTACGACGTTGGGTTCGTCTTCGTTCCCGACGACCTCCGCCAATACGCCCATCTCGGTGGCACCATCGAGACCATCGACGACAGCCGCGCCGAGATCGAACTACAGGGGCTGAGCGTCCGGAACTTCGCCTCCTTGCTCGCAGATTCGAACGAGAGCGCGCTCGATCTTCTTCGCAGCCCAGTCCAGTATCGGATGCAGTTCGATCCGACTGACCTCGTGGAATACATGACGCGCGCGTACAACCCAATCGACCTCTATCACGACTGGCGCGCCATTGCGTCGACCAACTACCGAAAGTACCTGTCTGACCATCTGGTTCGGTCCGACGACGAAATTTTTCCCATTCTCGAGCGCACGGCTGAGGGCTACGTCGTCGCTTGCGACAGTGACGAAACCGGCGAGGAGACGATGACTGTCGGTGCTGACGACGAGCGATTTACCGAGACACAGACGAAGCCAACGGTCAAGCGTAATCTCACGATCACCCGCGCGGCGATGTCCGCCTACTATCTCACGGCAACGGGCGACGACGGCGCGCACGAGCTGCCAGTGATCGACTTCGGGACGTTTCTGGACGAACAGGCCCCGACCGTCTTCGAGGCCGACCGGATCGACCGCGCCCGCGATCTCCTCGAGCGAAAGCGCCGTGGCGAAGGAAGCGCTGTCGTCGGCGATCAGGTCGACCGCGAGTTCGCCCACCCACCGAAACGGATAGATCCCGAGGTTCACGCGCTCGAGGGCCCCAATCCGAAGCGATTGAACGCGTTCGTTGATGACCTGATTGGCGCTGTGCAATGACACCCGGTGGCGGTCTTTCTTTAAGTGTCTCTGGTTACAAGGTAGAGATATGGCAGGAAGGCGGGTTCTACTGGATTCATATTTCACAGTGGGGACTCTGCACTCGGATTTGATTCAAAGCGTTGTCCATTTAAGTCCCTCTGCTCACAAGGAATAGATACGACGGGATATTCTCTGGATAGTGTGCGTGACCAGTCGATACTTTCTCGAGTTGCTATTGTGTCGGTGAGTCATCGGACTCGAGGCCCTGTTTTGCGGATGAGGACTCTCCAATCTCGGCCCCGGATTCGTGTTCGGTCAGTCGTCGATGGTACTCAGAACGATTCACGCAATTCGTTCTGAGTCCTGGGACGGCCAGCAGCGGCCACGCCCACGGAATGAGGATGATGAACAGGGTGAACTGGATGGCAACGAGCATCGACAGCAGGTCCCGCTGGCGCTCTGTCTCGGTCGTCATGTGCCGGTTTGATGACGCGTGCGATACACGTATTGGTTCGATGAGATGAATCGCATCGTCCTTTAAGTGCCTCTGGTCACAAGATGAAGATACGGAGCGCTTTTGCGGTTGGTCAGTACCCTCGAGAGCTATCACTCGACCGACGGCTGTTGTCAGTCAGCGCGCAAACGAGCGAGCCTTTTTCCGTCTCCCTGTCTGAGCGAGTACCAAGATGCACGACGACGGTCCCGAACCCGGTCCGCGCGGTCCGGGCCGCGAGCACAATCGCGACCAGCCTCCACGCGGCGAGTACGACGCCGAACCCACCCAGAATCGCCGTCTCGAGACTCGGCCCGGCTCCGGGTCGCTCTCGCGGGCGGATGTCCAGCGCGACTCGACGGTCCGCCAGTGGGGTGTCGTCACGCCGAGTGCGACCGTCATCGGCCGCGCGGAGTCACCCGACGCGGACCTCTCGGAGAACGTCCGTCGCCTCCACGACGAACAGCACGCGGCGACGCCCGGCTACAGCGAGCGCGCCCACCGACTCGACCGACTGCGGACGACACAGGCGCTGTGTAACGCACTCGAGGTGACGCCGTGGCAGCGCGACCTCGCACTCGGTGTGATGGACGAGATCGATCTGACCGAGTTCGGTAGCCAGCGCGCCATTGAGAAGGTTGCGCTGGTAGCGATCCGCCACGTCGTCGACGTCGACCGCCAGTCGTACTTCGGATTGGACGATATCGACGCGCAGGCACTATCAGCCGACCGGATGGAGGAACTGTTCGCTCAGTACCGCGCCCACGACATCACCGACGAATCGCGGTTCAAGCAACTCGCCGCGACCTACGGGCTCGATACGACGAGTCTCAACCGGCTTCGCCGGGTCCTGAAAGACCAACTCGAGGACGACCTGCCTGCGTACGGTCGGAACCCGTACCGCGATCCGAACCTGCCGAGTGTGACCGACTCTACTGACTCGCAAGATGGTGTCGACGGGACCGAAAGCGAGCCAGCATAGGGTCGAGTGCGCTGTCGGACGTCTCGATTACTCGTCGTTGCTCTCCCACGCGGCCGGCCAGATATCTGCTGCTCGCATGCCCGGTTCGTAGTCCTGTTCTCGCAACTGTGTTCGCAACTCCTGATCGTCGATTCGTGGAATCTCGGCCCGCGTGAGTACTCGGACCAGCAACGCCGTCATCAGTGCGTGCTCGCGCAGGTTTCGCGGGTCGACTTTATCCCGCGTGTCGGCTGTCGTGTGGCCCCACCCGCGCCCGCGTTCGTGTCCCTCCGGTGGCTCGCTGTGCAGTTGGAGTGACGGAACCCCGGCGCGCAGGAACGGCCAGTGATCGCTGAACGGATGTGGGTCCGGATCGTGACCGATTGGCTGGCCCGCGTCGCTCGCTACGTCATCAGCGAGGTCGGCCAGCGCCTCCGAGCCATGTGAAAGCGCCCGAAGATTCCTGAATCGGCCTGCCCCGTCGACGTTGACCACGGCTCGAACCGACTCGAGGTCGGCGCGGTCGGCCAGTGCCTCTGCTCCAAGGAGGCCGATTTCCTCGCAGCCCACGCCTGCGATCCGGACCTGACAGGCGAGGTCGTCCGCAATGGACTCGAGGATCGCACTCGCGGCGACGACGGTCGCGATGCCACAGCCGTTGTCCAGCGCGGCCTCGGAGATGTCGTGGCCGTCGTAGTGTGCAACGACCAGGACTTCCTCGTCGGTGTCCGGGCCGACCGTCCCGTGGACGTTCTGACTCGACCCTGCAGTCGTCTCGGCGTCGACCCGAATTCGTGCGCGCGTTCCGCGCTCGGCGTACGTCGTGAGCCAGTCGTGCGTTTCCGCGCTGACGCCGACACCGGGCGCGGCGGCTTCGGCGTTGAACGTCAGCGCGCCGGTCGGCGGTAACTGGCCGGGGACGTGGTTCGCGAAGAGAAAGGCCGTCGCACCGGCCTCGAGCGCGTGGCCGAACTTCTCCATTCGGTGGACGAACCGCTGTTCCGGTGGCGTCGTCGTGCTCGCAACGGCGATTGCATCCTGCAGGTCGGCCGCCGCAATCTCTTCGGGAGTGCCGTAGCCAACGTCGACGAGCGGCCCTTCGACGCGTGCGTCGGGCGAGTACGGCAACGCGATGGCGTCGAATTCGCGCTCGAGGCGCGCCGTGTCTGTTCCATCCGCTGTCGAATTGGCAGTCTCAGATCCGTCTCCGCCTAGAACAGTAAGCGCCGTCGACCCGCGCTCCCAGTACTGCATCGGAAACTCGTCGACCTGCACGTCCGTGACACCTGCTTCCTCGAGCGCTGCCTGGACGGATTCAGCCGCGCGGCGCTCGCCGCTCGAGCCGCCCATTCGATGCGGGAGTTCGGTCAGGTTCGTTAGCAGCGTCCAGGCTCGCTCGTCGGTCCACGCGCGGCCGAGGGCACACTCGAGCGTGGGGTTCTCGCTCGTCTGCTCGTTGGCTCCGTGGTCGTCCATACTACTCTTCTCGACGGCCGGCGGCAAAAATCGCGGGTCCGGGTACGATATGTGGGGCTTCGACACGCTTTACCACCTACGTTCCGAAACCGTGTGTATGAGTTCCGTACCCGACCGCTCCGAGATCGACGAGGACTATACCTGGGATCTCGAGAGCATCTACGCGACCGACGAGGACTGGGAGGCCGCCTACGAAACCGTCGCCGAGCGCGTCGACGAACTCGCCGGCTACGAGGGGCAGGTCACCGACGACGCCGACACGCTGCTCGAGGTCCTCGAGTTGCGAAACGACATCATGCGCGAGGTCTCGACCGTTGCCGCCTACGCGCGAATGCGCCGCGACGAGGATACGACGAACCAGCAGTATCAGGCGCTGACCGCGCGTGCACAGTCGCTTGCGTCCGACGCCCAGTCTGCGGCGTCGTTCATCGAACCCGAACTGCAGGAGTTGACTCGCGAGGAGTTCGACGAGTTCGTTGATTCTGAGAGCGACCTCGAGACCTACGAACACTACGTCGATGACGTGCTTCGGATGAAACCGCACACGCGCTCGCCCGAAGTCGAGGAGTTGCTCGCGGATCTGGGCGAGGTCATGGGCGGGACCGGCGAGGTCTACACCATGCTCTCGAACGCGGATATGGAGTTCCCCACGGTCGAAGCGCCCGCTGAGGACGACGAAGACGCAATCGAAATTACCCAGAGCAACTTTACGAACCTCCTGAAGCGACCTGATCGGGAGTTCCGCCAGCGCGTCTACGAGGGCTACTTCGACGAGTGGTCGGACATGCGAAACACCGTCGCCGCGGCCTACAAAAACAGCGTCAAAGCCGACGTGAAGACGGCCCAGGCACGCAACTATGACACCGCGCGCGAGGCGGCTCTCGACGGCCCGAACGTCCCCGTCTCCGTCTACGACAACCTGGTTGATTCCGTCCACGACAACCTCGACAAACTCCACCATCACGCCGAACTCAAACGGCAGGCGCTCGAGGTCGACGACCTCCAGATGTGGGATCTCTACATGCCCCTGACCGGCGATGAGGGCCCCGACGTGGAGTACGACCAAGCGACCGAGTACATCGTCGACGCTCTCGAGCCACTTGGCGAAGAGTACCAATCGCGCGTCGCGGAAGGACTGGAGTCTCAGTGGGTCGACGTCTACGAGAACGAGGGTAAGCAGTCGGGGGCCTACTCCGGCGGCACCTACGACACCCAGCCGTTCATCCTGATGAACTATCAGGACGACATCTCCTCGATGTACACGCTGGCGCACGAACTCGGTCACTCGATGCACTCCGAATTGACGAAGGAGGAACAGCCCTACGTCTACTCGGGGTACGAAATTTTCGTGGCCGAAGTCGCCAGCACGGTCAACGAGGCCCTGCTGACGAATCACCTGCTCGCAACCGTCGAGGACCCCGAGTTCCGCAAACACGTCCTGAACGAGTTCCTAGAGCGCGTTCGCTCGACGCTGTACCGTCAGACCCTCTTTGCGGAGTTCGAGCACAAGGCCCACGAACTCGAGGAGGAGGGCGAACCCCTGACTGCCGACCGACTGGACGAACTCTACGGCGACCTCAAGGAGCAATATTATGAACCCGCCGTCGTCGACGACCGCATCGCCCGCGAGTGGATGCGTATCCCGCATTTCTACCGGGCGTTCTACGTCTACCAGTACTCGACCGGTATTTCGGCTGCGCTCGCCATCGTTGACGGTATCCTCCCCGATGGCCCCGGCAGCGACCCCGAACGTGACGCCGCCGAGGACTACCTCGAGTTCCTCCGACAGGGCTCGCGGGACTATCCACTCGAACTCCTGCAGGTCGCCGGCGTCGACATGAGTACGTCCGAGCCAATCGACCGCGCGCTCGCGACCTACGGGGATCGGTTAGACGAACTCGAGGCACTGCTCGAGTAATATCCTCTCCACTGTTGTGAAAGTGTAATCGACAATCAGGTATCCTCGAGACGGTACTACGCGTCGGTATCGGTCGTTGGCGTCGTCCGGTTCTGACTGGATCGTGGAGAGTGTGCAAACTCGCGGGTGAGTTCCGGCGGGCCGCGGACGGCGATGATGGCGACGGCTCCGCCGAACGTCACGAGTCCGGCGACGCCGACTGGCTGGAGGATAGTTCCCAACATAAACTCGTCTGTATAGACGACGGCACTGAACAGCGATGTGGTCGCGTTGAAGACACCGTGAAAGAGCGCCGCAGCCAGCACTGACTTCGCCCGAATGACGACGTACGTATACACCGGTGAGAACACGATACCCGTGAGGAGCCAGGCGAGTAGCGGCCACCCGTCGATTACACCCATTCCCCACGTGGAGAACGCAACCGGTGCGTGCCACAGTCCCCAGACGATACCAATGATGACCGACGCTCGCCAGAATCCAAGCGGGGCGAGTTCCCACAGGAGATACCCTCGCCAGCCGAATTCCTCGCCAAACCCAAATACCGCATAGATGGTAACGCCAGTGACCACGACGATTCCAACGGCAGTACCGACTGTCAGAGCGTCCGGTGGAATCTCTGGCAGCAGAGACGGAAACGGCAACTCGTAGTGATAGATCGTCGGCTGAAAATCGATGCCTGGGACGGCAACTGCCACCGGAATCGCGAGTACAACGAGCGAGAAGGCCACTCCAACAGCGATCCCGAGCCACCGCACGCGACCGAGTCGAAGACCGACCGTCGAGAGCGAGATCCCGCTGACGAAACAGACGACGAGTGCGGCGACCATCGGCGTGAACATATGAATACGTCCAAAAAACGCTGGATGCAGTGTTTCGTCCCACTGATCGATCAGCAGTGGCGTTCCGACGAACCATCCCGCCATGAGGACGGTTACCGTCCCGATGAACAATCCAAGCCGAGTACGATCGATGTCAGTCATGGGTATCGCTACAGGTACCACTGCGGGTGATCGATTTCAACTCGAGTTGATCACGATACCCGTTCGAACACACTATCAGCGTTCGTCCGCACGTCCGTGTCTCTCTCATGACGCCTAGTCCTAAAACCAATTACAAATAGCTGTGAACATGTTGCTAGTTCTGAAACCGGTTATAACAGTTATCAGTATGTTGCATTAGTCGTGCCCTCGAGCGCGTCCACTGTTGTAGACAGCGTGCCGACGATTCTTTCATAGAATGCTCTTTCCAGTCGAAATTCCATCCTTGAGGACCTCTCAACAGCCTGTCTGACGGGGGGTTCAGAACATATAGGGTGTGGAAATCCATCCGCGACCCAAAGGCACATTTATCGTCGGGGCCTTACCCGTGTACGACAAGATGTCTCGAAGCCCGTCTCTCCCTGACCGACCACATCGCGATATCGACCCCGACCTTCCCGATGACGAACGGCTCGAGGCGCTCCGGGGCCATTTCGAAGATATCGTCGATGTCAACGACCAGCTTTCGGCGCAACTCGATGACGCCGACGAACGCAGACAGCGTCTTCGTGAGAAAGTCGACCGCGTCGAACGCGAAAACGAGGCGCTGAAAAGCTCCTCGCTGTACATTGCGACGGTCGAAGACATCATGGACAATGACGAGGTTATCGTCAAACAACACGGTAACAACCAGGAGGTGCTCACGGATGTCTCGCCACGGATCGCCGAAGAAGTCGAACCCGGTGACCGCGTCGCGGTCAACGATTCCTTTGCGATTCAGACCATCCTGAACGCCGAGACCGACGCGCGCGCCCAGTCGATGGAGATCACCGAAAAGCCAGCAGTCGGCTACGAGGATATCGGTGGCATCGACGAGCAGATCCGCGAGGTCCGCGAAGCCGTCGAGCAGCCGCTGGCCGACCCCGAAATTTTCGATGAGGTTGGGATCGAGCCACCGAGTGGCGTTCTCCTCTATGGCCCGCCAGGGACGGGCAAGACGATGCTCGCCAAGGCCGTCGCGAACAAGACCGACGCCACGTTCATCAAGATGGCTGGCTCGGAACTCGTCCGCAAATTCATCGGCGAGGGCTCGAGACTCGTGCGTGACCTCTTCGAGATGGCTCGCGAGCGCGAACCCGCTATTATCTTTATCGACGAGATCGACGCCATCGCGACCACTCGGACGGAATCCAAGACCTCCGGCGATGCCGAGGTCCAGCGGACGATGATGCAACTGCTTTCGGAGATGGACGGCTTCGAGGCTCGCGGTGAAATCCGCATCATCGCCGCGACGAACCGCTTCGACATGCTCGATCGTGCCATCCTGCGTCCCGGCCGATTCGACCGCCTTATCGAAGTGCCCGAACCCGACCGCGACGGCCGCGAACAGATCCTCGAGATTCACACGCGCGGGATGAACGTCACCGACACGGTGGACTTTGCTGATCTGGCCGACGACACGGCAGGCTACTCCGGCGCTGAAATCGAGAGTCTGGCCACTGAAGCCGGGATGTTCGCCATCCGCAACGAACGCGACGAGATCACTCATCAGGACTTTGTCGACGCCATAGAGAAGATCGAAGACGACGACTCGAGTGAAGTCATCGCGTCGGCAGGGTACTTCTACCAGTAGACATCTGGCATGCGGGTCGGCAACGGCAGAGACGTGTTTCTAAAACGCAACTCGTTCCAGCCTCGCGTTACGATGCTGTGCGTGTCGTGACGTAGCCGATGGCGAAGGGTATACTTGCGAACACGACGAGAAGTGCGAACTCGAGCAGCGGTGGGACGGAAGACTGCCAGACGAACCCGAAGACAACGATCACCGCTGGTACCACAACACTCGCGAGAGCGATTCGCAGCTCATGTCGGGCCGCGACTGCTCCCACGACGACCATCGAGACGGCAGATAGAGCAGCGAAGTGAGCGATTGCGACTTCCACGTGCATGATTTGAGACACCGAGAACTGCGTTTGTGGCTCAGCAGCGCACCAGCCAACCGGCATTCCTCGAGCCCATGTATAGGTGAACACAGCGACGCCGCCACCAAGTGAGAACAGGCTCAAAAGCGGTGCGAGAACGGCACGACGGACCGTCATCGGTGCACGTGTTCGGTAGCGAACAGCGAAGAGGCCCCATGTGAGGAGTATCGGGCCGACGATTGCACTAAAATGCACGACGAGCGGATGTGTAGGGCCAAAGAGAGCCAGATTGTTCCCTGGGACCAGGGCGGATGGAACAAGGGGATAGACGATTGGGAGCGCAAGTGGATAGACCAGTACACAGCACAGCCCCACCACAGTCGCTAGTAATCCGATGACGCGAGGGAGAGTCGCCTCGAGCCGAGTGAGAAGACGTGCCATTTTGTCCATTAGTTTCTTGGATTATTATAGAGAATAGTATATATTCCAATTGGTCGTAATTAGGTGTGGAGACACTGTCTGAGATTTCAGACGATACTCACACAGTCCATCACCTGACGCACTCGACTCGTCGCTCACGTATTTACACTATAATCGACCGTCGGAAATCCTGACTGGCGCTGTTTGCCGCAGTTCATAGTGTGGGTCGGCCAGCAATACTCGAGTGGGCGTTCGGTGTCACTACGCGTCTGTAGGACGGTCTTTCGATTTGGTATGGCACTGCTACGCTGGAGCGGACTGGGTAAACGACCCGACACTCACTGAAACTTACTATCTGGTTTTTCCGGGTAACGGTCTCCCTTCCGAGTGCTGCATGACTCTCTCACGACGCTCGACAATCAAGACGATCGGTATCGTCGGCACGGGAACTGCCCTATCCGGCACAGTACTCGGTGTTAGCGAACACGAAGACGACGAACGTGACGCCGAATCGGTCCCTGAAGACGAGGATATGGGCGCGCTTCGCGTGGCCCACTTCTCGCCTGACGCACCGAACGTCGACGTATACATCAACGATCAGCGAGTCCTCGCTGACGTCGCGTACGATGACGTGTCCCCCTACCTCGAGATCGTCCCCGGTACCTACTCGCTGACAGTGACGGCCGCTGGCGATCCGGACGAAGTCGTCGCCCAGCAGCAGTTCGCTGTTGAGGACGGCTTCTATACGGCCGCTGCGATCGGCGAACTCGGTGCCGTCGAAGAGGAAGACGAGTATGACGATGCTGAGGCGGACGACAACTACGATGACAACCACGACGACTACGACGAAGACGAGGCTGACGGGTACGACGACGATGTAGAGGACGTCGAGGATGACGATGATGACGATGGCCTCGAGACGGGAACCTTCGAAATCCTCCTGTTAGCTGACCGGACGCCGGAGGAGGTCGAGGAAGACGTCGACGGCGAGGATGCTGGACAGATTCGAGCAGTCCACGCATCACCGGATGCGCCGGCTGTCGACATCGTCGATAGCGATTCACTGATGCCCATCTTCGAGGACCTCGAGTTCACGATTCCGTCCGGCTACGCTGCTGCGATGGCCGGGACGGTGACCCTCGATATCTACCCCGCTGGCGAGGCACCCGAGCCACAGGAGGGGACAGATCTCGATCCTGAGGGTGAAGCCGAGGATGGCGAAACGATTGAACCGGATGACGAGGACGACGACGACGATGACGATTACGATGACGATGAGGCCGAGCCGGTCGCCTCCGTCGAAGTCGATGTCGAGGCCTGGCAGGCGTACTCCGTCTACGCGATTGGCTACCTCGAGCCGCCGGAGACCGAGGGAGACGTTGACGACGATGATGACCGCTCCTTCGACGTCGTCACCCTCCTCGATGGCGTGACTGACGAAGACGACGAACACGAAGACGACGCCGACTACGACGCCGAAGACGAAATTGACGAAGAGCCGGTCGAAGACGAAGATGAAGAACCCGATGAGGAGCCAGTCGAGGAGGAGGACGATGACTACGATGATGACGATGTCTACGACGAAGACGATGAAGATGCAGACGACGATTATGACGAGGACGACGCTGATGGCTACGACGATAACGACGACAACGGCGAGTACTGAGCACTAGCCGCGTCTCGAGCGTACGCCGTTCTCTCGTTTTTTGGTCGATCCCCTGTTTGTCCAGCCGTGGCGCTGTCACAGTCTGATACTTGTTGTGCCAGTGGTCCAGTGATCGGGAATCCACGCACGCCGTTATCACGGACTACCAACTATTCATCTCAGTGTTACTGACTCGAGACGAGAGGGTACAGCATCGCTCGAGACGGCTCCTGTGCCCAGTAAAGGACTGCATACCCCTCCCAGTGGCGAACTGTAGGGATGGACTTCTCATCGACACCCTCTCCGCTGTTAGGGCTGAAAGCTATGCCCGTCCCGAGGTGGACGTTGGAGTCACGTAGAGGCGTTGGCCGATTACTGGAGTGAGCGAGCACTGCGTTGCTGCGAATAGCGCGAGATCACAGATTTTGCAATCTCGGTCAAGCAGCCGGGAGCCACGAAGTCGGTTTGAACAGCGCAATCAGTGCATCTGGTCACCAGTAGTGGTAACTCGAGCACGGCGAATTCGTCTGCAGGTGGGCCACTGACGGACGTACAGTCTGTCCTGACTCGTCGAGACGAACACGCAGGGCTCGGCGTTCGTACACTCGAGGGAGCAATCGCGAGACGGTGCACTACGGAGTGTGGGGACGAGATACGTAGCGAAAGTGTGTCTCAGGAGCGACGTTAGACGTCGACGTACTGGTCGACCCACTCCTGGCGCTGCTCGAGGACGCGTCGTCCTTTCGGCGTCAGCGCGTAGTAATTTGTTCGTCGATCGAGTTGTCCTTTTTCGACGAGTTCTGTTTCGACGAGCGTGTCGAGATTCGGATACAGTCGCCCATGTGTAACGGGCTGGTCGATGTACCGATTGATGTCGTCGAGTATTTCCTGTCCGGACGGCCGTTCTTTTCCGGCGATGACGTACAGCAAGTCACGCTGGAATCCAGTTAGTTGATCCATGGATCACCCTCTGAGAACTAACGTTCATCGATTCGTGGCTTTGTTATAGAGCTGGTACGAAATTCCCTGGAATCGGAACGCACCACGTATGGCTGCGACAGGGGCTCATATCTACAGTGAGGCACTCGATACTCTCGCGTGTGTTCCATCTTCGAGGCTCCGTGCCGCGGCGCTTTTCAAAAACCCGTCCGTAGAGGCCGCTATGCCAACGGATCCGCTCGCTTGGGAAACTCACGATCGCGACGTAGCCTACTCCTGTCCCGGCTTCGACGTTATTAACGAGTCCGTTCGACTCCCCGACGGCACCGAGACGGACTTCGATTACGTCTCCGAACCTGCAAGTGTCTGCATCCTCCCGTTCACGCCCGATGGGGATGTCGTCTGTATCGAGGAGTGGCGCCAGGCCGTCTCCCGAGTCAACCGTGGCCTCCCCGTCGGCGGCACCGAACCCGACGATGATGATCTCGAGGCCGCGGCCCGACGTGAACTCGCCGAAGAGACCGGCCACGAGGCCGAGCGCCTCGAGCCCCTCGTCACTGTCGAACCCGCGAACGGCTTTGCCGACTCCGTGATGCACTTTTTCGTTGCTCACGGCTGTCGGCCGACTGCCCAACAGCAACTCGATCACAACGAGAGCATTCGGCCACAGACGATGGCGTTTGACGAGTTGCTCGACGCCGTTCGCGATGGCGAGATCCGTGATGGACGCACGGTGCTTGCGGTATCGCACTACCAGTTGCTTGCTGGTGAGACGGAAACGTAACTGCGTGCCTGCCAGCACACCGAACTCAAGTTCTCTGCCCGGTCGTGGTGAGCCACAACCTCGGCGCTCACCTCGAGTCTCGAGGTAATGATCGCATCGCTGTCGGTCGCGTTGGGTGCTGAAAAAAGATAGCTGTGTAAACGACAGTCCGCTGGATCACCTTACGACAGGAGCGCAATGGACGACTGGTCGTCGTCTGCGTCGTCATCGTTCATCTCATCCTCGTCGTTGTCTTCGTCGTCAGCAACGTCCTCGAGTTCGCTCGTGTCACCGAGGGTCACCGTGTCGGCGTTTGCGTCGTCGATGGTGATCGACGTTGCCGTGGCCTGTGAGACGGTTTCAGTCTCGCCGGTGTCTGCCTCGTCGTCATCATTCATCTCATCGTTGTCGTTCTCGTCATCGTCGTTCGCATCGTTGTCGTCCGCAGCAGCGTCGTCGTTGTCGTTATCTTCGTCATTCGCTTCCTCGAGTGACTCCACGGTCATCGCGTTGATCGTCACCGTCTCAACGTCGAACTGCTCGATCGTGAGTTCCTCGAGTTCCTGGGTGTCGCCGTTTTCATCGTCGGCGGTCGCGTCGTCGTTCTCGTCCTCATCGTTCATCTCATCGTTGTCATCTGCGTCAGCATCGTCGTTCTCCTCGTCGTTGTCGGTCGCGTCGTTATCGTTGTCGTCGTCACCGTTGAACAGTCCCTCGAAGAAGTCGCCGACTTGGTCGACGATGCCGTCATCATCTTCGATCTCGAGGTCGTCGATGGTCATCTCATCGACGTCCATCGTTTCGATGGTGAGTTCGTGCACGGTAAGTTCCTGTGCGTCCTCATCGATCAGGTCCTGTCCGTCCGCCTCGTCGTTTTCGTCGTCAACGCCGTTGTCGTCATCGTCAGCCTCGTCTGCGTCGTCGTTCTCGTCGTTGTCCTCATCATTCGCAGCTGCGTCATCGTTGTCGTCGAGGCCGTTGTCCTCGTCGTCGGCCTCGTCATCATCCATCTCATCATCCATTTCATCTTCGTCGAGCTCGAGGTCGTCGATCGTTACGTCATCGAACTCGAGGTGGTCGACCTCGATGTCGGAGAGCGTCACCTGCTCGCCGTTGTCGGCGTCGTTGTCGTCGACGCCGTTGTCATCATCGTCGGTCGCGGCGTCATCGTTGTCGTTGTCGTTGTCATTGACGCCGTTATCGTTTGCATCGTCGTCTTCATCGTCCGCTTCATCGAGTTCTTCCTCGAGTTCCTCGTCGTCAACATTGAAATTGTCAACGTTCAGTTCCTCGATGGTCGCGTTCTCGATCGTGATGTGATCGAGCTCGAGTGTATCGACCTGTACGTTTGTGAGTGCTGCGTTTGTGCTCGTGTCGTCGGCTGCTGGCGCTGTTGCACCGGCGAGTGCGGGGCCACCGGAAAGCGCGACCAGCAGTGCCACGACGACGACTCCGAATTGCTGAGATCGTGAAACCATGCGCTCTACGGTACTTTGCTCTCCCGGCTAAAACGAGCAGACTGTTACAGGATTATCATGACGAAAAGCGTAGTTGGCACGCCGCCACAGCCTGCTAATCACCGCTTCATCGCCCGCAGTAGCCCTCGTCGCTCGAGTACGTACAACCAAGTGTAATTCGTGTGTTGCCTGCGACTGCTACGTGATTATTGCTCCCGTCACTGAACATGAGATTACTAGCTGTTGCTGTCCACGGCGGGCACACGCGTTGACAGTGCCGTCGCCACTGCTCGAGTGGAGCGCAATAAAAGAAACCGAATCGGCTGTATCCCGCTCTGACACACTTTCCCTGTGTGCAGGCTGGTCGATCGCTGTCGGCTCCCGATGCAATCGGGGGAACTGATCGGTGGGCCGACACTGCGGGCCGCAGCCGATCTCTGTCAGGCTGGTGGGTCGCTGATCTTAGCTCAGGAGACCAACGGAGAGGATGCCGTTGTCGTCATCGTTTTCGTCGTCATCCTCGTCCGTGTCGTCCTCGTCATCATCATCGACGTCCATTTCGTCGTCATCGTCAGCATCCGCATCGTCGTCAGCGTCGTAGTCCTCGAGGTCCTCGAGGTCGCCGACGGTCAGGGATTCTGCGGTTGCGTCAGTGACGGTGATGGAGGAGGCGGAGACTTCGCTGACGGTCTCGCCGTCAGCCATCTCGTCATCGTCCATCTCGTCGTCCTCGTCGTTCATCTCGTCATTCTCGTCGTCGAGGCCGTTGTCATCGTCGTCAGCCTCGTCGACGCCATTGTCTTCGTCGTCAGCGTCGTCTTCATCGTCGAGACCGTTCTCGTCGTCATCCATCTCATCGTCATCGTCAGCCATCTCGTCATCGTCAGCTTCCTCGAATGACTCGACAGTCATCGATTCGACGGTGAGTTCCTCAACATCGAACTGTTCGATGGTGAGTTCGTCAATCTGCTCACCGTCTGCCTCGTCGTAGTCGTCATCTTCGTCGGCTTCGTCGTCATCGAGGCCGTTGTCGTCAGCCTCGTCATCCTCGTCGTTCATCTCGTCGTCATCGTCAGCCTCGTCAACGCCATTGTCGTCGTCGTTAGCGTCGTCTTCATCGTCGAGGCCGTTGTCGTCGTCAGCTTCGTCCTCGTCGTCGAGGTCGTCAGCTTCGTCGTCCTCAACGGTCAGTTCCTCGAGCGTCAGGTGATCGACATCCATCGTTTCGATGGTGAGCTCTTCGACGGTGAGCTCGTCAGCATCTTCGTCGATCAGATCGTGTTCGTCGTTCGCGTCATCCTCGTCATCGACACCGTTGTCGTCGTCATCAGCCTCGTCGTTCTCATCGTCAAGTCCGTTATCATCGTCGTCGGCCTCGTCAACGCCGTTGTCTTCATCGTCAGCCTCATCTTCATCGTCGAGGCCGTTGTCGTCATCGTCGGCCTCGTCGACATCGTCACCGTTCATTTCGAGGTCCTCGACGGAAACATCCTCGAGTTCGAGGTGTTCGATCTCGATGTCCGAGATGGTCACCTCTTCGGCGTCATCTGCATCGTCGACGCCGTTGTCGTCAGCCTCGTCATTTTCGTCATCGAGGCCATTGTCATCGTCGTCGGCCTCGTTGACGCCGTTGTCGTTAGCGTCGTCTTCATCGTCAGCGTCATCTGCGCCGTTGTGTTCGTCGAGGAGTTCATCGAGTTCCTCTTGGTCGACGTCAAGTTCGTCGACGTTCAGTTCCTCGATGGTCGCGTCCTCGACTGTTACGTGCTCGAGTTCGAGCGTCTCTACCTCTGTGTCTTCAAGCGTTGCGCTTGGTCCGTCGGCTGCTGTTTGTGAGGTTGCACCTGCGAGCGCGGGGCTCGAGAGTGCAACGAGCAATGCGACGAATACGACACCGATTTGCTGCGGTCGTGAAGCCATGCGCTCTCTCCTTGCCGGGGATCCGGACTAAAACGGGCAGACTGTTACGGTGTTACCTCGGCAAAAAGCACAGTTAGAACTTTTGCAACGGTCGCTAATCCGTGTTTCATCAGTTTCGATTTCCAGACTGTCTCGGCGCTCGCATGTAAATGCGTACTCGGGTGTGGGTGGTCGTTGTGCTTGCGCTGGCCGCCCTATATGCATGTGTCGATAAATTAGGCCATTATTCCAGACGCCGTCTTACCGTCGTGTTGCCACAGTAACGTTTCTGGGGCTGTGAGCGCGAATCTTCACTGACTTACGTTCGTGGGCGCAATCACCGACTAATGCGCGAGTGCTTCGAAATTCGGGATCTCGATGCTGGCGGGCGGATCGGGGAGTTGACCGTTCCGCGTGCCGGCCTCACCGTCGAGACGCCTGCTCTATTACCCGTCATCAATCCGAATCTGGACACCCTCAGTCCCCGCCGGATGGCCGAGGAGTTCGGCGCTGAAATTCTCATCACGAACTCCTACATCATCCACGGCACCGAGGACGTCCGCGAACGTGCCCTCGAGGATGGGCTCCACGACGTGCTCGATTTCCCCGGCGCGATCATGACCGACTCCGGCTCGTTCCAACTCTCCGAATACGGCGAAATCGACGTCACAAGCGAGGAAATCCTCGAGTTCCAGCACGCGATTGGCTCGGATATCGGAACACCCGTCGACATTCCAACGCCGCCGGATGTCGACCGCGTTCGCGCCGAAGACGAACTGGCGACGACCCAGGAACGACTCGAGCGCGCCGAAGACGTCGACACAGGCGACATGCTGGTCAACGCGCCGGTACAGGGCTCGACCTATCCAGACCTCCGCGAGGAAGCGGGTCGGCACGCGAACGCGACGGACCTCGACGTGTTCCCTGTCGGCGCGGTGGTCCCGCTGATGAACGACTACCGCTACGACGACATGGTCGACGCTGTTGCCGGCGCAAAACGCGGACTGGGGGCCGATGCGCCCGTCCACCTCTTCGGTGCCGGCCACCCCATGATGTTTGCGCTGGGCGTCGCGATAGGCTGTGACCTGTTCGACTCCGCCGCCTACGCGCTCTATGCACGCGACGACCGCTACCTGACCGTTCGGGGCACGCGCCACCTCGACGATCTGGACTATCTGCCCTGTTCGTGTCCAGTCTGTACCGAACACTCGCCCGACGACCTGCGCGCGCTGGATGACGACGCACGCGAGACGGAACTCGCCGCCCACAACCTCCACGTTACCTTCGAGGAAATTCGGCGCATCAAGCAAGCGATTCGCGCGGGCAACCTCCTCGAGTTGGTCGAACAGCGCGCTCGAGCGCATCCGACTATGCTCGACGGCTACCGCGCTCTGCTCGACCACGCCGAGCAACTCGAGCAGACAGATCCTGTCTCGAAAGGGGCCTTTTTCTATACCTCGGAGGAAAGCGCCCGCCGACCAGAAGTGATTCGCCACCACCAGCGTCTCGAGCGGCTGTCGGTGCCGGAGTCGCTGTTTCTCACGGAGGGCCAGCCCACCAGCAGCGACGAGTTCGATGACTCCTGGCGCGTCGAACCACCGTTCGGGCCGTTCCCACGAGCGCTCTCAAAGAGCTACCCGCTCACTGCTGAGGTGCCGGATCGAACCGACCGCGCCGCACTCGAGGCCGCAGCCGAGGGGGTCGCCCGACTCGTTGAGGCCAACCCCGACACCGACGTGACGCTTGGTCACCGTGGCTGGCCCGCGGGTGTGCTCGAGCACGTGCCCGACAGCGTGGCACTGATAGATCTCACTACGAAGTGAGCGCCTGCAAAAACGAATATGCCGTGGCCGCACGCAGACTGCCGCCTATTCTCAGGGACCGGCCGGCAAATCCGCCCCAATCGTCGCCTGTGCCCCGCCGACGACGGTCCCGTCGATGATAAGTCGCGTCTGTTCGCCACACTCGATGTAGATTTCATGACCAGCGTACGTAAATGAGAGATGACCCCGTCGCTCCCCGTTCGCGCGCGTTGACTCGAAGACCGCATCGAGTGCATCCGGATTGATTGCATCGTACAGCGGTGGCAAGTCGATTGGGTCACGTTCCTGACGGTCTGCAACGGCAGTGATAACCGCAACACTGAGCTGTGGATCGCTCGTCCCTGTGATCGACTCGAGTCCGGTGGCTGTCTGGTTCATATATGTTGCATCCTTCGAGTGCATAAAAGGCCGTTGGCGATGTTCAGTCCGGAGGAGTGTTCGGTAATGCGACCGATTCATTCCGAGATCGTCCAGCGCTGTGGATCAGAACAGCAAAGACGGCCGCGACACCTGTTTCGAACACTATGCTCGGGACCACCTCGATTGTGCTCGGTGGAATCGTGGGCGTTGTGTTCCTTACGTGGCTGTTTCGGCGTGCTCGTGGCACGGGATCCAGTACAGCCCAGCGTGAATCTCGGAAACGCCACGAAGAAGCCCAACAACGCGACCCGCCCGTGGATATCGGCGACACTCACACCGTCGCCGTCCACGAGTTCACCGAACACCACACCGGCGAGACACAGGCCGTCTGCAAAGTCGAAGGCTTCGTCGTCTTCGTCGAAGACATCCCCGCCGACCTCGAGGTCGGAGACACACTCGAGGTCAAGATTCTCTCGTTCAATCGCGGTCACACGTCCGCGACGGCGACGTTTCAGGGTCGTGCGTAAGAGTCGGCCGACCCGCGACCGACAGCCTCTTTCACGCGCCCGCACCCAGTTCTGGTATGACCGACTACTTCGAAGTTCACGAGCGCGATGGGGCCGCGCGCATCGGTGAGTTGCGCCTCGCCGACGCGCGAACGACCCCTGCGCTTGTCGACGATATTCTCGAGGATGCTGGCTCGCTGTGGGCCGCCGACCGCGACGTTCCCGAGGGCGACGAGTCGACGCTTACCGTGCTTCCCCACCGCGGATTCCCCGGTGGCACGGCCGAGGAAGTGCAAGCATCGTTTGCCGTCGATCACCCTGACGTCGAGTTCCCGAGCGTTGCCGTCATCTCGAGTGAGACAGTCGAGGACCACGGCACCGATGCGTATGCGGTCTCCAATGTCCAGTCCGCGATGGGTCACGGCGCGGCGCTCGTCGACACCGTCATCTCTGTCCGCGAATCGATTCCCGCCGACACCGCCCTCTACTTTTCCGGTGTCGCCACACCGCGTAACGTCGCCTTGCTCGCCTACGCTGGCGTCGACCTGTTCGACGAGACTGCTGCCGTCATCAAAGGCACAGAAGGCCGGTATCTCACGACCGACGAGGCGTACTTCCTCGAGGATCTCGAGGAACTGCCCTGTTCGTGTCCAGTCTGCCAGCAGCCCCGCGAGGAGTTTACCCGCGAGGACTGCGCCGAGCACAACGTCAACGCGCTCGAAGCCGAACTCGGCATTGTCCGTCGGCGTATCCGCGACGGCCGACTTCGGGACTACCTCGAGGGCCAAGCCCGTCAGGACCAGTGGCTTACCGCGGCTATGCGCGAACTGGATTCGCAGTGGGGGTATCTCGAGGAGCGAACGCCGATCCTCCGGGATGCCCAGATTTCGGCTGCCACCGAAGACACCCTTCGACGCGTCGAGATTCAGCGCTACGCTGACCGCGTGACGAGCCGGTACCGCAACCGATTCGATAACCCGCTCGTGCTCGTTCCGTGTTCGGCCGCGAAACCCTACAGCGAGTCTCAAAGCCACCGCCAGTTCCACGACGTCATCCAGTGGCGCGCCCACCTCGTCTCGATGACGAGTCCCATCGGCGTTGTTCCACAGGAACTCGAGACGACGTATCCAGCCCAACACTACGACACCGTCGTCACCGGTCGCTGGTCCGAAGACGAAAAGCAGTTCGTGAGTTCGGTGCTGGAACGCTACCTCGAGCGCAACGAGTACTCGAAAATCATCGCACACGTCCCCGGAGAGGGCTATCGCGACATTGTGGGCCGCGTCGAGGAATCACTCGGCCTCGATGTGACATACACCGTCGCAGAACACCCGACAGACGACGAGTCACTCGCCAACCTCGGCGAGGCGCTCTCGGGCGAACTCAAGTACTCCAAACGCGAGCGCGAGCACAACACCGTCCGCGCCATCGCGGACTACCTCCTCGGCGACGGCGCTGGCGACGACCTCTTTGCAGACATCCAGACGACGAGTCGCTACCCCAAGATTCAGGTCCGCGACCGCGAGGACACCCAACTCGCGACGATGGTTCCCCAGTACGGCACCCTCTCCTTTACGCTCGAGGGCGCAAAACGCTGGCTCGAGAGCGATGCCCCCACGAAGCGCGTTGAAATCGACGGCTTCGTCCCCCACGGCAGCGTCCTTGCGCCGGGTGTCGTCGACGCAGACGAGGATATTCGCGTCGGCGATGAGGTCATTGTTGAAGGACCGAAGGCGTTCGCCGTTGGTCGCGCCGAAATGTTTGGCCGTGAAATGGCCGAAAGCACGCGCGGGATCGCCTGCGAAATCCGTCACGTCGAAGAAACGTGACATCCTCCTCGCCGTAAACGGCGAGGCTTCCCACGCAGTAGGAATACCGGGCTTTCCGGTAGGTTTTAAAACTCATACGCTCCAAGCGTCATTTGCGTAGGTGCGCTCGGCTTGGGGTGGTCTTACGGCGGTGTCACTACCGCTCCCATCCCGAGGCGAGTCATTGCGTTCCGATTTCCAAGGAACACTCTCTCCCCACGGGTCAACCCGCTTAGCGATGCTTGCTGCTGCACTGATGTCCGCCTGAAACGTCGAGATATGACAGTCGTCGTTCGTGCATCGGAGTTCTGCTTGTGAAGCCCGCTTTCCGATGTGTCCACACTCGTGGCACGTCTGAGACGTGTAGGCTGGATTCACGTATTCGACTGGGATACCGGCGTCTCTCGCTTTGTCCTCAACACGACCCTGAAGCCGTGCAAAGGCCCATGCGTGGAGTCGACGGTTCATGTACTTCCCGTAGTCCAGATTCTCACGGATGTGCGTCAGATCCTCCATCACGATCACCGGGTTCTCGAAGGACTCGGCGTATTCGACGACCTCGCAGCTGGCCTTCTCGAGGATATCCGTGAGAGCGTTCTGGTAGTAGTCGAACCGTTCGTCAATGCGCCATTCAGCATCGCGTTCCTGTAGTCGCTGAAGCGTGGTCGACATTTCCTTTCGGAGGTGTTTCGCACGCTTGCCACTCCAGAGAACGGGTCTTGTCGGTGTACCGCGCTTAAGGCCACAGGCCGTAATTAGCGCAGTCTCACCGATATCAAGCCCGACTGGCGTGGTGTCACCGTCTATCGTCGGTTCCTTAATCGGGTACTCGACAGTGACGTGAAGTACCCAGTTCTTCCGATGACGCCGAAGTCGAATCTGTCCGGCCTTCGCGTCCTCGCTGAGGAGATCGTGCCACAGCGATTTTTGCTCTGGATTGATTCGGAGCGGAATCCAGAAGTTCGTTCCGCGTCCCGGTCGCGGTGCCCACCACGTGAACTCGTGCTCACGTTCGCTCGAGTGGTCGAACTTTGCAGCTTGGTTCGTTAGACGAAGCGGGTGTTCGTCGCCGATTTCACGAGCGTTGTACGTCTTCCGGAGTTTCGGAACGTAGTTGCAGAGAGCAGCCTTCGCCTGATACGGAAGGTCGTAGGGCGTCACAACGTCACTGACGCCAGTCATGGTGTCCTCGCCACTCTCGAAGGCATCGTCCAACGCTTCGCGGTACGTCCCGAGTGTATCCTGTAGCTTCTCCTCTTTGTGAGCCGTCGGCGGGGCAAGCGTCGCTTGGAGTGTCTTAGTCGCCGTAGCCGACATCACTGATCCTCCACGTAGTCCATGAGAACGTCGATGCTCACTTGCCCGGTGCTGGCGAGGAAGTACCCCGGCTGCCAGAACGAATCTTCCAGCGTCTGTTTCACTTCGGGATACTCACTGCGAACCTTCCGCGACGTGACGCCCTTTAGCGAGTTGATGAACTTCGTCATGTCGGTGGTCGGTTTCGCGGTGAACAGGATGTGAATGTGGTCGCTCCCACCGTTCACGTTCTGGATTCCTACCCCAAAGTCGTCTGAGAGTTCGTTCGCAATCTCACCGATACGCTCCGCGATTTCTTCGGTGAGGATGGTCGCACGGTACTTCGTAACGGTCACAAAGTGATATTGGAGCGCGTAGACCGTGTGCGACCCGGTTTGAAGGTTGTACTTCATTTGGCCTCACCAGATACGAGAGGGCCAATTGTATTAAACCTTGTTTCGTGGGGTATTCGGTGAGTTGTGACTCGTGGTTAGTGTAATCGACCGACGCGATTCACGCCCGTTGAGCAAACCTTCGGTTTGCGATGCCCATCAGAACGCAAAGCGTTCTGAGGACGTCACCAGAAGTCACGACTTCTGGTTGGCACGCAAGACCGCAGGTCTTGCGAACGCCGTAAACGGTGGGATTCTCTCGCTGTTTAAAGATAGTCATCGTCCTCGACAGGCTTTGAGCAGGTGCTCGTGATAGATTGCTGCGGGCACCGTCTCGCCACAGAGTTCACAGAGAGCGCCATCTTCGTCTCGCTCGTTTGATTCCTCGGCCACACACGCCGTTTGCTCTCGAGAGGTGTTGGCGTTTCGGCCTGCTGGTGACGTGTTGGGAAGGTAGGGAATAATGCATAGGTCTGACGGCGACCATTCCCTGGACTGCGTGGTCTCGCGTTCTCCTGGTTACAAATGAATAGTTTTACGACCTGCTCGCTTCTCAAACTGCACTAACTAGACGGTGCCCTTCGACGTATTCTACCCGTTAAGTGGGAGATTCAACGAGAAGTCGTCGCGTCGCTGGCGGAAGCGACGGGGCATTTCAGGTTCTTAGGAAGACGGTGCGGTAGTTGAGATGTGCACACAACAACCGCCGCACCGTCTGAACGTAGTGGGCCGTCACCCAATGAACCCGTCCACAGTCGCGGGCGGCGGCCCGGTTCATCATACTTTTGTATCCGCTCGTGGCATTACTGTACGATGGACGGAAAGGCCGGCCGTATTCGACCCGACGCGATCGAGACCTTGGCTTTCGCCGTTGGCGGCCTCATTTTCGCCGCGCTCGCGGTGCAATCCGTCGACGATCTCACCACCCGTGGCGGCCTCGCGCAACTCGTCGGGATCGTTGCCTGTTACGCGCTGTTCGTCTGGTGGGCGTACGCCAGGCCACTCTCGAATCTCGCACTCTCGGATCCGTGGGCAGGGCTCACCCTGTTATTCATCCTCGGCGTGATCGCCGGATCGGTTCTGGTCGCCACTGGCCGGGCCACACTCATCAGTTTTGCACCCGCGCTGGCGATCGGGTTCGTTCTCGCGGCGACACATCTCTTCCAGTTGTTCCGCCGTTCGTCGGGTCGGTAGGACCACCGGTTCGGCCGAGACAGTCTGATTGACATGGTAGGCTGTACGTTTGAGTACCGCTGATCAGATCATCAAACCCGGTCAATCGGTCCGAACCCGGCACCCCGCCCGCCGAAGGGACGACGGCGCCGGTCACAGCGGATTGGACGGTGGACTCGGAAGTTGGTCCAGCACCCATCGGGGGGGATTCGTCTCCGGCGTGTCCGGTTCTTCCCCCTCAATGACACAGGCGAGACAGGCGAGACAATCCGCCTGAGCCAGCGAATCATTACAGAACGCGTAGAAGCAAGCGACGCACACGATGGCGCCGACACCCGACGCGCCGGAACTGCAGGCTGGGAGGCAACTCCTGCAGGTCGTCGCGACATCTATGATGTACATGACGCAGTCCGGACACGTCGTGTTGCACTCGACACCCAGATAGTCAAGGCTTTCGCTCGCGAGCGAGGTGACGATCCAATCCCTGATGATGTCCACGACGATATCCCTCGGATCCGGAATCGCAGCGATATGGAAGTCCGCTTCGCGAACCGACAGCAGCTCGGCGAGATCGCCCTCTCCCAATCGATCAATCTCGGAGAGCGTTTCCGTAGCGACGTCGAAGGAGTCGTCGACTTCGACGACGTACTCGCTCGTCGTCACATCGTCATCGTCCGGATCCTCGGGACCGGCCGACACGTAGAACCCGTCAATTGACGTCGAGGCTGTTGCCTGAATCCCATCGATGTCCTCATCACCGATTGCCGACACTATCGCTTTTTCCTCCTGATCAGTCGCGTTTCGGCTGAAGGTGAGATCAGAGCCAGTGGGGCCCAGTGACGCGTTCGCCTCCTCCGCAGCCGCGTAACCCGATGGCGCCTTCGACAGTTCTGGGTCGAACATGAACACCGAACCGATGTCGTCGCCGTTCTCGGTGACCAGCAGGGTGCCGTACTGCCTGATTTCCACTTTCCACAGGAGGAGTTCTCCGTCGGTGATCTCGCCGTCATCTTTGATCTGCCGTTTTTCGATCCGACCCGGACCGGGAAGTCGTTCGACGCCGAGTTCCACGAGTATCTCTTGGATCTCCTCCACGTCTTCCAAGCGTTCCCGGTCCGATTGTGTCGGCTCCTCAGCGGAGACGGTTCCGAGCAGGGAACTCAACGCCGCCCCACCAGCCGTAGCTCCAACCACACCGACGCTGGTGCTTCGGAGCACTGATCTACGGTTCACCTGTCGCGGGTTGTCGTCCGATGACATCAACCATACATATAATGTTACTACTATTAATAATTTCCATTACCATATACCCATATTATTTGAATCTAATATTTAAATTGTAGTCTCTATAGATAGGGTAGATGCTTGATGCTGCCGATCAAGGGCTTCCTATCATGTACTAATCCGCTGGACGAGTTTGACTCGCCGTCACATCACCAGATTCACCACGCTAAAACGTACGTCACAGGTCTTGCTGCGGGCCGCGGCAAGACAGTGACCGGAATCTTAATCGAGAGAGGGCAGTCAGATAGCCAGCACCATCGACGAGAAACTCTACCTCGGCAGATCGTCTTTCTCAGCGAGTCCATGCAGAAACGGAGCAGCTGGGTCGGTACCTCGTCGTCCAAAGAGCGCTACGTTGAGAATGAATTTCGTATCGAGTTCTATTGCAGCATAGATCCAGAACCAGTCGCCGTTAATCCTGATTGTGGTTTCATCAACCGCGACCCGCGACGGCTTGAGTGGTCTGCATATGTTCTGGCTCCGTTCAGGTCTCGTTCAGCCGTATTTCGCTTGGGTATCGATTTGCTCTTGACCGAAGGGTTCAGCTGTTTCGCTGATCACTCTAGCCGTCGGCGAGTCTGATACGTTGGCAACCAGCCGACGTACCTATAGTAACAACTGCAACTATTTACACACTGATCGCCGACCCGTCTGGCGATCAGGTGTGCATTGACTTGCAGTGGCTACTATAGTTCCAGACAGCTCAACAAGAGAGGCACTGTCTAGTTCAGCACCTCCTCGGCTGGCGTTCGGCCATTGAGTGCTTGATTCGGTCGATCGTGGTTGTAGTGGTGTCTGAAGCGTCTGAGCCAGCGTCTTGCGCTGGCCGGACTGCCCCGCCAGAAGGAGTGAAAGCGGTCAATCCGCATTGAGATGGTCTGAAACCACTTTTCGACGTGGTTTCGGTCGCTGTATTGAGTTGACCGCCCAATTCGTGGCGCGCGAGGGCAGTCAGATAGCCGCCAGCATCGACAAGAAACTCTGTATCGTCGATATCGTGTTTCTCGGTGAGTCGGTGCAGAAACGCCGTCCTCAGAAACGCTTTGCGTTTCTGATGGGCTGCACGAGAACTCTGTTCTCGTGAACGTCGCGGGGTCAGTCCCGCGGCGGCTGTCGACGTCGATTTCGAGCAGTAGCTTCGATTCTGTGTCGATCGCGGCGTACAGCCACTTTTTCTCGCCGTCGACCTCGATCTGTTTCTCGTCGACCGCGACCCGCGACGGCGTCGCCGTCGGCGGGTCGCTCTGGGCCTCTGATAATTTGTGCGTCCAGTTCCAGATTGCGACGTGAGAACGGTCAATACCGAGTAATTCGAGTACTGCGACGACCTCCCGAACTGACAATCCCATCGAATGCAGGCGCACCCCGAACACCCTGACGGGTGTCGGGGTACGCTCGTTCTCCTAAACCTCATCACAGTCCACGTCTAAGGTCTCTCTGAGCAAGTTGGCGAGTTGCATGGACACTTCTCGCCACCACCTGCTCATTCCTCAAACTCTCATCTAGACACTGCCCTCAGAACTGTTCCTTCAGACTTTGATGTTGACTTTTTTCACATCCTTACCCGTGGAACCTGTGCATCATAGTGCCATCTTCGGAACATCAGGCCTCGCCGATGGGTTCCGAAGATGAGTTATAATGCACAGGTTGATGACGGTCTAGTCGAGGATGGGAAGGAGAAGATCGGCTTCAGTCTGGCGATGAGCCTCGTTTCGTGCCCGGAACTGCACCCGTTTGAGGATTTGGGCAGGTTCTGGATCAGTTTGGGTTGCTTCTGTGAATCGTTCGTGTACGTGACCAATGAGTTCTCCATCCCGGTCGAATAACACGTGGTTCGTGTATCCCTTGCAGTCAGTTACTTCGACTGCGATTCCTACCGAATCTTCTCCGATAATATGTGCATCCATCGATTCGTGTCCGTTATTAGTCATAATCCTCGAAACGTTCCTCTTTATCTAGTATTTTGATGAGTTCGACGACGAGTTCGTCGTATGCTTCCTTCGAATCCTGCGTCTGTTCTGGTTGGGATCTGATTCCTTTCACAGATTTTAGGATATCTTCCTCTATTCTGTCGCCTGTCTCTTTGATTTTTTCTTCAGTGCCAAGTCGATCGGCAGCGATCTTCGTGAGGATTGTTGCAAAGCCTTTGATGCTCCCCTTCGCTGCTCCGATTGACAGTGCCTCTATTGGATCTGTGCTGCCCGAGTCGACAGTATTGGCCCCTGCCCTCTGTGCCGTACCCGCTGTTCCTGATACTCCGGCACTTGAGACACCCTCTTTTGCATACTCAACGGGGTCCGGTCGATCGATCTGTTCCGGGTCGACCGAGGCCATCGTGCCGACGAGCACACGCAGCATCAAAAATTGATAGTCACTTTCAATATCGGCCTTTTATTTAATTACTCCATGGAAGATATTCGTCGCGGTCGAAGTTTCCTTTAGGCTTGCCAAACCCGTCGATATCGTACTGACTCGGCGGTTTTTCACCCATATTCCGATATACATCTCTAATTTGACATATTATATTATGGATTAGAAAGCCTCGGAAATCTTCCGGATAAACAAAATCAGCAGGAGGTTCCTTGAAGGGTGGAATCATCGGCGTTATTTGTGTTGTATCGGTGGAACAGCTTGCGGCGTGTCCTGTTGTATACGTTTCGTCAACATAATCATTTGAATAATAGAGATACAGATCAGGTAGCACGTTTACAACCTCGTTCTGCTCGTTAATACAGAACCCTTTCATAATCAGCACGATCTGGGGTTCGCCAGGAAATTCAACTTCGCCCTCAGTGATACCGTACTCTTCTTTGGCTTTCGCTGGGTTGATCAGCGCATGATAGTACTCGCGAAATGCCTCGTCAAACTCCTTGACTGGCATATTTTCGAGCGCATCGATCCCTCGTCGTAGTTGTCGTGGAACCCAGCCATCTCGAAGAATCTCGTACTCTGTCTGTGTATGGGCCTCGAACCGTGCTCGGGCAGCCACTTGGTTCATAATTCGTTCCTGTTCGTCGGTTCGCTCCGACGAATCGAACGGGTAAGACTCCTGGGCGTGGAGGTCTTCAGTATCCTCGTTTTCAACATCAATCTCAACGAGGTGGATATTTCCACGCGGGTCGATGACTTGGACGCCAATGATATCGTCTTCGGTTCCGATGATTTTTGCTTTCATAGGTCTATTTCGCTTGTTCGTCGAAAGGGACAATTCCAGGTTCGTCGAGTCCTCGTCCTTCAATTCGATATCGTTCGGGAGGCTGGCGACCTTGCTTGTAGTAGAGGTCTCTTACCTGACACTCGAGATGACGAACGATAAGATCGCGAAACTGTTTATCACAGGCGAAACAGTGTTCGAGAGGCGGAATAGTAATGTGGACATCCGGCTCTTTCCGGAGAGTTACATCAGTATTGACGAGCTCTCCGTTTTCCTGATAGAACGTAATCGGATCAGACTGGCCAACAAGTTCGTCTCTGGAATCGTTTAAGGAGAGGAACAGTGCAGTGAACGCAACGACTTCCTTGTCAACGGGCGGTGAACGAATTGTGTTCAAGAACGGCTCAAAGTGGTCCATTATCTGGCGAATATCGAGAGCTTCAAG
This sequence comes from Natronolimnobius sp. AArcel1, assembly GCF_011043775.1. Taxonomy (NCBI): domain Archaea; kingdom Methanobacteriati; phylum Methanobacteriota; class Halobacteria; order Halobacteriales; family Natrialbaceae; genus Natronolimnobius; species Natronolimnobius sp. AArcel1. The sequence continues at coordinate 245,589 of NZ_JAAKXY010000004.1, read as the reverse complement.
GACGGTAATAGCATCCTCGATAACGTCTATATTGACGATCGACCCGAGACAGTGGGCATCCGTCTCGTGGTGAGCTTCGTACCGTGCACGAAATTGGACGCGCTTGAGAATTCGACTCGGTTCGGGATCAGTCTGCGTTTCCTCTGTATATCGTTCGTGGACGTGCCCAATGAGGTTCCCATCCCAATCGAACAACACGTGATGCGTGTGCGCTTCATTCATTCGATGAATACTACAATTAGTGTCATCGATCAAAGTTTCCGTGGGGTTTCCCGAAGCCATCGATATCGTACTGCTTCGGCGGACGCTCACCCATATTACGATAAATATCTCTAATTTGGCAGATGAGATTATTGATCATCAGCCCTCTGAAATCCTCAGGATAGATGAAGTCTTCTGGTACATCTTTGAATGGTGGAAGCATCGACGGGATTTCAGTAGTACTACTGGGACAGTCGGGATCCGGACCAGCCGTATAATTTTTGTCAGCCTGTTCGCTCGAGTAGAAGACGAACAGGGGTAAATCGCTCACAATCTCGTTTTGATCGGTGATACAGAAGCTCTTGATTACGAGTGCGATCCGGGGGTCTCCCTCGACTTCGGCAGTGTCTGGACCGATATCATACTCGTCTTTGAGGCCCGTCGGATCGTGCAACGCCATGTAATACTCGTAGAAGAGGTCGTCGAATTCGTCGTCTGAAATGCGCTCGAGAGCGTCGATGCCCCGGCGTAACTTAGTCGGGTCCCACCCCGAACGGAGGATATCGTACTCCGTTTGTGTATGGGCCTCAAACCGAGCGCGAGCGAAGACCTGATTCATTAAACGCTCTTCTTCATTGTCCCGTTCTCCGGAGCTGTGTGGGTAAGTGTCCTGGCCGTGAAAGTCATCCGCATCTTCGTTATCCACAGCTAATTCGATGAGATGAGAATTACCACGTGGATCGATAATCTCCACACCAATAACACCTTCTTTAATTCCGATTACGTTTGCTTGCATGGTTCTATTGTGCTTGATGTTCGAATGGGACGAGTTCAGTATCGTGAAGACCGATCCCATTGACTTGGTACTGTTCCGGTGGCTGCCCACCCTGCCTGTAGTAGAGATCTCGAATCTGGCGTTTGAACTGATGGACGATACGGTTACGGTCAGTAGTTGTATTCCTCGTAGTCGAAATTCCCGGTTCCTTTACCGAATCCGTCAATCTCGTATGCCGCAGGCGGATCTTCCCCCATGTTCCAATAGATATCTCGGATCTGGCACATCAGATTGTGGATCATAAACCCACGGAAGTCCTCCGGATAGACGAAATCGTCGGGGAGCTTGAATGGGGGAAGCATCGGAGTGATCTGTGTCGTGTCGTCCGAGCAGCTTGCAGGTGTCCCGGTAGTATAGTTCTTCTCTGCGTGCTCGTTTGAGTAGTAAACGTACATGTCGGGCAGGATGCTCACGACCTCGTTGTCGTCATTGATACAGAATCCCTTCATGATCAACACGACCTCTGGCTCACCGGGAAACTCGACCGTCCCTTCGGTAATGCCGTACTCGTCTTTGGTACGCTCAGGATTGATGAGTGCATGGTAGTATTCCCGGAAGGCCTCGTCGAACTCGTTGAGCGACATATTCTCTAGAGCGTCGATTCCACGTCGAAGTTGGGCTGGATCCCATCCAGAGTGAAGGATGTCGTACTCCGTATTTCTATGCGCCTCAAATCGTGCCCGAGCTCGGACTTGGTTCATAATCTGTTCCTCTCGATCCGTTCGTTCGGACTCGTTATATGGGTACGATTCTTGCGCATGCAAGTCCTCCTTTTTTTCGTCATCGACGTCAATTTCGACTAAATGTGGGTTTCCGCGGGGATCAATGACTTTTACCCCGACTATACCATCTCTAATTCCAATAATTTTAGTCTTCATTGCGTTATATTGATTGGCATTTAAATGGTGTGATTCCAGTGTCGTGAATACCGACCCCGTCAACCTGATACTGTTCAGGAGGCTGACCACCCTGTCTGTAGTAGAGATCTCGAATCTGGCATTTGAACTGGTGGACGATAAGATCCCGGAAGGCATGATCACAGGCGAATGGGCGTGTGAGTGGTGAGATCGTCACGTACACGTCGGGCTCACGCTCGAGGCTAACCGATGTGTGAACAAGGTCTTGATCCTCGAAATAGAACGTCACGGGATCGGACTGATCGATCAGTTCCTCGTTTGCGACATCCAGATGGAGGTACAAGGCGGTGAATTCCACGTTATCAACGGGAGGATCTCGAATTGCTTCGAGAAAGTCCATGAAGTGACCCATGATGGCTGACAGGTCTAGGCCCTCGAGGACATCGATGGCTTCTTCGAGAACGACCCAGTCAAAGATGGGGCTGAGAAGTTTTGCGTCAGTCTCGTGATGCCCGACGTTGCGTGCGCGGAATCGAACGCGATCAAGGATTTTCGCAGGTTCAGGATCAGTTTGGACCTCCTCTGCAAATCGGTCTTGAACGTGACCGATGAATTCACCATCCCAGTCGAACAACAGGTGATGGGGATAGACACGGAACTCAGAACTCATCTGGGTCGAAATTACCGGCAGGCTTTCCAAATCCTTCGATATCAACGTTTTCAGGCGGCTCCTCTCCCATATTTCGGTAGATGTCGCGGATTTGGCAGACCAAATTATTGATTACCGAGGCGCGAAAGTCCTCTGGATAGTTAAAATCATCAGAGATGCTCACGAACGGTGGCAGCATCACTGTAAGTTGTGTCGTCTCATCCGAACAGCTAGCCGACGTCCCCGCGGTGTACGTCTGTTCGGTTTGGTCATTCGTGTAGTAAATATACATATCAGGTAATACGTTCACGACTTCGTTCTGCTCGTCGATACAGAACCCTTTCATAATTAACACGATCTGAGGTTCGCCAGGGAACTCAATCGAACCTTCGGTAATCCCATACTCTTCTCTGGCCTTCTCAGGATTGATTAGCGCATGATAATAGTCACGGAACGCCTCGTCAAACTTCTCTGCAGGCATATTTTCAAGCGCTTCGATGCCGCGCTCAATGTGCGGTGGATACCAACTCGGTCGAAGAATATCATACTCTGTTTTTGTATGTGCCTCGAACCTAGCTCGAGCTGCAACTTGATTCATGAGACGTTCCTGTTCTTTGGTTCGCTTCGATGCGTCGAGCGGATACGATTCTTGGGCGTGGAGATCTTTGGAATCCTCGTCTTCAACGTCAATCTCAACGAGATGTTGATTTCCACGTGGATCGATAACTTTTACACCAATAATGCTATCTTCAGTGCCGATGATTTCTGCCTTCATAAATCTACTTTGCTTGTTCGTTGAAGGGAACAATTTCAGAATCGTTGACCCCTAACCCGTTGACCCGGTACTTCTCTGGAGGCTGACACCCTTGCATGTAGAGGAGGTCTCTTATTCTACATTTAAGCTGGTGGACCATAAGGTCCCGAAACCGCTTATCACAAGCGAATATCTCCTCGAGCGGCGGGATCGTAACATAAGCGTCTGGGTCACGCTCGAAAGAGAATTCTGTGTGAGCGAGATCATCGTTTTCGTGATAGAACGTTACTGGATCTGATTGTCTAACAAGTTCATTACGGTCATCGTTCAGGAAGAGGAACAGAGCAGTATAGGCAACGTTGTCGACGGGCGGATTCTGAATCGCTTTGTAAAAGTCCTCGAAGTGTTCCATAATCTGTGGAACATCGAACGACTCGAGCACGCCGATGGTGTCTTCAATGACGGTCCAGTCGAGGATGGGAAGGAGAAGATCGGCTTCAGTCTGGCGATGAGCCTCGTTTCGTGCCCGGAACTGCACCCGCTTGAGGATTCGGGCAGGTTCTGGATCAGTTTGGGTTGCTTCTGTGAATCGTTCGTGTACGTGACCAATGAGTTCCCCATCCCGGTCGAATAACACGTGGTTCGTGTATCCTTTGCAGTCAGTTACTTCGACTGCGATTCCTACCGAATCTTCTCCGATAATATGTGCATCCATCGATTCGTATCCGTTATTAGTCATAATCCTCGAAACGCTCCTCTTCATCCAATATTCTAATTAGTTCGACGACGAGGTCGTCGTACGTTTCCTTCGAATCCTGCGTCTGTTCCCGTTGGGATCTGATTCCTTTCACAGCTTTCAGAATGTCTTCCTCTATTCTGTCTCCTATCGCTTTGATTGTCCCTTCAGTGCCAAGCCCATCGGTAACTATTTTCGTGAGGATGGTTGCAATCCCTTTCATACTCCCTTTCGATGCACCCTCTGACAGTGCCTCAGCCAGATCAACGTTACGTGAGTTAGCGACATCGCTTCCTGCTGTCTTTGCTGTCCTAGTAGATCCTGATACACCGGCACTCGTCGTGCCCTTTTTTGCATACCCAACGGGATCCGATTGATTGACGTTTTCCGGATCGATCGATGCCATCGTACCGACGAGTACACGCGACATCAGTCCCACTTCCTGCAACGTCTTAATGTACTCTTCACGTTGACTCTGGCCTAGATCAATCCACTCCTCGCTCTGTATTGCTCTGAGTTCTTGGAGGTTTTCTTTGACCTGTTCTGGATCCATCGACTGGTCTTCGGTGCCGATCTTCGCACCAGTTTGCATCTGATCGCCGTATTTACTGTCCCCAAATTCCGTTTGCTTAGTTTCAGGCGTGGTTTCTTTATCACCCTCTTTCGCAAATTCATCATCTTCGATTCCAGTAAGAGCTCCAAATGAATCACTAAGCAATTCTCGCTTACCTGAAAGTCCGTCGTACTCTTCGTAATCCTTCGGCAGACGCTTATCAACCTGATACTCGAGTTGTGCTTTGACAGGCGCAGTAATCGCTCCCACTGTGGTTGCAATAAACGGCTGACCGAGCGAGAAATCGACCATCGCACCGGCAGTCCCTTTCTCGACGGTCTCGTTAAGATAATCGCCTCCGGAAAGACCTTGCCAGTGGCGCTCGATCGCTTTTCCGAACTCCGCAGCGATCTCGTCGGATTCGTTCATGAACAGCGCCAGCGTTCGCTGCTCGCGGTCGCTGAGGTTCTCGATCCCGTCCCGACTGTTGTACAGAATCGAACTGGCGATCTCTTCCCAGGTCCAGTGGACCGATCCTTTACCGCCCCAACGCTCGCTCTTTCGGAACGACGATTTGGTGAGATCCTGAAACGTCGCGTTGTCGAACTCCCGCTCGTAGGCCCGCGTAAACGCTGGATGGCCGTTCTCGTAGCCCTCACGCAGCGCCTCCGGTAGCTTTTCGAGGACCTCCTCGGGCAGGCCGTCCTCGAACTCCTCGGAGAGGTCTTCCTCGAGTTCGTCGTCGAGGACCTCGAGGAGTTCGTGTTTGTGCATCCGCTGGACGGACAGCGCTGCTTGGCTCGGCGTGAGCGACCCCACACCAGCATCCGATCGGAGCGCCTCACTGGCAAGCTCGTCCGCCTCACGCTCGTACGCACTCGAGGAATCTCGCACCTCGAGTTCTGTTGCAGCCGGCAATCGAGTGACCTGTCCGTCCGTCTGCTGGCGAGTATGACCAGTTCGTGGGCAAGCAGGTACTTGCCTGTGGCGCTGTCCGGATCGAACTCTCCGTGATTGAACACGACGTGCGAGCCCACGGTGAACGCTCGAGCGTCGATCGACTCGCAGGCTTTCGCTGCTTCCGGGCCGGTATGAATCGTGACGTCGTCGAAGCGGTCACCCATACGTTCGGCCAAGTCCGACTGGACCGCCGTATCCAGCGACTGGCCAGGTGTGGAGAGAACTCGGCGAACAGGGTCGGGAACGGCTGTCTCTCCAGACTGGTCATCATCCAGGTGAGTGTATCTGTTTCGGTGTTTCGACAGCTCGTTCTGCCGTTCGATATCAGTCGGAACTGCGTCAGGAGACTGCGCTTGCCGCGTTCGGAACGTAGCCATCTTCTCGGAATCACCCATTATTTCGACTGGCATCCCTTCGTCGGCCCACTGTTCGACTGTCTCACGACCTTCGGTGTTTACTACCTGCTCGAGCGTTCGCCTGAGAGAGGCTGTGGGTACCGAGTGGCCAAGTAACGCTTCGCAGTCATCGGTTGAGAGCCAGATTCGATCCGCGTGATCGGTATCGGTCTCAGCAGCAGACCGGCTACGCCGAGCAGCAGATGACTGTGAGTCGGTTGTAGTGCGGGTGGCGTTGCGGTTGGATCGACGAGCCGTTTTTGACGCCTTCGATGTTGGAGACACTGATGACCGAGATGATGAAGTACCTGAGTCGGATTTGGATTTCCGAGGACGGCGAAATCCCATCTATTACAGACACATACAGAAAGGAATTATATAACTTACCATTGGAAAGCAGAAGGGATTTAGCGGTTCCCGAACCCCCTCATCAATATTTTCAGCCCGGTACAAGAAAAGGGAGCTGGGTTGCTGGTATATTCTGGAGGTTTATATACGAAGCCGCGTAATTCCTGAGTAGTGACAGCACGCGCGGGACAGGCCCCAACGGGGTCACGGTGGAAGCGGATCGGTCCACCGATGCGTCTCGACAGCGCTGGATACGAGTCCACGCCGAAAGACTACGAGGTAGAAGGGCTCTACGGCGCGGATACTGGCGAAATTGTCGAAGCGCGGTCCTTCGACATGACGTTCCGGGAGATGGTCGATGGCGCTCTCAAAAGCTATCCGTACGAGCAACAGCACCGGTACGACCGCTCCGTCTCCCTGGAGGACCTCGTTTCGGAAATCCCAGCCTGCTACCTGCGCTTCTACGATACCTACGACCACGAACAGGGCAGTCCGAAGCCCTGGAACGCCGTTTTCCGTGCCCACGTCCTCCGCTGTGTCAAGGGCTGGAAGAACGCCACGGCCCTCTACAAGTACCTGAAGCAGAAGCCGTTCCTCTGCACGCAGCTGGGCTTCGAGGACATCCCCGACCAATCTACTCTCTGGCGGGCGTGGGAAGATCGCCTCGCCGACGTACAAGAGGCCGTCCATACAGCTGCCGAGGTAGTCGTGGACATCGCCCGCTACCACGACATCCCTGCCCCCGAACCCGAGTTCTTACCGAATCAGCCGACTGGGACGGTGACGCGGTCGAAGAGCAAAGACACGCTCGCACGCGAAAAGGCGCGTGAGGTCTGGAAGGGCGCGAAACCGATCGTCGAGGACTGCTTCTCCCTCGATCGCGGCGACAACGCTTCGATCCCCGAGGGCGCGTTCTGGGAACAGCAGTCCTACCTCGGAATGCGGACCGACATGCATCCGAACGACGGTGCGCAGTCGTTCGCGGAAGACTCCACGCGGGATCGAACACCGTCAGGCGACTCCCACCGACTCCAGACGAAAGAACTCGGCGTCGAGCGCATTCGGACGATGCTCCGCGAGAGTGCTCGGACGCTGGTTGCACGGGCGAAATCGACGGACACGATGGGGCGCACGCAGATGACGGCTCTGGACCTCACGAAGGGCAACCCGTGGTGCGGCCAGGTCACGCGCGACAGCAGCGGGAAGAACAAGGAGCCGTGGATTCTGGGGTACAAGGGCGAGAGCGGACCGTTCTTCCAGTGGGCCGTCATCAAACTCGTCGGCCACGATGTGCCGCTAATCCTCGATGCGATCCCGGTCGAACGTGGTCGAAAGCGGGCCGACATCGTGGACGATCTCCTCGACGGTGCGACCGACATCGTCCCCGGCTTAGACCTCGTGATGATGGACCGCGAGTTCGCCAATGATGGCGTCAAAGACGCCTGCGAGGACCACGGTGTCCACTACCTGAATCCGGGTGTGGTGCGGTCCAGCAGCGACCACGAACACCAGATTGCCAAGCTCGCCAGCGAGGACAAAGACTTCGACGTCGTCGAGCAGGAGCGACTCGACGATGGACCGACGCGGAAGGCGGTCTACCTCCCGAAGCGCGAGTGGGAACGAGAAGACGAGGCCGATGACGGCACGGACGTGACGATTCGCCAGGAACTCATCGAAGACTTCGAGGACATCGGCGATACAACACCGCTCTCGGCGGATCGTGATAGCGACTCGCCGTTGAGGAATCTTCTCGATGAAGTAGCGGACGAGGAGGAGATCGACGAGCCGACACGAGTCGAAGCGCCGACGGTACCCTTCGAGACGAACCTGCCGTGGGTAGACGTCGATCCCGCTGACGAACGGGAGATGAAGCACCAGATCGGGCGGGTAATGGTCCGGTATAAGCGGCGCTGGGGTATCGAAAACGGGTTCAAGAAGCTGAAGACGTTCCTCGCAGAGACACAGTCGCCCGACCACCGGTTCCGGTACTTCAATTTCGCGTTCGCCTGTGTCCTATACAACTGCTGGCGGCTGGTGGATATCCTCGTCCAACTCGAACTGGATGGCGAAGTGGGGGACGGGCCGGCGCTCACGGCGAACTCGTTCCTGACGTTCGCCAAGAAGAATTACGGCCTCGACCCACCCGACTAACCCACTCGTTTCCGCTGGACTCTCCTCGCTCGGGAGCGCCAGCGCTGTCCTGAGCGCGGTTTCTCCAGTGGTTTCCTGAGAGCTATCCGATAGGTTTCTCAGAAGTGCGTTCTCAACGGCTCTCGGAGAGTTCTTTCAGCCTGTTTAGTCGTGAAACCTGTGCATCATAGAGGTATCTTCGCAACATCAGTGCTGGTGATTTTGTATCGCACTATGAAGTTTACCATACTCGCAGTCACCGATACTCTGCACTCGAGCTAACCCATCGGATTCGACCGCCAGAAGGGCCACGCCGCTACTATCGTCGTCACTCGAGAACCGATTATCGCCGAAAACAGCCCAAACCAGTTATTCGTCGAGCGTCGCGTCGAAGAATTTTCGCTCTGCCGTTCGGAGATGCTGGTTGAAAGTTGCAGGCGCGATACCGAGACGTTCGGCGATCTCCTCGCCCGTGCTCTCGCGTGGCCAATCAAAGTAGCCCGCAAAGTACGCCGTCTCGAGGGCAGCCCGTTGTTTTTCCGTGAGATCATCCTCGAGAACGCTCGTCGAGTTCCCGTTCGTAGACTCGCTCCGTTCGGTTGTCCGCTGTGCGAGATAGGTGACGTCTGAGTGATCTTCTCTGAGGAGTTCGATCATCTGGCGGGTATCGCGACCGCGTGGGAGTTCGACAACGAAACGGAACTCGCCGTCGCTGATCGTCGCCGAGTCAACCCGGCCACCGTGCGTCGCAATCGTCTCAAACAGCGAGACGGCAGCCGGTGCGACGAGTTCGAACTCAAAGGCTTCGCGCTTGGCTGCGAGGAAACGAACATCGTCGATACCGTCAGTGTCAGCGACTGCATCTTCGAACACGTCTTTGGAGACATCCGTCGCAGACCCATAGGCAAGCAGTGTCTCGTCACCGCGGACGAGTTGCTCGAGTTCGATCGTACAGGACTCTTCTGCCGACAGCGCGACCAGTTCATCGGCCATCTGCTCGACGCGGAACTCGAGTTCGATAACGGCGTCACTGACAAGCGCATCGCGGCGTTCGATCGCTGTAATCGCGTGTGCTATCGTGTCACCGATCCGCGAGAGGATCGTCGTTTCGGGGCTGGCAAACTCGGCTGCAGACTCGCCGTAAATGTTCAACACGCCGTAGACGAGATCCTCGTGGACAATCGGGACTGCAACAGACGACTCGTAGCCACGATCTGTGGCTGCACTACGCCATGGCTCGAACGTCGGATCCGTCTGGATATTGTTTGCGACCTGCACCTCACCGGTTCGGAGTGCGATTCCAGATGGCCCCTGCCCCGAGGGATCAGTCTCTGAAACACTGATATCGACCGTCTCGAGGTAGCCATCTTCGACACCGGCCGCGGCTTTTGGCATGACCTGGTCGCTTCCGGGATTGACGCCACCGATCCAGGCGAACCGATAGGCGTCCGATTCTGCGAGGCGGTCACAGACTCGCTGTTCGAGTTCTGCCCGGGTTTCCGTTGTGATCACTGCGTGCGTAATGTCGTGGGCGATTCGATTGAGGCGGTTGAGTGACTCCAGTTGTTCGCGCTGGCGTCGGCGTTCGAGTTCCTGGCGAGCGCGTTCGATTGCGTGATGGATCGTCCTGATGAGTAACTCACTCGTCACCTCATCTTTGACCAGAAAGTCCTGTGCTCCGCGCTGTATCGCTTGCACGCCGACCTGTTGATCCCTGAGTCCCGTCAACACCACAATGGGTGCGTCCTCACTTTCCTCGTGGACAGACTCGAGCGTCTCGAGTCCAGTACTATCGGGCAAGTTCAGATCGAGCAAGACGATATCGGTGGCGGTCTCCGAGAGGACAGCCAGCCCCTCCTCAAGTCGTGCCTTATGGGTGATTGACGGGGTTTCCGTGACGGCACCGTCACCACTGACTCGCTGGGCAAGTTCCTCGGTGTCTTTGAGCATCTCTTCGATCAGCCGTGCATCGCCCGGATTATCCTCGATCAGGAGGATCCGCAAGGTTTCAGTGGCTGCTGTGTCGCTTTCTCTCTCGAGGTTGGTCTCTTCGTCACCGGTTTCCTCGTCTACAGCCTGCTCGTCTGTGGTGGATCGGGTGTATGCGTCGGATTCACTCATTGCTGTTCGACCTCTGGTGGAAGCCGTACGACGGAAAACCAGAATTCCTCGAACGCACGGACTGTCTCGATAAACTCGTCTGGGTCGACGGGTTTCGTGAGGTAGGCATTTGCGTGCAACTCGTAGGAGCGTGCAATGTCTTCTTCCGCACGCGAACTCGTGAGCACGATAACTGGAATCGACCGAAGCTGTGGATCAGCTTTCAGTTCGAGTAGTACCTCTTCACCGTCGGTTCGCGGGAGGTTGAGATCGAGCAAGATGAGATCCGGCCGCGGTGCGTCACTGTACTCGTTTTGCTGTGCAAGAAAATCGAGTGCTTCGGTCCCGTCAGAGACGACATGGAGGTCGTTTTCGATGCGTCCCTGTTTGAACGCCTCTTTCGTGAGTCGAACGTCTCCGGGGTTGTCCTCAACGAGGAGAATCTGTGCGGTATCCGTACTCCCGGCTCCTGCAGTCATGATCGTATCATTCGTATAAGTTCGTCCGTTCAGTCTGCACGCACACGCTCCCCGGTTGTGGCGGTCTATGGCACTGTGGCTGTCCACCAACCTGGTTGGTCACTCGGGAATTCCGTGTGTCCATACCAAGAGCACTCCATTTCGCGCGTCGGCGTCCTGCTCTCCCGTCGCCGTACCCGATAGTGTGTCTCCGGTTCGTGCGACTAATACAGCAAGCGTGCGCTGCTTGTAAAAACTGTCCCTCACCTCCTTTGTACACGCGACTCGATACAGGACTCGCGTGTCTGCGAATCGGCCGACCGCCTCTCAGCCGAGAGGAGTGCTGACCGCGGGGCGCTCGAGGTGGGCACATTCGACAGCGTGCCACTGGCGCAGCGGTGGCCATGTTCACTGCTATCTACAACTGGACTGACGGCTATAAATGTGGTGCTCGATTTTCCTTATTTCGAGTCTTTCAGGGCGTATTGAGTGTGTTTTTCATAGACGTGATTTACTGTTTGTTTCTCACCGCTGCTTCAGAGCGTTGTCCCGATGGCTACGTTCTATATATTAATTTATTATTTACTGTCCCGTGGGCAGGTGTAGTCACTTATTTACCGTTGTCTTTCACATATTAATTTGCGTTCGGCTACGCGTACGTCGTTTCTGCGGTGATTTGTATGATGCCTGTCTCGTCCCGTCGGGTCTCATGAGCGACGCACACTGCATTCACTCGAGCGACAGTATCACTGCTCGGGCGCTCAATAACTGATAGCCAGTTCAGCGAGGTGGAATGTGATGGGTCCCACGTGGGTGTAGTAACCGACAAGTGGCGGAGTTTCCCTTGGTTCATCCTGTGAAACAGCTGTGAGGCCGTCGGCTCTGTGGGGTGACCAACGTTCTGTGCCCACTAGATTGTGATTTTGATGGTGTCGTCTTTCACAATGACTTCTTTGTGGACTGTGTGTCGGCTTCTTCTCCGATATTCTAATACGGTACGTGAGCGCCACGTCACTCTGATTCGAGCGAATCCGCCGTTGGTGGAGGGGATGTAATTCTTTGATCACCTGGTGCGTTCGGCTCTCTCTCTTGCCGGTTGCAACCGCTGTGAGACTGTTCATAGCTACTGGCTACCAGCTCGGACAATAAATGATATAGTGCGATACAAAATAGATGTGGATCGGATGGAACGCGTTGCCAGCAGGTTTCTTATCACAGGCCCTGCTACGTGCTGATATGGACGATATTTCACTCGGCGTCCCAGAACCATTACTCGAGCAACTGCCTGATGACGAGGCTGCTACGGCGACAGATATGCAGACGGCGGTCGCCGATTGGGAGCGCCGACTCAATCAAGCGATTGCGGATGCAGACGACGACCGCGAGGCAGCGGGTCGCATTCTCGAGGCGATCGATCGCTTTGAAGCGCGATACGAAACGTACGATGAACTCGTTCCGGAACTGCGAGCATGGGGCCAGTCACCGGTGTATGCACTGACCTGGCGAACACTGTACGCCGATGTTATTGCGCAACTGTATGAACATGATGAGCTGGCACCCCATCTCGAGCGAGAGCGAAATGTTCGGTTAGTTGACAATGGAATTCGTCTGCGCGATCTGTAACTGACTGCAGTTTGGTACCCGAACCTACCCGTACACAGAAGGGGATTCAGCGTGATATACATCGTATGGCATCAATCCCTGCTGCCCTTCACGACTTGTTTGAAAAGGAAACGTTCGCTCACTTCGGGACGGTTACGCCAGATGGCGTTCCACATGTAACACCCGTCTGGATCGATTATGATCTCGAGTCAGATCGCTTGCTGGTCAACACAGAGCGCGGTCGGCAGAAAGAACGCAACGTACAGGCTACTCCCGCTGTCGGGCTCAGCATGGTCGATCCAGAGAACCCCTACGAGTACCTCTCGGTGCTTGGCGAGGTTGAGGAAATAACAACCGACGGAGCACGCGAGCACATCGATGAACTTGCCCACCGGTATACGGGATCTGCGTACGACAACCCGATTGAGACTGAACGCGTTATTCTCTCTATCCGACCGGATGAGGTTCTCGCACCCCGCACCGATTGAGTACCGGGCTATCGTATTCCTGCTGTATTGCGTTGTCCAATGCTCACTGGTGTTTTCCCTGACACAGCTAGTGTCCAGGCATGTATACTGATGTGTAAGTAATGAAAACGCTGCACGAGTCATTATTTCTGTCTGGTTAGTCTACCAATAGCTTTGCTACATGAACAACGGCACCAATGCGCATATTCTAACGACTGATTGTGAAAAAACATCATATTTATGTTCACTGTATTTACGAATGTATGGCCGTAATTGTTGAGAACACACTTACATTCTATCTGAATTGTTGAGTACAATAATAGTTATTTCGTAATTTTCTCTTACCAACATTTCTCCGAGGCGTTGCGTAAGAACGGTGATCCACTCTTTCTCACCCAGTGTTCACAATGATTTTACCTGCTGTATGATAGAATTACCGTTCCAGACCAGTCACTCGAGCGACACAAGTTGGTTCGTTTCTGTGAGAAGTTCTTGCACTGCGACGGGTTCGCCAGTGGTGCTACTCTTGATTGCGGCCTCGATGAGTGCCATCGATTGGAGGTTGTCGTGGACGTTTGTTGCCATCGGATCGCCACCCTCGAGCCACTCAACGAACTGCTCGATGAGCCAGGTGTTCGCCCATGGCCCATCCGTCGCGAGTGGAATCGATTCGGCTGCACCGTCGTCGACGCCGTTGCCTAACTGCGGTTCGGCAGTGGGATCGTAGGCGTACTGCTCGAGGGCTCGTTCATCGAGGATGAGTGTCGAGTCACGGCATTCGGCACGAATGTACTCGTTGCCCCAGCCATTGAGGGCAACGGCGTTGGTTTTCGCCCCTTCGTAGACGGCGCGGGTACCGTTCTCGAACGTCATGTTGACGAGCGCCTGTGCATCACCGGCGTACTCACCCCACTCGGGGAGCCACGTCTGGGCGTAGATCGTCTCACATCGCGCGCCTGCGAGATCAGCGAGAATATCGAGATGATGGACGCCGCCTTCGATGAGGAGCGTATCCTCGATATCGTGTCGGAACGCACCCCAACTGCCGTACGAGCGGCAGTTACAGGTAAAGCGAAGCTGCAGATAATCGAGCGGCCCGTGCTCGCCGGATTGCAGTTCCTGCCGCAGTGTTGTTTTGTCCTGGTCGAACCGATGACTCATCGTCACGCCCATTCGCTTTCCCGCGCGGTCGACTTTTTTTGCGATTCGGACGGCCGCCTCGAGCGTGTCTGCGATGGGCTTCTCCGAGAGGATGTGTAGGTCGTGTGCGAGTGCGTGGTCGACAATCGCTTCGTGAAACTGCGGTGGGACAACGATCGCACAGCAGTCGGCATCCTGTTCTCGAAAGGCCGTCTCTGTGTCCGTGTAACACTGTTCGTCGGTTAGGCCGAGACCGTCTTTAGCATTTTCCAGTGCTGAGTCGTCCGTATCGACTGCGGCAACGACGTTGAGCAGTCCGTTCTCGACGTTTGGTGGCAAATACTCACGGCACCAGCGTTCCCCTTGGCCACCCGTTCCAACCTGAATAATGTCGTATGTCATCGATTGACTATCTCACCTATTTCGATTCGCAAATAGATTCCGACTTCTGAATAGGGAGTCGACCGACACCGCTGTGCTGGTTGCTGTCAGTCAGTGACTGCGAAAAAACGATCGCTGCTTGATGGTGTTATTCGGCCCAGTACGCGTCGCCAGGTTCCGTCTCGAAGACGGCCCGAGAGAGGACGTCAACTGCTTTCTCGAGACCTTCTCGACCGCTGGTCAGCGAGTCTTCGTGTTCAATCGAGAGCGCGCCGTCGTAGCCGACCATTCGGAGCGTCGAGACGACATCTTTCCAGTGTTCTTCGCCGTGGCCGTAGCCAATCGAGCGGAACAGCCACGAGCGGTCGGCCTCCTCGGTGTAGGATGCCGTATCGAGTACGCCTTTCACTCGAGCGTTGGTGTCGTAGACCTTGGTATCTTTGGCGTGGAAGTGATGAATTGCATCGTCTTCGCCGAGGACGCGAATCGCTTCGGTTACGTCGATTCCCTGCCAGTAGAGGTGTGACGGATCGAAGTTCGCCCCGATACGGTCGCCGGCTTCTTCACGGAGTTTCAACATGCCCTCAGGTTCATACACCAGCATGTTCGGGTGCATCTCGATACCGACATCGACGCCGTGCTCTTCTGCGTGGTCGTTAATCTCGCTCCAGTAATCGATGGCAACGTCCCACTGGTACTCGAGTGCCTCCAGATGCTCCGGTGGCCATGGGGCGGTGATCCAGTTTGGCGTCTCGTCATCCGGGCTTCCGCCGGGGAGACCCGAAAAGCAGGTGACCGCATCGACCCCAAGCTGGCCAGCGAGTGCAATTGCATCTCGGAGTTGCTGATCGTCTTCGGCCGCTCGCTCGTCATCCGGATGAATTGGGTTGTTGTGTGTCGCCAGCGCGCTAATCTCCATCTCGTACTGGTCGACAGCCTCGAGCAGTTCAGCCTGCGTTTCTTCGTCGTCCAGCGCGTCTGTACTCAGGTGCTCATCGCCGACGAAGCCACCACAGCCGAGTTCGATGGCGTCGACGTCGATGCTATCTAAGTACTCGATTGCTTCTTCTACGGATTGATCATACAGGGGCGCCGTAAGTACACCAACGTTCATCTGTACCATGTGGTGAGGTGTCCTGACACATAAGTGTATACAACAGCGACATCTGTGCAGGTCGTGGCCGCCTCAAGTGTGCTGTTCTTCTACCGTGTTGACTGCTTTCTCTGCGTGAGCAGTTAGAATACTGGAATATACTCGAGTCCTCTCCATGGTGATTACCATCAGAACCCACCCCAAAGAATATTATCTTTTGCTTTCGAACGTGTGTACCAATGAGTTCGATCGATTTCGAGAACGTGACGAAGGTGTACGGTGGCGAGATTGTCGCTGTCGAGGACTTCAATTTGACAATTCGAAGCGGTGAGTTTCTCACACTGGTCGGACCGAGTGGGTCCGGGAAGTCGACACTACTCCGGATGGTGGCGGGACTCGAGGATATCTCGGGGGGAACAATCGCGATCGGCGATGAGGTAGTCAACATGCTCCCACCTCGCCATCGCGACATCGCAATGGTGTTCCAGAGTTACGCGCTGTATCCACACCTCAGCGTTCGCGAGAACATGGCGTTTGGCTTGAAACGGTCGACCGATCTGCCAGACGACGAGATCTACAACCGCGTTGAGGAGGCTGCAGCACTGATGGGGATTCCGGAACTGCTTGACGATCGTCCGAAACAGCTTTCGGGCGGGCAACAACAGCGTGTCGCGACCGGGCGCGCAATCGTCCGTGAACCCGCAGTGTTCCTGTTTGACGAGCCGCTGTCGAACCTCGACGCTAAACTCCGGAAACACATGCGCACGGAGCTACAGCGCATCCAGCAAGAACTCGATACGACGACGATCTACGTCACTCACGACCAAGAGGAGGCAATGACGATGTCCGATCGAATCGCGATTCTCAACCACGGTGAACTCCAGCAGGTCGGCACGCCGCGTGAGGTCTACAACGACCCGCGCAACCTGTTCGTCGCACAGTTCATCGGCAGTCCGTCGATGAACATTTTCGATGTGCAGTACGAAGCAACCGAAAACGGCGGTCGACTCACCGGTGACGTCACCATCCCAATCGACGCCGAGCGAGCACAGCAGATCGAAACCGTCGGTGCATCGAATCTCAAACTCGGTGTCCGCCCCGAACACGTCAACGTGAACCGAACCAGCGGCGAGGGCCACGTCAACGCCTTCATCGACATCATCGAACCACTCGGTGCACGCGACCTGCTGTACTTCACACTCGAGGCTGAGACGGACGACGAGAGTCTGGTCTCAAGTGATGCTGCAGCACTCGAGGAAGACGAATCCTCACCGGAAGGCGAAGTGAACGAGCGAAAGGCGTTCATCGATCCCGAATCGATTTCGCCCGATGCACACGAGGTGTACCTCGATCTTAGCCTCGAGCAGGCGCACCTCTTTGACGCGGACACCGGGGCAAACATCGCACACGTTGCCGAGGAAGAACAGGAAGCGCCGCCAACGGCCTAATTGGGAGTCGGTAAACGCCATCTTTTTTGCTGATAGGGCGCAGGAGCGAGTATGAGCCAGCGCGCGGGTTCCAGCACGTCGGATTGGACGATAGTTCGACCATGGCGCGAACTGTTAGATGCAGATGACATCTCGGCCATGATCAGTGTTATCCGGCAGTACGGATGGCTTCCGGCGCTGTTTGGGGTCGCATTGCACGCGCTCACGCGAGGCGTCTTCGAGTATCTGAGCGATCCGACTGTCATTGCCGAGGGATACGTGTTCGCCTGGTGGCCGCTGGCGTTCGTCGTCAGTCTGTTCTTTGGAACCTTCGTTGTCATGTTTTCGTGGTTCGTCTACTTCGGGCTAATCGGCGTTATCGCCGGTTTCTTCTCGTCAAAACACGATCTAGCCCTCGATACGTTCAAGTTCGGTGGGTATCTGACAGCGATTTTCGCTCCGGTCTTTCTCATCGGGTCAGTCATCATCCTGACCGTGAGCGCTCCCGCTGAGAGTGCGGCAGTGACGACTGAAAGCGGCGATGAGTTTACCGAGTTTGCGACGACGGCGTACTCGTACGTCCACGACACCCCCCAGATGCACGCCGTCCAGATACTGAAAGCTGGCGCGTGGATCGTCACCGGCTTTCTCATGTTGCCAATCGTTCAGCAGTTGTACGAAATCGACGAAAAACGAAGTGTTGCGAGTGTGTTGCCGGTCACGCTTGCCGGCGTGATTATCGCATTCCTCGTCTAGGCGTCGGCACCTCGTCGGGATCAAACGGCGGCGCGGTGTTGAACACAACACCATCAATCGTCAACAGCGAATTCGTAAACTCGACGCTGCGCGTCAAACAACTCGTTCGAACGAGTTGGGCATCGAGAGCATCACTTTCGGCGACGACATCATTGACGAGCCGTCCGTTCGCATCGATTCCGGCTCGTCCGTGCCCGGCGTCATGGCGCGCACGCAACTCAGCCATCGCATCGATCGGATCGTGTGCCGCGTTTCGCGCAAGCGTCCGCGGCAGTGACTCGAGGACCGCCCCGAATCGCTCAATCGCTAACTGCTCGCGACCGTCGAACTTCGGTGCCAGATCAGTGACTGCACGGGCAGCCTCGAGTTCAGCTGCACCGCCGCCGGGGAGTGCAACCGGTCGTTTGACCGCTGCACGAACAGCGTTGAGGCCAACTTTGATCCGGCGTCGGGTCTCGGCTGCCGTACTTTCGGTGCCACCACGGACAACGAATCCGAGACTTCGTGGCTCGAGGCCGTCCGGTGCCGTAACCTCAAGCCAGGTTTTGTCGCCCTCGGCGTCGCGCAGTCTGACCTGTCCGCGTCCACAGTCGTCGAGCCTCCCAGGTGCCGTCGGCGTGACTGGCCCGCGAATCGTCGCGCCGGTCACCCGCGAGAGGCGCTCGAGGTCGGATTCCTTGACGTTCCGGAAGCAGACGATCCCACGGGTGGCGAGTTCCGTTCCGATCGCAGCGGTCACATCCCCAGTAACGAACACGGCGTCGGCGTTCGACTGGGCGACTGCGTCTGCGATTGTACTGGCGTCGTCGCCGAGGCCACCGAGCGAGCCGTCGTAGTCGCCGCTGATCGTGACGTTCGCTCGGATCGAACGCGGCTCGAGTGAGCCCTCGATGACGAGAACCCCACCGTCGACAGGTAAGTGCTTGTTGCCGGCCATCGGCTCGTATGGGTGGAGCGTACCGGGGATCAACTCGGATGCGCCGGCGTCTCCGCCGGGAATCGCCTCAATCGAGACGTAACCGAGGTGGACCGTTCCACGTTGTGGTTCCCACGCGCGAAGCACTGCTTCGACGACATCGCTCGATAGTTCCTCAAGTCGCCACTCGCCCTGCCGGCCGTTCGTCATCCCGCAGTGAGCGATCTGCTCGAGTTTCGATTCATCAAACGATCCGCGACTCATTGGCTGGGGTGTATCGGCGACTGGGATGCCAATTTCGTCCCAGACCTCGAGGGTGCGTTGGGCACCAATCGAGAAGCCATCAACGACAGCAGCCGGTGGGACGCCCTCTTCTATGAGGTCGATTCCGGCGGTTGCGAGTTCACTAGCGAGCAGCGTCATCGTCGTCGTTCCATCGCCGAGTTCGTCTTCGTGGGCCTCAGCGAGGTGGATAAACTGGTTTGCGATCGGATGGTCGGTTTCGCCTTCGAACTCTTCGATGATCGCAACGCCGTCGTTGGTGATGAACGTACGGAGTCGGTCGTCGTCCATCCGGCGGACAATCATCTTGTCAACGCCGACTGGGCCCAGTGTGGTCCGAACCAGCCCACCCATCTCGGCTGCAGCCGCTTTGATCCCCTGTCTCGTTTCCTCGGGGGGTAGCCGTTCCCAACTGCCAATCGACGTCGCGTTATGCTCCGGCATCTCTCTGGAGGTGGCGTATCTGTCTCATAAGTCCTTTCGTCTGACGATTATCGAACGAGCAACTGATCGGCTGCGATCAAAAACACGATTAATAACCCAAGAACGTATGCAAGCTCGAACACGAGCCCCCAGGCCTGTTGATAAATAAACCAGACACCAATAGCTGCAAGGACGATGAATCCGGCCAGCAGCCCCCCAGCTATGCTCGTTGTCTGCGACGAAAGGTTTCGTACCGCCATGATCGTTCAATAGGTTCGTTCGAATCATAATAAAAGATTGCCTTCGACACCCCCTCTTCCCGATCGAAACTCGAACGTTCTGCTCACCACCTCGATGAGGTTTTCCTCGAATTCGGATACGTCACACACCTCAACTGCTCCTTGTCGAAATACAGGTTATAAATCACAAAGATATTTATACCGTCCTCGGTATCTTGTGAGTAGAACTATGTCAGGAACGAACATGCCCAACGAGGGGGAGAGTGCTGACTCGAGTGAGCCATCAGCAGCTCACTCCGATGCAGACGCTGAGGACTACTCGAGGCGGGGATTCATGGAGACGGCCGGTGCAATGGGGGCTGCCGGTGCCACTGCGGGACTTGCTGGCTGTCTCGATGGGTTCGGAAGCGACGATACTGAGGGAACAGGCGATGGTGACTTCCTCTGGTGGACGATGCGGGGATACATTCCAGAGGAAACAGAGGCAATCGAAGACACTGCCGATGGGTTCGAAGACTATTCCGACGAGGAAGTCAATCTCACGACGAACGTCATCACGTGGGACCAGGTGTTCGAGCAGTGGACCTCGTCCATTCAGGGCGCGAACACGCCGAACGTCAGTGAGATGGCTAACGAGCACGCCGTCGACTACGGTGCAAGCGGCGTCGTCCAGCCAAATACCGAACTGTACGAAGACCACGACGACTGGTACGAAACGCCCTCCTACTGGGGGCTGTACGACGACGAAAAGTGGGGCTTCCCGTGGTTCATCGAAGTGCGAAACTTCTACGCGAACATGGACCTCCTCGAGGAGTCTGGCCACGACAGCATCCCTGAGACGTGGGAGGAGATGATCAACGCGGCAATCGATGTCACGGACGAAACCGACGAAAACGGTCTCGTCTCGGGTGCCGCACAAGACACCGGAACGGGACAGATTCTCTACGGGGCCACCGTCCAATCCGGCGGCGAGTTCTTCGACCACGACGGAGACGAGTGGTCGGTCGAACTTGACAGTCCAACATCGCTGTTCAGCCACCTCTGGATGGCAAGCTTCCAAGAAGAGTGGGATATTGCACCCGGCGGCTGGGCTGGCATGGACGGCACCGACGCCGAACAACTCTACCGTGAGGGTAACGTCGCGATGATGCTCAACGGCGGTGACGCCGCAAACGAGATGGTCAGCGAGGGCGAGGATATCGCCGAGGTGACCGAACTCGCGCCGATTCCAGAAGGGCCAATGGGGACGAACACAGCCTTCATGGGCGGCAGTTGTCTCTCGGCGTTCGAATCCGACTACACGCAGTACAACGTCGACGACGACCTCTCCATGGAGTTCATTGAGTACATGACGCTTCCGGACACGATGGAAGGGTACTTCCCGGAGGCTGCGCCGAACTTCCTGCCCGTTCGAGAGGCTCAAGAAGAGATTCCGCCGTTCACCGAGAACAACACGGACATCCCCGACGAGTGGATCGACGCCCGCCTCGACCAGGCCGAAGACACCGCTCGTTACGGGATTACCGGTCCCGAACTGAGTGCACCGTTCCTCGGCGACCTCGAGGGCGAGATGGACGCCTACTCGGTCGCGATCTCGGGTATCCTCGGTGCGGACGACGACCCACAGGAAGCCATCGTCGAGCAGGCAAACCACGTTCGCGATACGATCAGTGGCGAAGTCGACTACGACCTCCCACAGAACGACGAGATGCCTGAACTCGAGGACGCACCGGACGAACTTACGGACTGGATCGAAGGCAACGGCGACACGCCACAGATCTGGAACCCGTACGAGTAACTCGCCCGCTGTCTTCCCCGTTCGAAGCGACCCCCTCCATCGTTACAGTCACTACATATGGCAACTACGACAGACAAACTCCGAAATTTCGAACTCCCCCGGGAGTACTATCACTGGCTTTCGAAAGAGAGCGTCTGGGGATGGTTGTTCTTACTCCCATCACTGCTGGCGCTTGGGCTCGTGAGTGTATATCCCCTCTTTCGTGGGGTTTACCTCAGCTTCTTCGAGTACGACGGGATTGCTGACCCAGAGTTCGTCGGACTCGAGCACTACATCACCATCCTCGGGTGGACCGAGTTCTGGATTGTGATGCGGAATACATTGGTCTGGGCGTTCGCAGCCGTCATCGTCATGGCCCTGATTGGCCTCGGCTTTGCGATCATGCTCAACCGTGACTTCCGGGGCCGATCAGTTGCGACGACGCTATTGTTGCTTCCGTGGGCAGTGCCGTTCATTTCGATTGCACTGAACTGGCGACTGATGTATAACTTCGAGTTAGGACCACTCAACGGTTTCCTCAGACTGACCGGAATTTCTGAAGGACTGCCGTGGATCGCAAGCTCGCGCTATGCACTGTTCTCGATTATGCTCGCTTGGGTCTGGCGGAACTTCCCCTTCTTCATGCTTACCTTCCTGGCAGGCATGAAGGGGATTCCTGGCGACCTCTACGAGGCGTCACGTGTCGACGGATCGACGAAAGTTGATCAGTTCAGACACATCACAATGCCGTTCTTGCAACCAATTGCGGTCGTGATGACGCTCTTGATGAGTCTCTGGACGCTCAATCACTTCACGTTGATTTACGTGATGACTGGCGGTGGCCCCGGAAACTCCTCGATGGTGTTACCGGTGTACATCTACGAACGGGCGTTCCACCTGAGCCAGATGGGACTGGCCAGTGCAATTGCCGTTGTCATGCTAATCGTCATGATGACGTACGGCCTGATCTACCTGCGACTCTACCGTGAAGACATTGGAGGGAAATAACTATGGCGACAGATACACAGCCCGATTCCATTCCCGAGGAGCGAACGAACGACGGCTTCCTCGCACTGGATTATGAGCAAACCCAACGCGTGAAAGCAATTGGTTTCCACACACTGTTGTGGTCACTCATTGCTATTATCCTGTTTCCAGTGTTCTGGATGGCCGTTGTCTCGTTCAACCAAACCGGTTTTGAGTCGTTCATCGGCGACCCAGTCGCATGGGTTGCCGGCGTTGATCTCTCCGGTTACAGACAGGTGTGGTACCAGTCTGACTTCCGCTACTGGTTCCGCAACAGCCTGATCGTCAGCGTCGGTGCAACCATCCTGAGCGTTGGTGTCTGTACGCTCGGCGCATACAGTATCGGTCGCCTCCGCTACCGTGGCCGAACAGCCGTCGCAACGTTCCTGTTGATCACGCAGATGTTCCCCGCTATCTTACTGGCCATCCCGCTGTTCCTGGTCTTCCGGGACTTCGGGCTGTTCAACACGCTTACGGGACTTGTGATCGCCTACGTTGCGTTTACCCTGCCGTTTGCAATCTGGATGCTCCGTGGATTCTACGAAAACCTCCCCGAATCGCTCGAGGAGGCAGCGATGATCGACGGCAGTACCAGATTTGGCGCTGTCGTTCGGGTCGTGCTCCCGCTGTCGGCACCGGCAATTGCGACGACCGCGATTTTCACGTGGGTGCTCGCGTGGAACGAGTTCGTCTTCGCACTGGTCTTGATCAACGACTCTGAACGCAAGACGTTGCCGCCAGGCATGGCCGAGTGGATCGGCCAGTACGCCCTCAACTGGGACATGCTCATGGCCGGCGCACTCGGTGCGACGATCCCTATGCTGATCGTCTTCTTCTTGCTCCAGAGCTACATCGTCAAAGGGCTGGCAGAAGGCGTCGGCAAATCATAACTGCGACCCGCAGTTTTCTTTGTGGTCGCTGGTCGACTCGAGTAGCTAGAAAAAACAATCTGATAGTTTTCTCTAACAGGAAGTTTGGTACCTGTCGATACTCATTGAGCACGCTCATTGATCTTCCTCAACTAGCCATATATCCGATTAGAGCCCGGTATACAGTCTCTCGAGATCAGTACCATAGATTATTGATCTCGAGAATATCTTTCGAGATATTCAATATATTTTGCCCTCTACTAAGAAAAACAACTCAGAAAGATCTCTTCAGTGCTTATTTTGTGTTCCTATCTGTCCTTTTAACCTAAATATTGAAGTTCATCTCTAGACTACCCACTGGGAACTATATGTGGAATTATAAAACATCTCTTCCGTTTATTCACTCATCGCTTGTGAACGTCCACAGATAGCCTCACCTCGAGGGTGCGTCGACGGTCCCTGCGCTGTTCGGACGGACGGCCGTTCACTCACGTCTCATAGTGACCAATATCGGTTACTCTGTATGATCATATTCCGCTACAGTGAACAGTCTCTGAAGTGAGACACATTGCATTCGAGGAATGAACTACACACATAGTTCGGTGGCAGATTAATCAGGGGAGGGTTACTACTCTCGAGTATAGGAATGAGAGCCCAATGTCCGGAATGCGACGACGGGCTGGGGGAACGAATTGCTAAATACGCCTCTGGAGGGGTAGTTGTGGCAGACTTTGAATGTCCGAACTGCAGCCACGAGTGGACCCACCAGCTATAATCTGGACCGCTACAGGCTAGCCACCGTCGGTTCGAATCTTCTCGTTGTCGTTATCGTCACAGTCAAACCTCGTGTGGGTCGTCCAACTCGTCCGTAGGGCCTGCTCAGTCCCTACTAGTTTTGGGACAATCACTTTAGCCGAACAGTCCTTCGGCACAGATCCAATGGAAAGTAT
Source organism: Natronolimnobius sp. AArcel1 (assembly GCF_011043775.1). NCBI lineage: Archaea > Methanobacteriati > Methanobacteriota > Halobacteria > Halobacteriales > Natrialbaceae > Natronolimnobius > Natronolimnobius sp. AArcel1. The sequence goes on along the minus strand of NZ_JAAKXY010000004.1, from coordinate 221,265 downwards.
CCTCTGTCCGCTTTGTGACGAGGAGAATTGGAGCACCCTACTTGGAAACGGACGTAGGGTTGCGCTCAAATGTACTAGCTGCGACCATGAATGGATCGTGGATCACTGAACAATACTGTCATCAGAGTGACCACCGTCGGTTCGAATCTTCCGATCCTCGGGCACGTGGCGAACGTCGTCGTCACTCGCTTGATGGGCTGGATGGGCTATGGGCGTTCGACTCGAGACGTGATACAGACGGCTGGCCCGGACGAACTCAGACATCGGGCTCACCTCCTTGGTGGCCGTTGGCCGTTTCTGGGTCCGGTATCTCGAGCACTTTCCCACCTGCAGATCCTCAAGTCAGTCGCCGATACGAATCGCAGTCTGAACAGCGGTGAACCCGGTTCTGGTTGTCACCGTAGACACGGCTGAATTTGTCGCTGACGTGATTCCCGCAGTTCTGACACGTCGACTGACTGAATAACATGCCGAAGGTGGTACTCACGCCGACCACCCCTGTTTTCCTTCGGTGAAATCGCCAGACAGCGTACACTCGGATTCGAAGCCGATCGTCCTTCGATTTTCAGCGGGGGTTTGTACGCCTATCTGTTCGGTGCATAATTCGGCGTCAGTCGCTACAGACGCGACTAACTGGACACTTCGAGACGTGTCAAAAGTTGAATGGACTCGTCGGGATTTGAACCCGAGGCCTCTTCCTTGCGAAGGAAGCGATCTACCACTGATCTACGAGCCCGCACCTGATTCTAACCCGTGGTATCTATTTGTAGCTTGTGTTTCCTCGGCAACGTGTGAGAAGTGGACGAATCCGTTAGAACTGCTCACGCTGTGGCTGACCACTGGCAGCCTGTGGTCCGACGTTGAGTACTCGAGCCCGTCCAGCGAGCAGGCCAAGGAGGAAACCGGTGAAGTGAGCGATCAGTGCAACACCTGGGGCTGCGGTTGCGAGGGTGATGGCCGTAGCGAAGCCGAGGAAGACGACCCAGGCGAGCCACTGTGGAATCTGTATTACGGAGGCGATGCCCGACGAGAACCGGTTGCCGGCGAGCAGATAGCCCATGAGTGCAAACACGGCACCACTCGCGCCGAGAACGCCACCGGTCGGCGGAAACGTCGGGATGGTGAAAAATGGTAAAATGGCTGCCATGGCGGACGAGACGACTGCCAACAGTGCCGACAACACGATTTCGGAAATGCCGGCAAGTGCACCCATGACGAGGAAAAACACGTGGAATCGAACACGTGTCGTTGCTCGAGCAACGGGCCACCCGAAGATCACGAGCGCGATACTATTCGAGAGCAGGTGGCCAACGTTGCCATGTGCGTAAACACTCGTCACGACTGTCCACGGGTGATCTGCAATTGGGGGTGACAGAACGAACAACGTCGTCATGAGGTCAACGGCTTCGGCGACCCATTGGCTGAGGAAGACAATGATGAAGATGATCAGCAACTCGAAGACGGGACTGGCAGAACGCTCCGACATAGCTACCTCTAGCTATGCTGACGAGCTACAAAAGTGTATTACCGGACGCCACGTGTGTCACCACTCACGCTCGGAACGGGTGATCGAAAATGGGTTCGAATGGGGTCGCGCGAAACGGACCGAAATCGAATCGAGGCGTTAGTCCTCGAGGACGATCTCGATCGAAACGTCGTTTGGCACCTGAATGCGCATGAGCTGTCGGAGTGCGCGTTCGTCGGCGTCCAGATCGATCAGGCGCTTGTGGACGCGCATCTCCCAGTGCTCCCACGTCGCGGTGCCTTCGCCGTCAGGCGACTTCCGGGTCGGCACCTCGAGGGTCTTGGTCGGTAGCGGAATCGGACCGCTGAGGTTGACGCCGGTGTTGTTCGCAATCTCGCGGACGTCGTCGCAGATGTCGTCGAGGTCGTCTGGACTCGTACCCGCGAGTCGAACGCGTGCCTGCTGCATCTATTTCTCGTGGACCTCGAGGACCTTCCCGGCCGCGATGGTCTGACCCATGTCGCGGATTGCGAAGCTCCCGAGTTCTGGAATTTCGCTGGATGGCTCGATGCTGAGAGGCTTTTGTGGTCGGATCGTGACCACTGCAGCGTCACCCGACTGGATGAAGTCTGGGTTCTCCTCGGCGACTTCGCCGCTCGATGGGTCCATTTTCTTGTCGATGGACTCGATCGTACAGGCGACCTGCGAGGTGTGTGCGTGGAAGACCGGGGTGTAGCCGGCCGTGATCACGGATGGGTGCTGCATGACGACGACCTGTGCCTGGAACGTCTCGGCGACGCTTGGTGGCTCGTCGGCTGGGCCACAGACGTCACCGCGGCGGATGTCGTCCTTACCGATGCCACGAACGTTGAATCCAACGTTGTCACCGGGTTCTGCTTTTGGCACCTCTTCGTGGTGCATCTCGATGGTCTTGACCTCGCCGCCAACGTCGCTTGGCTGGAAGGAGACGTCGTCGCCGATGTTCATGACACCGGTCTCGATACGTCCGACTGGGACGGTACCGATTCCGGAAATCGTGTAGACGTCCTGAATTGGGAGTCGCAGTGGTGCGTCCGTTGGTGGCTGTGGCGCTGGCAGGGCGTTGAGTGCCTCAAGCAGCGTTTCGCCGTCGTACCACGATGTCTCGTCCGAGGATTCGGCGATGTTGTCGCCTTCGAACGCCGAGATCGGGATGAACGAGGCGTCTTCGGTGTTGAACTGGACCTGGTTGAGGAGCTGGGTAACCTCTTCGACGACGTCGTCGTAGGTGTCTTCCTTGTAGTCGACGACGTCCATCTTGTTGACGCCGACGATGAGCTCGTCGATACCGAGGGTCCGAGCCAGGAACACGTGCTCCTGGGTCTGAGGCGCGACACCGTCGTCAGCAGCGACGACGAGGACAGCGTTGTCCGCCTGGGATGCGCCCGTGATCATGTTCTTGACGAAGTCGCGGTGGCCAGGACAGTCGACGATGGTAAAGTCGTACTCGTCGGTGGTGAACTCCTGGTGGGCGATGTCGATGGTGACACCACGCTCTCGCTCTTCGGCGAGGTTGTCCATCACGTAGGCGAATTCGAATCCGCCCTTGCCCTTCTCTTCTGCTTCTTCGCGGTGCTGTTCGATAACGTGCTCGGGAACGCTCCCCGTCTCGTAGAGGAGTCGGCCCACGAGCGTACTTTTCCCGTGGTCAACGTGACCGATTACGGCCAGGTTCTGGTGTTGTTCGCTCATTGTTGTAGCTCACGCGCAGAGGCGCTTATATCGGTCTTGTTCGCCCGTTGCGGTTAAAACCATTTCGAAAGCGTATTCAGATGATCCCGACGCTTGCTTGCGGTTTGTGTAACATCCACACGGTTTTCGAACGGGTGTCCAGTTGCGACTCGCCCGTCTCAACTGCTGGCGTCTCGGGATCACCGTATCGCAACGTGCAACTCGAGGGCCAAAGTCGTTGTCGAGAATCACTGCGCGAACACGCACGAAAAGAAGAGGCTATCGGGACCTTACAGTTCGGGCAGCCGCCCGACGTCAGACAGCACTGCCGTCGCCGTCTCTGGACCGCCCGCACCGCGGCCACTCGAGTGCAGCGAGCCGGCGTGTTTCGTCTCGATCTGGACGATGTTTCGCGTGCCAGTCACCGCGAGAGCGCTGTTTTCGGGAACCAGACGCGGCCCGACACGGACACCGTCACGGGTTGCTTCGCCGATGAGCCGGATCGTCTGGCCATCTTCGGCAGCGAGGTCGAGTGCGCTGCCGGGAACGTTCTGGATGCCGTCGACGGTGGCGTCCTCGAGTGCGAAGCCGCCCTCAGAGAGGACGTTCGCGAGGATGACGAACTTGAGTGCGGCGTCGGTGCCGTCGACGTCGAAGGTCGGATCGGCTTCCGCGACGCCGAGATCCTGTGCCTCCGCAAGGACGTGTTCGTAATCGAGTCCCTCGGCAGCCATCCGGGTGAGGATGAAGTTCGCGGTGCCGTTCAAGACGCCGCGAACGGCGGTGACTGCCTGTGGCGTCGAGTCCTCGATGGTCGAGAGCACGGGAATTGCGCCGCCAACGGTTGCCTCGAAGCGGATCGAACCCGCGCTGTCGGCCTCGAGTGCGCGTAGTTCCTCGTAGCGTTCGGCGACGGGACCCTTGTTCGCCAGCACGACGTGGTGGTCGGTCTCGAGTGCGCGTTTGACGTGCGAGAAGCCGGGTTCGGCGTCGTCGAGCGTGGTTGGTGTTGCCTCGACGAGCACGTCGTAGTCGGTGTCGAAGACAGTTTCCGGGTCGTCTTCGCCGACCTGTCCACCACTGAGTTTTGCCTCGAGTGCGTCTTCGACGTCGATACCTGATTGGTCGAGAGCGGCGCTACTCGAGTCTGCCAGTGCAACGACGTCGTGGCCGTATTCGCCAGCGAGGTCTGCGACCGAGCGGCCGACATCGCCAGCGCCGAGAATTGCGAGTTTCATCAGGCATCACCTCCGGGGAGCGGTTCGACGACAGTGAGCTCTTTGTCGTCGCCAATCGATCGAATCGTCGCGAGCGTATCGTCAATATCGCCGGAGTCGATGGCGAGTCGCAGCCGGGCGCTCGAAACTGGCTCAGTGCCTTCCGGCGCGGACAGCGAGAGATCGAGGACGGCAGCGCTCGCTTCCTCCTGAATGCGGTTGAGCGTATTCGAGAGGTCGGTATCGATGAGGTGGCCGACCAGCACGACGCTGATCTCCTCACCGTAGCGGTTCGCACCGGCCTGGATAATATTGACGCCGGCATCACGAAGTGCGTCGACGATGCCCTCGAAGCGATCCGGTGGGCACTCGAGGTCGACCTCGACGGGGATATGCCCGCGCGGGGTCATGTTTCCACGCTCGTGGTGAATACTCAACAGATTGCCCCCGTTGTCGGCGATCGGCGAGAGCGCGCTCAGTAACTCGCCGGGTTCGTCGACTAACTCGAGGCGAACGGTGTACGTACGAACGCCGCCGTCAGTTTCTGTTTCCGCTGTCGTTTCACCTTCCGCGTCGGTTTCGTCGTCACCGTCGACGACTGGCTCATCGACCACGACTGTCACCCCCAGCACCGGCTTGTAGGCGTCTCCACGTCCTCATTGTCACTAACTCCGTAATTGACGCGTAAAAGCATATAGGCGTTCCCAAAACTAGCCGTCCCTGTCAACGTGACTCACAACACACCAGTGTCTCCAGACTGGCGAACCACACCGAGTTGGCCGATACAGAACCCTGTTCTGAACCGATCAGAGGTGGTCTTTTCCGGGATTTGAGGACCCCCAGTCGCCGCGGCCGCCCTCAGTTCGGTCGACACCCATGATCGATTCGGGCTGGTCCGGTCCGCCCAGACTATCTCGAGCATCCGGTATTCTGACGGTGACCTCGTCGATTTCGGGCCACTGAATCAGTTCGGCCTCGATGTTCCCCGTCGTCACGTCGCCGACTGAGCACCCTGAGCACCCGCCACCGAGTTCGATGATGACCTCGCCGGTGTCGGGATTGGCCTCCCGAACCGCACTCGTTCCGCCGTGCATCTGAATGATCGGCATCTCGCGGGTGAGCCAGGCCTCGACGCGCTCGTGCAGCGATGCGTCGTCGTCGGAATCAGTCATTGTCTCGTCTAGGAACTCGAGTGCTGAATAGGTTTGGTACTGGGCTCAGGATGTCGATGATTAATCGTCTGCTGTGTGTAGAATCAGCCACTCATACAAACCGATCTGAGTTCAAGATAGAACGCTGTTTTCTATTCCGACAATACGTCGCTACGCAGTCTCGATACTGGGTTCGAACGCGCCGACTGGTTTTGAGATTAGTCGTCGCGCGCGTCTCGAGTGGTGTCGGCGTTGTCGTCAGCCATGTTCGTGTCGTCAGCCGCCACATCAGTCGCGTTGTCGGTTGCATATTCAGTGGTGGTGGCGTCAGACTCCACTGTCGATGGTCCGGTGTCCGAGCCGTGAGTGGTGGATTGTGCGGTCTCACCTGTCAACTTGTTCGCAAGCAGTTCGGACATCGGGTCGAGCGAGACGTAGATACGCGCTGCGAGGATTGCAAGCGGCGGCAATGCGAGTGCGAGGAACACGATATCGTACGTCCAGCCCGCGTTTCCGAGGCTGAGTGGATTCTCGAGGAGCGGGACGATCAACTGTGCCAGCCCGCGATGGGCAACGAGCACCGCGAGCAAGACAATAAACAGGTGTATTATCGATGCAATATCGTCGACGATGGCATCGGGGCCGTCGACTGTCGAGCGAACGAGCCCTGCGAGCGCGGGCGCGAGATACAGAAGTAACCCAACGACCAGCACGGTCGCAATCGCTCCAGCGACGGCAGCGAACGTCACGGGCGTTCCAGGGATGAACCGACCGATTCCGGGAAGGAGCGAGATGAGCCACAACAGCCAGATCAGCGCCAGCGTTGCGAGGACGACTTTTCCAACTGATTGGACGGTATCGCGGTCAATTGCGTCGGGGAACGCGAATCGATTGGTAGACATAGTGCGCTCTCCACTGGTGCCCACTACATCAAATAAGTCGACAGTCATTCAGCGCTGTTTGTTTCGTTTTAGGACGATTCACACGTTTATCACGACTATAATTCCGTCTTGTAACTGTGTCGACACACCTGTCCCGCAGATGTTTGAGACCACCCCACTGCGGAGCGATAACTCCGGACAGAACGGTAGCTCTTTTAGGGCCCCTCTCCACGCTGAGAGTATGACCACGCTCGGACTGGTGGTCGCTGAATTCAACCGGCCGATCACCGAGCAAATGGAGCAGGCTGCCCTCGAGGCTGCCGCTGACGCCGATGTCGAGGTGTATGAGACGGTGCACGTCCCGGGCGCGTACGATGCCCCGCTGGCTGCTGACCGACTCGCACGCCGCGACGTCGTCGACGCAGTCGTCGTCATCGGGACGGTTATCACCGGCGACACTGACCACGATCAGGTGATCACCGACGCGGCTGCACAGCGACTCTCCGATGTCAGTCTCGAGCGTGACACCCCCGTTACGCTCGGCGTGACGGGCCCCGGTATGTCCGCCGCCGAAGCGCGCGAACGCGTCGAGAACGCGGCCAAAGCCGTCTCCGGCGCGATTGACCTTGTGACCGACCTTCCCGCTTCCGATCCGGAAACGGAGTCAGATCCAGATCAGCAATGACGATGGAATTTACCGACCGCCTGACCCGAGTTGAACCGTCTGCAACCCTCGCAATCTCTGCGCTCGCGACCGAACTCGAGAACGACGGCGCGGACGTCGTCGACCTCTCGGTCGGCGAACCCGACTTCCCGACGCCACAGAATATCATCGACGCGGGCCAGGACGCCATGGACGCCGGCCACACCGGCTACACCACCTCCGCGGGGATCATCGACCTGCGCGAAGCGATTTCCGAGAAACTGGCCGACGACGGGCTCGATCACGGCCCCGACGAAATCATCGTTACGCCCGGCGCGAAACAGGCGCTCTATGAAATCATCCAAGCCCTGATCAGCGACGGCGACGAAGTCGCCCTCCTCGATCCCGCGTGGGTCTCCTACGAGGCCATGGTCAAGATGGCCGGCGGCTCGCTCACCCGTGTCGACCTCTCTGCACACGAGTTCCAACTCGAGCCTGCACTCGATGACCTCGCTGAGGCCGTCTCAGACGAGACCGAACTGCTGATCGTCAACTCGCCATCGAACCCAACCGGCGCGGTCTACTCCGACGCCGCACTCGAGGGCGTGCGCGATCTGGCCGTCGAACACGACATCACCGTCATTTCCGACGAGATCTACAAGGAGATTACCTACGGCGTCGAGCCAACGAGTCTGGGCACGCTCGAGGGAATGGCCGACCGCACGGTCACCGTCAACGGCTTCTCGAAAGCCTACTCGATGACTGGCTGGCGGCTTGGCTACTTCGCCGGCCCCGAAGACCTCATCGACCAGGCGGGCAAACTCCACAGCCACTCCGTCTCCTCGGCCGTGAACTTCGTCCAGCACGCCGGGATTGAGGCACTCGAGAACACCGACGAGGCTGTCGACGAGATGACCGAAGCCTTCGCACAGCGACGCGAACTCGTCGTCGACTTACTCGCCGAACACGATGTCGACGTCGCGGTCCCAGAGGGCGCGTTCTACATGATGCTCCCTGTCGATGACGACGATCAGGCCTGGTGTGAAGGCGCAATCGAAGACGCCCACGTCGCGACCGTCCCCGGTAGTGCGTTCGGAACGCCCGGCTACGCACGAATTTCGTATGCCGCAAGCGAGGAACGACTCGAGGAAGGCATCGAGCGACTGGCCGCGGAAGGCTACCTGTAACGCACCGGCCACCGTTTACGTCTTTTATCGCCGTTTGAACACTCCAGTGGTGCGTCCTCGAGTTTATAGCTGATAGCGCGGCCAACCGCGACATGGACTGCCCGACGTGTGGAAAATCACTGAGTACCGAACAGGGAATGCGCCAGCACCATACGAAAGTCCACGGCGAGTCGCTTCCGAACCGGACCTGTAGCGGGTGTGGAAGCGAGTTTTATGATCCGAAGGCCCGCCTCGAGTTCTGTGACGACTGCAACCCAAACGCGGGCGAGCACAACGGTAACTGGCGGGATGCGAAAGAATCAGCGACCTGTGACTCGTGTGGTGAGACGTTTTCATACTATCCGTCCGACAAAGACGGCGTCTACTGTCCGGGGTGCGTCGAGGATGCGATTGGATTGCTCCCTGAAAATCCGTCGGAGAAAGGCACGCGCGTTACCGTCGAGTGCGGATATTGCAGGTCGAAACTCGAGGTTCGGCCAGCGAAAGCAGACAAGCGAAAACGCGGTTGTTTCTGTACGCTCGAGTGCTACGGCGAGTGGCTTTCGGAGAACGTCGTCGGACCCGACCATCACCAGTGGGAAGGCGGCGTGATCAACTACGGGAAACGGTGGTGGCGAATCCGACGACAGGCACTCGAGCGCGACGGCTACGAGTGCCAACACTGTGGCGTCGGTGCGGACGAGTTGGGGAAGAATCCGGATGTCCACCATCTCGAGCCTGTTCGGTCGTTTGACCAACCCGCGGATGCGCATACGATGGATAACGTTATCACGCTCTGTCGGCCCTGCCATCGCCATGCTGAAGCGGGGTCGATAGCGGTTTCGCCTCGAGACGAAAAGTAACACTATTGTGCGGGCATGCGCTATCAAGCGATGACGCCCGACGGAGTCCCGTGGTGGTGAGCAGTTTCGAAGAAACTGCGAACAACGTGAGGCGGCTGATGCCTCACGGAAGTGAGTAAATCCGATGGATTTACGAACTACATGGGGCTTTGAACGGAGTGAGAAGTCCCGTGGTGGTGAGTAAACCGACGGGTTTACGAGCCTCACGGGACGACGAGTGTAACGAGGAGTCCCGTGGTGTAGTGGCCAATCATCTGAGCCTTTGGACGTGTCCGGTTTCGGCCGTCACGGAAGTGAGCTCAGGACGGCGGTTCGAATCCGCCCGGGACTACTTTTGCGCCGAACAAACCCGTGAGCCGCAAGTATCCCCGGCGGTTCGAGCCCAGCAGACGAGAGGATTCGAGTCTGCGCGGTTCGAATCCGCCCGGGACTACATCAAATATTTTACATTAATTGGTCCAGGTGAATCTCCTTCGAGCAACAACTGTCCTCGACAAGCCCCAGTACACACCCAAACTCGAGTCTATGAAGTTCGAATCCGCCCGAGATGATAAGAAATACGAGTTCTCTACTGCCGTTTAAGAGTTTTCTGTGCCTGCGCGACGTACGTGTTCGTTTCCCAACTCCGGGCGTCGCTCATCGTCGATAACAGGGCGGTTGCGTCTGCTGGAGCAAGGTGTTCGTTGCGAACTAACGCGGTCAAGAGCGTCGGTGTTGTCACAAGTCGAGTATCAGCTAAGGAGGCGTGAATAAGAGCGAGTTTGTTGAATTCGTCACAAAGAAATTGTCTCGCCTCGAGGTCATTGGCCAGTGAAACCGCGGCGTTCTCGCCATCGTCAAGCGGAAAGTCCTCATCGAGTGTCACGGCTCGTACGTTGAATGCCGACAGACGGTCAAGAACGGCCTGCGAAGCGTTTCCTGATGGGTCATCGTACGCTGCAGTTTCTTCTAATTCTGTGACCACCTGTTCGGGGATACAAATTTGATTGGTGTCAAGAAGAATACTGAGAGGTGTCTGTGCATGCGCTTCGACGGTTCCAAGACTCACAAGAGCGGAGGTGTCTGCGACGAGTAGCGCCATTTATGAGTCCGCCAACTCCTCTGCAGTCTCGTTGACGAACTCGTCACGTAATTGGTTCTTTAGGACGCGAAAGTTTGCAGCCTCTTCGTGTCCGACGAGTTCTTTTACTTCTTGAAACGTGATATCGTCAGCATAGTATGCCTCTGCGATCTCCTGCTTACTGTCGTCATCGTGAGATGCATCCCGGAGGTACTCACGCAATGCGTTGGTAAGGATGTCCGTGCGGTCAGTCTCGAGGACGGTTGCGAGTGCATCTGCCCGGTCGACTAACCCCTGGGGAGCGCGGAACTGAACCCGCTTCTTGCCTTCGGAACTCATATGTGTACATTGTGAGTGCCGTTGGTTAACTCTTTCTGCGTGCTTACCCTGTCAGTCACGTGAGAGAACTCGAGCGCACAGAAGCGCAACGACTACAGGGAGCGAGGGACTTATCCGGCCAGCCACCGGAGTTCAAGGGGGTATGAACGATCTACGCACGGGATTGAGTTATGGGGATGTGTTGCTGGTTCCGAATCGCTCGCCGGTCGACAGTCGGAGCGATGTCGACCTCGAGACGCCGTTGACGCCGTCGATATCGCTCGAGACGCCGCTGGTGTCGGCGGCGATGGATACGGTGACGGAAGCAGAGCTTGCACTCGAACTCTCGAGAGCTGGCGGGTTCGGCGTGTTGCATCGGTTTCTCACGCCCGATGAGCAAGCCGCGCAGGTTGAGACGGTCGTCTCCGCGGGCGAGCGAGTCGGTGCTGCAGTCGGGATCAACGAGGATTACGTCGCTCGCGGCGCGGCCGTCGTCGAGGCTGGCGTGGACGCGCTGGTCGTCGACGTGGCCCACGGGCACTTAGAGCGGACGCTCGAGGCGGTCGAAACGCTCAGAGAGGAGTTTCCGGAGACGGACCTGATCGCTGGCAACGTTGCGACGCCGTCGGGTGTTGAAGACCTCGCGGCAGCGGGTGCAGATTGCGTGAAAGTCGGCATCGGCCCTGGTTCCCACTGTACAACGCGGAAGGTGGCGGGGGCGGGCGTGCCGCAGTTGACCGCCGTCGACGACTGTGCGAACGCCGCGGAAGGACTCGAGGTGACGATCTGTGCCGACGGCGGGATCCGCACGTCTGGCGACGCGGTGAAGGCGCTGATGGCGGGTGCGGATACCGTTATGCTCGGGAGTCTGTTCGCTGGGACGGAGGAGGCTCCGGGTGCAGTCGTTGAGGTTGAAGGAACGCGATACAAGCGCTCGAGAGGGATGGCGACGACGACGGCAGCTGAAAAGCGCGACGACAAGGAAGCAGACGTGCGCGCCGACGAGGGCGTCGAGGCGTTGACGCCGTACAAGGGGCCAGTCGCTGACGTGGTCGGGGAGTTCTGTGCTGGAATTCAGTCCGGCCTTTCGTACTGTGGCGGACACACAATTCCAGCTGCGCGCGAGAAGGCCGAGTTCATCCGCGTTGCGCCGAGCGCGAAAGAGCGCGAAGGGTATCACGCCGATCAAGATTGGGAAGGCGTCAGCGTCGACAGCGAAGCGGTTTCTGTCGATGTCGAGTCAGCGGGCGAGGACGCCGAAGCCGCACTTGAGGGAGACGACTGACCGGCATCAGTATCGACCGCGACGACGCGCTAGACGATTGGGAATACTTAAACACGGACGCCGAGAACGGACGCGCAATGACAACGCTGCAGACGCCAGGACCGACGCTCGGCGTCGTTGGCGGGGGACAACTCGGGCGAATGCTCGCCGAGGCGGCATCGCCACTCGGCGTCGAGGTAGTCGTACTCGATCCGACGCCGGACTGTCCGGCCGCGCTCGTCGCTCGAGACCAGATCGTCGCCGAGTTCGACGACGAGGAGGCGATTCGCGAACTCGCAGAACGAGCGGACGTCCTCACGTTCGAAATCGAACTCGCGGATCAGACCGTTCTCGAGCGCGTCAGCGAGGAGTCGGGGACACCAGTCCATCCAAAGCCCGCGACGCTCGAGACGATCCACGATAAACTCGTCCAGAAACGCGAACTCGAGGCGGCAGGCGTTCCGGTCCCACCGTTCCGTGCGGTCGAGGACGCTGACGATATTCGCGACGCCATCGACGACTACGGCGCGCCGGTCATGCTCAAGGCTCGTACGGGTGGCTACGACGGGCGAGGAAACGTTCCGGTCGAATCGAAGGCGGAGGCTGAGGAAGCCCTCGAGTCGGTTGCCGGTCCCGCGATGGTCGAGGCGTTCGTCGAGTTCGAGCGCGAGGTGTCAGTGATTGCCGTGAAAGGCTACGACGAGATTGCGTCGTTCCCGATTGGGGAGAACATCCACGTTGACGAGATTCTGCGGGAGACAGTTGTCCCCGCACGCTCGAGCGACGCCGCGGCCGACCGTGCCCGTGAGGTTGCAGCGGACGTACTCGAAGTCATGGATGGTCGCGGGGTGTACGGCATCGAACTTTTCGAGACGACAGATGGCGAGATGCACCTCAATGAAATCGCCCCGCGCCCGCATAACTCGGGTCACTGGACTATCGAAGGGGCTCACAGCTCCCAGTTCGAACAGCACGTCCGCGCCGTTCTTGGCTGGCCGCTGGCGGCGACCGAATTGCGGAATCCAACCGTCTCGGTAAACCTGCTGGGCGATGTCAAAGAGTCCCAGAACGCCGCGCTACACGGCGTCGAACAGATTCACGAGACGCCTGGGGCACATCTGCACTGGTACGGCAAGCGTGAGGCACGCCCGTTGCGGAAGATGGGCCACGTCACGCTATGCGCGCGCGATGACAACACAACTGCGGAGGAACTACTCGAGACCGCGCGAGACCTCGAGGACAGCGCCACGTTCCAGTCCTGATCGACTGCTTCGTTTTCGGGCCGTTACGACCCTTTGAAGTCTGTCGCCCCCACAGCGTTCGGTATGAGCGACACTATTTCCGACCTGATCGATCGCCTGCACCGCGAAGCAGCCCTCGAGCGTTCCGATGCGGACACACCCGATGTCGGCATCGTCATGGGTAGTGACTCAGACCTCGAGACGATGATGACGGGCGGCAAGCGCCGTGGCGCGTACGACGCGTTCGTCGATGAACTCGGCTTTGCCGAACAGACCGACTACGAGAACCCACCCGAGGAGCGCTTTACCTTCGAGACGTACGTCACCTCTGCACATCGCACACCAGATTTGATGACCGCGTACGCGGAGACGGCCGAAGCGCGCGGTCTCGAGGTGATCATCGCGGGCGCTGGCGGGAAGTCCGCAGATCTGCCGAACATGACGGCGTCAATTGCGTACCCGCTGCCGACGATTGGTGTGCCAGTCCAGGAGAAATCCGTCGACAGCGTGATTGGGATGCCAGCGGGTGCGCCACTGGTTGCGGTCGACGCCGGCAAGTCGTTTAATGCAGCATTATCGGCGGCCCAGATTCTGGCCCGCCAGCACGAGCCCGTTCGGGACCGACTGGTCGACTACCACGAGGGACTCCGCGAAGACGTTGGCGCGGTCTCCAAACAACTGCACGACAAGGGGACGCCAGCGTATCGCGACGACGAGTAGAGACATCCGGGATGGTCGGACGGGAATTTCGTTGTTGGCTTTCGGGACCGGCCCCACCCGAGTTGTGTTTCGAAAACTATGTTACGATTTGACAGCAGCTGAGAGTGGGTCGCCACGAACAAGTCAAGAAGAGTATAGAAACTTTCGTTCGTTCTTTTGACATCGTGTTGATCGCCGTGTGAGAGGTTCTTGCGCACGTCACAGATGAACACGCGACTCTCGAATTGTATCATGTGATTGTTTCGACTCGAGTAAGATGGAATTACCCGTTTTTCCAGTATTTACAGACCAATGTATGATATTAGGATGATTATTCACGCAAATCTGTGTGTGCTGAATCCTCTGTGTGGCCCGTCGTACCCCGGAAATCGAACAATCAACCCTTATGTGCGTGCGGTTTGAACCTCCGAACGTTACGGAGATGAACGACTGGATAGCTATCGGGGCGCTGGCGTTCGTGGGACTGCTGATACCGCTTGGAATGATGGCGGTATCGTACCTTCTGCGGCCGAGTGTTCCCGAAACGAGCAAACGTGCCACCTACGAGAGTGGCGAAGTTCCGACTGGCGGAACCCGCGTCCGAGTTAACATCCAGTACTACATGGTTGCGCTCTTGTTCCTCGTTTTCGATATCGAGACCGTCCTCCTGTTCCCGTGGGCGGTCGTGTATCTGGATGCCGTCGAATCGGATGCCATTTCGCTGTTCGAGATTCTCGGGCCGATGGTCGGATTCGTCGCCATCTTGTTCGTTGGACTCGCGTGGGCGTGGCGCAACGGCGCAGTACAGTGGGCACAAACACGACAGCAGGTGGACGCCGAAGCCGAACGTAATCGATCATGAATAGCGACGAACCACGGCAAACAATCCACGGCAGCACCGCACCGTCGACGGACACCCGCGACGCCCGGATCGGCGAGGGTGTCGACGACCGATTCAACTCGAAGCTTCGGGAGGCATTCGGCGCGTCGCCGTTTATCCTCACCAAGTTCGACGAGTTCATGAACTGGGTTCGCGGGAACTCGATGTTCATGCTACAGTTCGGGATCGCCTGCTGTAGCATCGAAATGATTCACACGTACGCGATCAAACACGATGTCGACCGCTACGGGGCCGGTGTCCCTCGCGCCTCGCCGCGACAGGCCGACGTCATGATCGTCCCCGGCACGATCGTCTCGAAGTTCGGGCCGCGCATGAAGCGCGTCTACGACCAGATGCCCGAACCGAAATTCGTCGTCGGGATGGGATCCTGTACGATCTCTGGTGGCCCCTTCCAGGAAGGCTACAACGTCGTCAAGGGTGCCGAGGAGATCATCCCAATCGATATCCACGTCCCGGGCTGTCCGCCCCGACCGGAGGCGCTCGTCTACGGTATTCTCAAACTTCAAGAGCGCATCCAGAACGGCGAAACCTCGCCCGTCGTCGTCAAACCCTACGAACTCGAGGAGTTCGGCGACCTGCCCGAGGACGAACTGGTACAGAAACTCGCAAGCGAGATCGACGAGGATGACCTCGTCATGCGCTACAACTGGGCTGATTCGCCATGAGCACGGGCATCGAGCGCC
Organism: Natronolimnobius sp. AArcel1; assembly: GCF_011043775.1. Classification (NCBI taxonomy): domain Archaea; kingdom Methanobacteriati; phylum Methanobacteriota; class Halobacteria; order Halobacteriales; family Natrialbaceae; genus Natronolimnobius; species Natronolimnobius sp. AArcel1. Next base: position 206,003 of record NZ_JAAKXY010000004.1, on the reverse strand, counting down.
AGACCGAACCAGTCGACGAGGATGCACTCGAGGCCCTGATCGGCGAACGAGCGATCGGACGCGAAGAGCATCTGAACGCGCCCGGGTTCGTCATCAATCCTGATCAGGTCCAGAGTGTTCTCTCGGATCTCAAAGAGCAGGCTGGCTACGATCACCTCTCGTGTGTCACGGCACAGGACTACACGGACCGGTATGAGTCAATCTATCATCTGAAGAAGTACGCCGATCCGACTGATGAGGTCAGTATCGTCGTTCCAACGACGAAGACGGATCCAATCAGTCAAAGTGCCGAACCGGTGTTCCGGACGGCTGACTGGCACGAACGCGAAGCGTACGATCTGGTTGGCATCGAGTACGACGACCATCCGGACATGCGTCGGATCCTCTTGCCCGAAACCTGGCAGGGTCATCCGCTGTCTGACGATTACGACCAGACGAAGCCACAGGTCGTCACCTTGTCGGAACACGAAAATCCGATTGCGGCTGACCACCACGATCAGGAGTCGGATACGATGTTCTTGAACATCGGTCCACACCACCCGGCGACACACGGCGTGCTCCACGTCAAAACCGTCCTCGACGGCGAGACCATCGCCCACATCGAACCAGATATCGGCTATCTGCACCGCTGTGAGGAGCAGATGTGCCAGCAGGGGACCTACCGCCACCAGATCATGCCGTATCCGGACCGCTGGGACTACGTCTCGGCCGGCATCCTGAACGAGTGGGCCTACGCACGCGCAGTCGAGGATCTCGCAGACGTCGAGGTCCCCGAGTACGCACAGGTCATCCGCACGTTGAGTGCTGAACTGTGTCGAATCGCCTCGCACATGCTCGCCCTGGGGACGTTCGCACTGGATGTCTACGGCGAGTTCACGGCGATTTTCATGTACACCTTCCGCGACCGAGAGATCGTCCAGGATATTCTCGAGGATCTGACTGGCCAGCGGATGATGTTCAACTACTTCCGCGTCGGCGGGGTTGCCTGGGATTTGCCCGAGCCCCGCGAGGAGTTCTTCGAGAAGACGCGTGACTTCCTCGACGAACTGCCCGCGAAGATCGCCGAGTACAACGACATGGTCACCTCGAACGAGATCTTCCAGACCCGGTGTATCGACACCGGCGTGCTGGAGCCCGAGGTCGCCAAAGACTACGGCTGTACTGGCCCGGTCGCCCGCGGCTCCGGCGTCGACTACGACCTTCGCCGGGACGACCCCTACGGCTACTACGAGGAACTCGAGTGGGATGTCATCACGCGCGACGGCTGTGATAACTACGCTCGCGTCCTCTGTCGCATGGAAGAAGTCGAAGAGTCGGCCAAGATCATCGAGCAGTGTCTCGACTTGCTCGAGGACTGGCCTGAAGACAAACGCGACGTGCAGGCGAACGTTCCCCGGACGCTCAAGCCGGACGCTGATACCGAAGTCTATCGTGCAGTCGAGGCTGCAAAGGGTGAACTCGGTATCTACATGCGCTCGGATGGGACGGACAAACCCGGCCGGTTCAAGATTCGAAGTCCGTGCTTCTCAAACCTGCAATCCTTAGCGGAGATGTCGACTGGTGAGTACATTCCAGACCTGATCGCCTCGCTCGGCAGTCTGGATATCGTGCTCGGTGAGGTGGATCGATGAACGCGGCGACAGCGCTGCCGGTCGTTCCACTCCAAAACGACACGGTGTTGCTGCCCGAACACATCGGCGATCTCACTGGTCTCTCGGAGTTCGGCGTCGCCGGCGAACTGATCGCAGCGTTTCTCGCTGCGTTCATCGTCGGTAACATCATGCTCGCGATGACCGGCGTCGCCGGACCGTGGGCAAAACGAAAGATTACGGCCGCCTTTACGGACCGAATCGCGGTCAACCACCTCGGTCCGGCCGGAGTCTTCATCATCGTTGCAGACGCCGTTCGTCTCCTCTCGAAGGAGATTATTATCCCAGAACACGCCGACCGACCAGCCTACGATCTTGCCCCAATCGTCATCGCGGGATCAGCGCTGCTCGGCTTCGCTGTGATTCCGATGGGAAGCGGCGTGCATCTTGCGGACCCCGAAGTTGGACTCGCGTTCGTCTTCGCGGTCGCTGGAATCGCCTCAATCGGGCTGGCGATGGCCGGCTACGCGTCGGGGAACAAATACTCCATGCTCGGTGGACTGCGTGCGGTCGCACAGAACATCGCCTACGAGATTCCGCTGGTCGTCACCGGTCTCTCGGTCGTGCTCTTTGCAGGCTCGCTGCGGATGAGCGAGATCGTTGCCGTCCAGAACGAGACGGTTCTGTTCACGATTCCCGGCCTCGAGTGGGCAGTGCCAGCGTGGTTCGCCCTCGTCAATCCGTTCGCGTTCGTGTTGTTCCTGATCGCGAACTTCGCGGAAGTCGGCCGGAATCCGTTCGACATGCCCGAGGCACCGGCGGAACTCATTGCAGGGTATCAGACGGAGTACTCCTCAGTGTACTTCGTGCTCGTGTATCTCGGCGAGTTCCTCCACATCTTCCTCGGCGGGGCGATCATTGCGACGATCTTCCTCGGCGGCCCGGCCGGTCCGGGTCCTGAGGCGCTTGGAATCGTCTGGTTCATCGTCAAAATCTGGGCGGTCTTCTTCCTGACCCAGTGGATGCGCTCGGCGATTCCGCGTGTCCGTATCGACCACCTGATCGAAATCGGCTGGAAGGGACTGCTCGTCCTTTCCTTTGCCAACCTGTTCCTGACGGCAGCGATCGTCGGGGTGATTGCATGATTGGACTCCTCAAATCGATGGCGACGACGATGAAACACGCACTGGATGGCTCCACTTTCACCGTGGAGTATCCAGACACCGCACCGGACGTCTCACCGCGGTTCCGTGGCGTCCACAAATTTAGCCAGGAGCGGTGTATCTGGTGTCGTCAGTGTGAGAACGTCTGTCCGAACGACACCATCCAGATCGTGATGGACGACAAACGAAACGGCGAACAGTACAACCTCCACATCGGACAGTGCATCTACTGTCGACTCTGTGAGGAGGTCTGTCCCGTCGACGCCATCCTGCTCACCCAGAACTTCGAGTTCACTGGCGACACCAAACACGATCTGGTGTACAACAAAGAGCAGCTGAAGTCGGTTCCGTGGTACAAGGATATCGACCCACTCGAGTCACGCGAACCTGACCGGGGCGCGTGGATCGGTGACGGTGACGGGGAGGTCGATTATCAGTGATGGGACGCTCGTTCCCACGGTCAAACGGGCATCTTTGCACACGTCAACAATGACATATGAGCTACTCGCGTTCGCGCTGTTCGCGTCCGTCACGCTCGCCAGTGGGCTGGGTGTGGTCCTGTTACAGGACCCGTGGCACTCGGCGCTCATGCTCGGCGTTGCGCTGATGAGCATCGCGGTTCACTTCGTGATGCTGGCGGCGGAGTTCGTCGCCATGATGCAGATCCTCGTCTACGTTGGTGGGGTTCTCATCCTGATCACGTTCGCCGTGATGCTCACCCAGCGTGATGAGACGGACGACGGCGTGGATTCTGATGAGGTGGTACAGACATGACGCGGCGACCGAAGCTTCGACTTGGCTCATCACTCGCACCAGGCATCCTCGCCGTTGGCCTATTCGCACTGATGGCGCTGATCGTTTTGAACACGCCATTCGGTGCGATGCCCGAGGAGGCGTTCGACGTCGACTCGATTACCGCCGCAATCGGCTATGCATTGTTCGATCTCGGACCGCTCCAGGAGACAGACGGCGTCTCCGGCACCGAGCCGTTCCTCGCTGCGTTCCTGTTGATCGCACTCACGCTTGATGCGGCACTCGACGCCTCGCTCGTCCTCGCAAAACGCGAGGAGTCGGGCGAACCCGTCGCCGCACTCGCGAGTCGCGGGTCCAACGATACGCCCGCCGACTCGAGTGCGGATGCACAGTCGCGCTCGGCGTCGACCGACGGTGGGTCGGCGACAGAGAGTGACGCCACGGATGGAGGTGCAGACTGATGACGGTCGGGATCGAGTACTATGTGCTCCTATCGATGGCGCTGTTCTCGATTGGCCTCTTTGGGGTGTTGACGCGTCGGAACGCGCTGTTGTTCCTGATGTCTGTTGAGCTGATGCTGAACGCGGCGAACATCAATCTGATCGCCTTTGCGTTCTATCACGGCAATCTGACGGGGCAGGTGTTTGCGCTGTTTGCGATGGCGCTTGCTGCTGCTGAGGTTGCCGTTGGACTTGGAATCATCCTGGTGTTGTATCGCAACTTCCGTGATGTCGACGTCACGGTTCCGACGACGATGAGGTGGTAAGATGGAAGGTGTATTCGATTTCGCTCCGGCGATTGCACTGTTCCCGCTCGTGGCGTTCGTCGTCGCGCTGGCCTTTGGTAAGCATATGCCAAAGAAGGGCGCGCTGGCGGGCATCATCGCGACGGCAGGTTCGCTCGTGCTGTCCGTGTTGATGCTTGCGGCAGTCGCGATTGGTGAAGAAGGGTACTATCACGAAACGCTGTATGAGTGGACCGCAGGTGAGGCGACGAGTCAGGTCGGTGCCGAGGGTATTTCGTTTACGTTTGGCATCCTGATTGACCCGCTTGCGGCGTTGATGCTCGTCATCGTCTCGCTCGTTGCGTTCCTCGTACACGTGTTCAGCCTCGGCTACATGAACGCCGAAGGCGAAACTGGCCTCCCGCGGTACTACGCCGGCCTTGGCCTGTTTACGTTCAGCATGCTCGCGTTCGTCTACGCGGACAACCTGCTGATGGCGTTCATGTTCTTCGAGCTTGTGGGCCTGTGTTCGTTCCTGCTGATCGGCTTCTGGTTCCGAACCCGCTCGGCCCCGTCGGCGGCGAAGAAGGCATTTTTGGTCACCCGCTTTGGTGACTACTTCTTCCTGCTCGGGGTCGTCGCCATCGCGGCGACGTTCGGCACGCTCCAGTTCGCCGGCGACGAGTCGTTCGTCGTGGCCGCTGAGGCCGCCATCGACGGCGGCGATCAGCTGTTCGGCTTCGACGCCCAGACGTGGGTGACGATCACTGGATTGCTCGTCCTGGGTGGTGTGATCGGTAAATCCGCCCAGTTCCCACTGCACACCTGGCTGCCCGACGCAATGGAGGGTCCAACCACAGTCTCTGCACTGATTCACGCGGCGACGATGGTTGCAGCCGGTGTCTACCTCGTTGCCCGGATGTTCGGTTACTACGCGCTCAGCCCGACGACGCTCGCGATTATCGCGTTCATCGGCGGCTTTACTGCGCTGTTTGCGGCGACGATGGGTGTCGTCAAAGACGACATCAAACAGGTACTGGCGTACTCAACGATTTCCCAGTACGGCTACATGATGCTGGGACTCGGCGTCGGCGGCTACGTCGCCGGGGTCTTCCACCTCATGAACCACGCTTTCTTCAAGGCCCTGCTGTTCCTCGGTGCCGGTGCCGTCATCGTCATCATGCACCACGAACAGGACATGTGGAAGATGGGCGGCCTGAAAGACAAGGCCCCCGTCACCTATTACACGTTCCTCGCGGGCGCACTCGCACTCGCGGGCATCATCCCGTTCTCGGGCTTCTGGTCGAAAGACGAAATCCTGTACGACGCCCTGATCGTCGGCCTGAACGAGCCACTGATCATGGCCGCCTACGCGATGGGCCTCGCCGCCGTCTTCTTCACCGGCTTCTACACCTTCCGGATGGTCTTCCTGACCTTCCACGGTGAACCCCGGTCCGAGACGGCAGAGAACCCACACCCCGTCGGCTGGTCGATCAAAGCACCACTGCTCACGCTCGGCGTGCTCGCAGTCGTTGCAGGTATCGCGAACCTCGCACCAGTCGCCAAACTCGCCGGGATGGACATCGAGTTCCTGCGCTTCTGGCTCGACGGCGAGTTCGGCGCGCCTGCCGGCCTGACCTACAGCGAATACGGTGAAATGCTGGCCTACGAGACCGCCTACATCGCCTCCGAGCAGGTCACCGTCCTGATCGCAGCCGGTGTCTCCCTGCTGCTTGCCTTCTCCGGCGCTGGCGTGGCCTGGAAACTCTACAACGTTCCAGAACCCGTCCGCCACAAGGAACGACTCGGCAGCGTCCGCGAAACGCTCGAGTCGAACTACTACCAGGACGAGTACCAGGTCTGGCTCGCAGAGGGCCTGACGTTACCACTCGCTCGAGCAGCCGACAGGTTCGACCAGACGGCAATCGACGGCGTCGTTAACGGGACGTCGACGGCGAGCCTGCTGGGGAGCGAACGGATGACTCGGTTGCAGACCGGACTCGTGACGAACTACGCAGCCCTGCTCGTGGCTGGCTTTATCGGCTTACTGCTTCTCCTCGGCATTAGTGGGGGGTGGTTCCTATGATGATTGAAGCACTGATTGGAGTAGCACTACTCGGCGCGCTCGTGACGTTCCTCGCGCCGAATCGTATCGCGGGGAAACTAGCGTTTGCGATCAGCCTGGTGCCTGCTGCACTCAGCCTGTGGATGTTCACGGCGTTCGACGGGAGCGGCAACGCCTTGCTCGATGGCGAACTCGCCTTCGAGTCCCAGATGGAGTGGATTCAGCTTGCGGACTACTCGATTTCGTGGTTCGTCGGGCTGGACGGCATTTCGCTGCCGCTGGTCGTGCTGACGACGGTGCTGACGTCGCTTGCGATCATGAGTTCGTGGACGCCGATTGATGAGCGCGAATCCCAGTTCTACGGACTCGTGCTCTTTATCGAGGCGAATCTGATCGGCGTCTTCACGGCGCTTGACTTCTTCGTCTGGTTCATCTTCTGGGAGGCTGTTCTGATCCCGATGTATCTGCTGATCGGGATCTGGGGCGGCCCACGCCGGAAGTACGCGGCGATCAAGTTCTTCGTCTACACGAACGTCGCCTCGCTTGTGATGTTTGGTGCGTTCATCGCACTGGTGTTCGGACTCGATGTCTCGAGCTTTGCGCTGCCGGAGATCACGGATGCGATGCTTAACGGCGGCCCCGATGCCTTCCTCGGTGTTGGCGGCACGACGCTCGCGTCGGTCGTCTTCGTGGCAATGTTCCTCGGCTTTGCGGTGAAGGTACCAATCGTTCCGTTCCACACTTGGCTGCCCGACGCTCACGTCGAGGCACCGACGCCCGCGTCGGTGCTGCTTGCCGGTGTGTTGCTGAAGATGGGTACCTACGCGTTGCTCCGATTCAACTTCACGATGTTCCCGACGGAGATCATCGAGCCGTTCGTGATCCCGATTGCTGCAATCGCGGTCATCAGCGTCATCTACGGCGCGATGCTCGCACTTGCACAGACGGACCTCAAACGGATCGTCGCCTACTCCTCCGTGTCGTCGATGGGCTACGTTATCCTCGGCCTGATCGCGTTCACGCAGTTCGGGGTTGGTGGCGCCACGTTCCAGATGGTCTCACACGGCCTCATCTCGGGGCTGATGTTCATGGCCGTCGGCGTGATCTACAACGCCACTCACACCCGGATGGTCACGGATATGTCCGGGATGGCAGACCGCATGCCGGTCGCCGTCGGGATCCTCATTGCTGGCGCCTTTGGCTACATGGGGCTGCCGCTGATGAGCGGGTTCGCCGCCGAATACTTCATCTTCTTCGGCGCGTTCGGATCGGACCTGCTCGCATACGCACCGATCTTTACGGCACTGGCGATGTTCGGCATCGTCATCGTCGCTGGCTACCTGCTGTTTGCACTCCAGCGCGCCGTCTTCGGCCCGTATCACCTAGAAACCGACTACGAAGTCAGTCGCGCCCCACTGCACGATGTCGCCCCGATGTTCGTCTTGCTCGGGCTCATCATCGCGCTGGGTGTCGCGCCTGACCTGATCTTCGAGATGATTACCGATGCAGTCAATCCGCTCCTCGAGAGCGCGAACGGAGGTGAACTGTAATGGCGGTGCTTGACCTGCCCGCATGGGCCGGACTTGCACCGGCACTGATCCTCGCAGGGACCGCCATACTGCTGTTCCTCCTTGACAGTATCTCGTCGCGGTCGATGAACCGTGCGGTACTTGCAGGGACAGCAACTGCCGGTGCGATTGCCTCGCTCGGCGTTGCCGTCTGGTTTACTGTCGCTGGCGTCGGCGCACCCGGCATGGAGAACGGACACGGTGTTATTACGCTGTTCGACGGCGGCGAGGCCTTCGTTGGCGACGGCCTGTTCGTCGTCGACCAACTCGCCCTGTTCTTCATGATCATCGTTGCGGTCGTCACCGCACTGGTGGCCGTCGCGAGCTACGACTACATGGACGGCCACGCCCACCAGGCTGAGTACTACTCGCTGCTGGTGCTTGCGGCGACTGGGATGTCCCTGATGGCAGCCGCAAACAGCCTCGTGACGATCTTCATCGCACTCGAGCTTGCGAGCCTGCCGTCGTACGCGCTCGTCTCGATTCTGAAGGACAACCGCGGCAGCGTCGAAGGTGGATTGAAGTACTTCCTGATCGGCGCAGTGTCGTCAGCGATTTTCCTGTATGGAATCTCGCTGGTCTATGGCGCAACTGGCGTCATGCAACTCGATCTGATCGCTGACGAACTTGCCAGTGGTGAGGTCGATCCGTACGGCGGTCTGCTGGGACTTGGTATCCTGATGTTGATCGGTGGCTTCGCGTTCAAGACCGCGAGTGTCCCGTTCCACTTCTGGGCACCAGAAGCCTACGAGGGCGCGCCGGCACCGATTTCGGCGTTTCTCTCCTCGGCGTCGAAGGCCGCCGGCTTCGTGATCGCATTCCGTGTGTTCACGACTGCGTTCCCAGTCGATGTCACGGGTTCAGTCATCGGCGTTGACTGGACGCTTGCGTTCATCGTACTCGCAATCGTCACGATGACGGTCGGGAACTTCGCCGCGGCTACCCAGTCGAACGTCAAGCGGATGCTCGCGTACTCCTCGATTGGCCACGCTGGCTACGCCCTGATCGGGCTGGCTGGACTGACGGCCGATGGCGGAGAACTCGTCATGGGTGCGGCGATGATGCACCTGCTGGTCTATGGCTTCATGAACACCGGTGCGTTCCTGTTCGTCGCTCTTGCAGAGTACTGGGGCGTCGGGCGCACCTTCGAGGACTACAACGGCCTCGCACGACAGGCCCCAATCGCCTGTGTGGCGCTGGCCGTGTTCATGTTCAGTCTGGCCGGCATCCCGCCGTTTGGCGGCTTCTGGAGCAAGTACTTCCTCTTTACCGGCGCCCTCGAGGCCGGATTGCTCGTCGTCGCCGCCGCACTGGTGGTCAACAGCGCACTCTCGCTGTATTACTACTCGCGGCTAGTCAAGGCGGTCTGGATCGAAGACCCAGTCGTCGACCGTGACGCGCTGGGCCAGCCAACGGGGCTGTACGCCGCAATCGTCTTTGCGGCTGTGATGACAGTGCTTCTGTTGCCCGGCTTCGGCCCGGTCGTTGACGTCGCAATCGACGCGGCTGCGGCGATCATCTAAGGCAGTCTGACCGACCGTCATCTGTTTTTATTGGCCGACTGACGACGACTCGAGTCGTTCTGTTCTCGAGGCAGAGGGCGCGCAACCCGGTAGTTTTTACCCGACGGCGTTGCAACCGGCGATACATGGTTTTCCGGCTCGTGCTCGGGTGCGGGGCCGTCGGCCGCCACGTCGTCGAGCGCCTCGATGCTGCGACAGACGATAGTGATCGGCTGCTGGTCATCACGACCGACGAGAGCGTCGTTGAGGCGCTTCGCGATGAGAGCATTCCCGCCCGGAGTGGCGACCCGACCGAAGCGACGAGTAACGCGCTCGAGACGCCGGACGTGATCTTTATCGGGGGAGATCGAACTGACACGAATCGAACCGCACTCGAGCGTGCCCGCGAGCAGTTTCCGGCAGCGAGGATCGTCGCCTACGCTGGTGGAAACTCAGCAGGGCAGGACCGCTCGGTGTTCGATCAGTGTGCCGATGCCGTCATCGACGACGAGGGAGCACTCGTCGAACAGGTGCTTGCCGAAACGGCGAGCCCGAAAGCGAACGCAGCCATCGGGCTTCGCCAACATCTGCTCGAGATCGAGGACCCGCTTGCCGTCGTCATGCACGACAATCCGGATCCGGATGCGATCGCAAGCGCCGTTGCGCTGGTTGCTATCGCCGACTCGCTCGGCCTCGAGGCTGATGCCTGTTACTTCGGCGAAATATCGCATCAGGAAAACCGGGCGATGGTCAACTTACTCGACCTTGACCTTCGCCAACTGTCGCCCGAGGACTCGCTCGACGCGTACGGGTCGTTCGCGCTGATCGATCACTCCCGGCCAGGGATCAACGATGGATTGTCTCCTGATCTCGAGGTGGACGTCGTTATCGATCACCACCCACCTCGGGGGCCGGTCCCGGGCGCGTTTGTCGAACTCCGCGAGCAGGTCGGAGCGACGAGTACGATTCTGACGGAGTATCTCGAGCAGTTCGATCTGCTCGCTGATTGGGCGACAGCAACGGCGTTGCTGTATGGCATTCGGATCGATACGAGCGATTTCACGCGCGAGGTCGCGCCCGATGATTTCCATGCGGCGTCGTTGCTGTGGCCACACGCAGACACCTCGCTGCTCGAGCAGATCGAGCGGCCGACGATCGAAGGCGACACCTTAGAGACAATTGCTCGAGCGATCAAGAATCGCGAGCAGCGCGGGACGGTCGCGGCTGCGAGCGTTGGGCAACTCAGTAACCGGGATGCGCTCCCACAGGCGGCCGATCAGTTGCTCGCGATGGATGGCGTCGAGACAACGCTTGTCTTTGGCTTTCGCGACGAGATGGCGTTTTGCTCGGCGCGCTCGCGAGCGGCCGATATCGATCTCGGGGAGACGCTTCGGGACGCGTTCGACCGCATCGGCAGCGCAGGCGGCCACGCCGACATGGCCGGCGCACAACTCGAGGTTGGCATTCTCGCCAGTGCTGACGACGCGGACGAAGTCGAGTCAATCGTCAGCGTCGTCGAGGAAGTGATCACGAATCGCTTTTTTGAGGCGATCCGAACGCGCTCGGGAACGCCGGTCGGGACCTACAGCCAGACCAGCGAGTGGCTGTTTACGCTCGAGGAGTGAGGAGTAATCGCTGGCGGTGACGACACCAACAGCACTTTTGCGCCCGGGTCCGCTACAGCATGTATGGAAGAGGTCGTCTCAGACGGGCGGAAACCACGGGTTGAAGAGTATATGACGCGTGACGTGGTGACGGTTTCGCCCGACGCTGCCGTCGGCGACGTGGCAACCAGAATCGCCGAAAGCGACAAGCACAGCGGCTTTCCCGTCTGTGAACGTCGACGTGTCGAGGGCTTCGTCAGCGCCCGTGATCTGTTGTTGGCCGATGACGACGATCCGATTTTCAGGGTGATGACGACTGATCTTCTCGTTGCCCATCCGGAGATGAAAGTCACTGAGGCAGCACGCGTCATCCTCCGCTCTGGCATCCAGAAACTCCCCGTCGTCGACGACGCGGGCAACCTCGTCGGCATCATCTCAAACGCCGACGTCATCCGGAGCCAGATCGAGCGGGCCACGCCCGAAAAGGTGGGCAAACTCATGCGAACGCTCGAGCAGATTCACGACGTCAGCCTCGAGCAGGAACGGCGCACGGTGGCGATTGCGGAACTGACGCCAACACAGGGTCGGGTGTACGCCGACGAACTCGAAGGCAGGCAGTACGAACTCGAGCGCGGACTGGCCGAACCGCTCGTCGTCATCGACAACGCCGGCTCGTTGCTGCTGGCGGATGGTCACCACCGCGTGCTCGCATCTGACCGCCTCGAGATTGACGAGATGGATGCCTACGTCATCGTGATCGACTCGCCGATCGATCTCGGGATGGCTCGGACGGCGAAAAAGGAAGGCCTCGAGTCGATCGCGGATATCGATGTCGTCGATTATGCACGCCACCCACTTGTCCAGACGACGAAGCGATTGCAATCATCGGAGTAGACCTTTTTGTGCCGACGTGAAAGCCCTGCGAATGGCCGTCTGCGGGTGAGTGACCGGCATGCGAGAATGCGTGCTACACAGTTATCCGTCGCGGTGAAGTAGCCGATCCGATGACTGCAATTGGCTCCGGACGATCCGATAGTCCGAACCGCGTTCTTATTGCCGGTGCAAGCGGCGCAACAGGCACCGAACTCCTCTCTGTCTTGCGACCGACCGACCTCACTGTCCGCGCGACGACCCGTTCGTACGCCACCGTCGACACCCTCGAGCGCCACGGCGCAGACGAGGTTGTTGTCGCTGACTTTTTCGAACCTCACGATGCCGTCGCCGCGGTCAAAGACTGCGATATCGTCTACTGTGCGGTTGGGACGCCGCCGAGTTACCGACACGTCACCGGTGGGAAACTGGTCGACCGAACCGGCGTCATGAATCTCGTGACTGCCGCGTTGGCATCGGATGTCTCCCATTTCGTCTTCGAAAGTGCAATCGGCGTCGGCAGTTCGAAATGCGGGCTTTCGCTGCCAGCCCGATTGCTGATCCGTGGCTCACTCAAGGCGAAACAGGATGCCGAGAGCGCACTTCGTCGCTCTGGTCTTTCCTATACGATCGTCCGTCCGGGCACACTCACTGACGCGCCACCACGGGGCGACCTCGTTGTCGGCGAAGGTGGCCACTCTGTTTCTGGCTCGATCCCACGGGCCGATGTTGCACGACTCATGGCCGCGGCCCCGTTCACACCAGCCGCACGAAATCGAACGCTCGAGGCCGTCAGCCGTGATGGCCTCTCGGAAACGCCGCGCAATCTCGTCGATATCGACTGGGCGTTCGACCAGGTGGATGTCGACCTCGAGCAGCCACGCGCGTAAGTCGGTTCCCAGTCACAAATCACCAGACTCGAGGCGATTCCGACTCGGTCGGGGGAACGTTTATCCCGATAATGGTCGATAATTTCACTAGTTATGAGTGACGACCCCGACAGTGACGCCGATGTCGAACTCGAGGCACGACTCGAGGAACAGGACGCGTTCGATCCGCCAGAGTCCTTCGTCGAGCAGGCGAACGTCACGGACGAGGACCTCGCGGAGACGTTCGAGGAGGAGTGGCCCGAGTGCTGGGAGCAGGCAGCCAACCTGCTGTCGTGGGACAGTGAGTACGACACTGTCCTTGATGACGAGGACGGCCCGTTCTATGAGTGGTTCACGGGCGGCGAGCTAAACGCCTCCGCGAACTGTCTGGACCGCCACGTCGAGGATGGCGCGAAGAATCGTGCGGCGATTCAGTGGGAGGGCGAACTGGGCGAGACGCGAACCTACACCTACGGCGAGTTGTTGAACGAAGTCGAAGCGTTCGCGGCGAGCCTTCGCGACCTCGGCGTCGAAGAAGACGATGTCGTGACGCTGTACATGCCGATGATCCCCGAGTTGCCGATTGCAATGCTCGCATGCGCACGCATCGGCGCGCCACACAGCGTGGTCTTTGCGGGCTTCTCGGCAGATGCGCTCGCGACGCGGATGAACGCCGCCGACAGCGAGTATCTCGTCACCTGTGATGGCTACTACCGCCGCGGCGATGCCCTGAATCACAAGGAGAAAGCAGACAAGGGGCTTCGCGGTGTCGACCACGAGGTGACGAGTGTCGTCGTCGACCGACTGGGCGACGAACTCACGCACTTCCTCGGCAGTAACGCCCACGACTACGACGAACTGGTCGACGAGCACGCTGGCGCGTCGGTCGAACCCGTCTCCCGCGACGCCGAGGATATGTTGTTCCTGATGTACACCTCGGGAACGACGGGCGAGCCGAAAGGTGTCAAACACACCACTGGAGGGTATCTCTCATATGCCGCGTGGACGAGCCATGCCGTCCTCGATATCAAACCCGAGGATACCTACTGGTGTGCGGCCGATATTGGCTGGATCACCGGCCACTCCTACATTGTCTACGGCCCGCTCGTACTTGGCACGACGACGATGATGTACGAAGGGACGCCAGATTACCCCGACCGCGACCGCCTCTGGGAGATTATCGAGCGCAACCGCGTCGATATCTTCTACACCGCCCCGACTGCAATTCGCTCGTTCATGAAGTGGGGCGAGCAGTTCCCCGCCGAACACGATCTGTCCTCGCTGCGGCTGCTCGGGACGGTCGGGGAACCGATCAACCCGCGCGCGTGGAAGTGGTACTACAAACACATCGGCAACGAGGACTGCCCCATCGTCGACACCTGGTGGCAGACCGAGACTGGCGGCATGATGATCACGACGCTACCCGCGATCAACACGATGAAACCCGGCTCTGCCGGGCCGCCGCTACCGGGCATCGACGCACGGGTCGTCGACGCCGAAGGCGAGGAAGTCGACGCTGGAAAGGCTGGCTACGTGACTGTTGACAAACCGTGGCCCGGCATGCTCCGAACGCTGTACAACAACGACGAGCGGTTCCTCTCCGAGTACTGGCAGGAGTACTCCGACCCTGACAGCAACGAGTGGGTCTACTTCCCCGAGGACGGCGCGAAGATCGACGACGACGGCTACATTACGATTCTCGGCCGCGTGGACGACGTGATCAACGTCTCCGGGCACCGCCTCGGTACGATGGAGATCGAATCCGCCGTCGTCGGCGTTTCCGGCGTTGCCGAAGCCGCTGTCGTCGGCGGCGACCACGACGTCAAAGGCGAAGCCGTCTACACCTACGTCATTTTAGAGGACAGCCAAGAGGCAACCGAATCCATGCGCGAGCGAATCGTCGAGTCAGTCGAAGACGGAATCGGCCCGATTGCCCGCCCCGAGAGGGTGATCTTCACGCCAGAACTGCCGAAAACGCGCTCGGGCAAAATCATGCGCCGCCTGCTCGAGGATATTGCAAGCGGCAACGACCTCGGCAGCACCGCGACGCTTCGGAACCCGGAGATCGTCGACGAGATTGCAGACCGAGTCGATGACGAGTAACCTCGCGTCGCCGGCTTACTCGAGGTCGAACTCGTCCGAACGCTCGAGCATCGAGACAGCGTAGAAGACGAGCACGAGCGTAACAAAAAACGTCGTGCTGACGACAGCGCCATAGAGCGCGAACGCACCCGACGAAATCGCGACCGGCATCGCGAGAACGGTCGTTTCCTCGAGTCCGGTCCACGCCTGTACCGCGTATCCCGTTCCCGCACTCAGAGCAGTGATAGCGATGACTGCAGCGAGACCATACCCGAGCAGTCGACGCTGGTCGCTCGAGGCGGGATCGGAGCCGATCGTCGTGGACGGTCCGGGAGTCATTGGACTATCTTAGACGTCGCGGTCGATGACGAACTCGGTGAATTCTCGAAGTTTGCGATCCGTTTCGTCATCGAGTGGGAGATCATCGAGTTCCGCGCAGGCGGTTGCGGCAATATCGAGCGCGCGCTCGCGGGCGTACTCGACGCTGTCTGTTTCCTCGAGAATCGCCAGTGCCTCGAGAATGTCGTCTTCGGTGTTCTCGTCGGCAGAGAGGATCTCTCGAAGCCGTTCGGCGGTTTCGGGATCGCTTTCGGCGAGCGCGTGGATGACCAGCAGCGTCTTTTTGCCCTCGCGGACGTCGTTGCCGAACTCCTTGCCGAAGTCGCCGGCACGGCCAAGCGAGTTTTCGACATCGAGAATGTCGTCACCGATCTGGAACGCGACGGCGGTCAGTTCGGCGTAGGTGGCGAGTGATTGTTCGACGTCGGCAGGCTGATCGGTGAGGATGGCTGCAAGTCGGGCGACGATCCGGCCGAGACAGCCGGTTTTGCACGCACACATCTCGAGGTACTGGTCGGTCGTAATGTCGACCTCGTGTTCGTTGTGCCAATAGATGTCCATCCCCTGACCGAGATGCGTGCGATTGAGTTCGTCCATCAGCATCTCGTAGGCGGCGAGGCGTTGTTCGGCGGGGAGATCTGCCTGCGTCTGAGTGAGCACCTTGAGCGGTAGGAAGTACATCGCGTTGCCGGCGTTTAACGCGACGTCCTGATCGTAGATGTGATGGAGCGCTGGTTCACCCCGGCGTTTCGTCGCCTCGTCTTCGACGTCGTCGACGATAATCGTCCCGTTGTGCAAAATTTCGGGAATACAGGCGTAGTGCAGGTACTCTTCGGGATCTTCGCCGAAGCCCTCGACGAAGACCAAAAAGAGCACGGCACGCCAGCGTTTGCCGCCCCGGTCAAGCAGTTCCCAGAGCGGGTCAGAAAGCGCCCGCTGTATCCCTGCTGGGTCGTACTCGTACGTTGGCTCGCCGAAGAACGTCTCGAGGTGTTCGTCGTCGATCTCCCGTGGGACGAGGTCTGCAATCGCCTCGTCGACGGCCGGCCGCCATTCGGCAAGCGTCTCCCGCATACATCCCCCGAGAGCGACCGGGGTAAAAAAGATTCAGTTTGTCGTGTCGATTCCGGCCTGTCATGTTCGGCGTTGGTGACAACTGCTGCTCGAGTTGTCGCTTCGATGGGTCGACGCTCGCCTCCACGCTGGCACAGACACACAGCGGGCGTCGGCGCACAACCGTATGCTTTTGAGCGGGCCGTGTGAAAGAGCGGGTATGGATACCGCCTGGAGTGGGCGCGACGAGGTCGCCGTCGGCGTCGCAGCGAGCGACGCCACGAGCGAGAGCGACCACGAAAGCGCGGTTGCAGACGCCGTTTCGAGTGCAACCGAGTCGTGTCCACACTCACTCGAGTGTGTTTACGGCGACCTCGAAGCCCTCCAGGCGGCCGACCTCGATCTAGTGATCGCCGACGGCGAGTCGACGCTCTCGGCGGTTGCACGCGCCGGACTCGAGGTACCCGTACTCCCAGTTGGCGACGTCGACGGCATCGACACAGTCGCTCGTGAGGACGTCTCGAGGGCGCTCCCGACCATCTTTGACGGAGACGCACGCGAGCAGTCACAGCCCGTCCTTTCGGCAGCGATTGTCGATGGTGACGGGAACGCCGTCGGCACTGAGCGGGCGCTGTTCGACGTGACGCTCGTGACGGACGAACCCGCTCGAATCTCGGAGTTTGCCGTCCGCAGCCGAGGAGATACTGTCGCCTCGTTTCGCGCTGACGGCGTCGTCGTCTCGACGCCGGCCGGCACGCACGGCTATGCGAGCACGCTCGAGGCCCCGCAACTGTCTGCGGCCATCGATGCCCTCGCCGTGACGCCGATTGCGCCGTTCGTCACCAAAACCAGCCGATGGGTGCTGCCCGACGACGGCGTTCGGCTCACCGTCGAACGCGACGAGGGGCCGATTCAGGTCGTCGCCGACGAGCATGCGAGTGCGACAATATCTATCGATGGGGCCGTCACGGTCTCTGTGACTGACACGCTCTCGACGCTTGTCGTTCCCGAGGACGCACTCGAGTCGCACGCGTAATCGAGTCAACTACTATTGAACGCAGTCGCGAAAAGAGTGGTCAGCGTGACCTCGAGACACACGCGACCGACAGACGTCGGGACGGTATACTGCCGGAGGACAGCGTTTCGACCGAACGGCTGGTCGAAACCTGTGCTGACTGTTGTCCGGCAGTATTAGCTGTTGTATGGCTCTTCGTCCCGGTGGTGATCCGGGTTCGTGTTCTCGAGGGCGTCGTTCTCGCGCTCGTCCGACTTGTGTTCGATATCCTGTCGGCGCTGTTCTTCTTGATGTTCTTCACGCGCCTCTTTTTCCTCCTCGGTGAGTTCCTCGTTGTCGTCCTCGTCGGTTTTCTCGTGCTCGAGTTCGACGTCTCGCCCGTGCTCGTCCTTGCCAGTCTCGTCGGTATTGTCAGACATAGTGATCCCGTCTGGGGCTATCAGTGACCGCCCAAAAGGGGTTGGGCTTGCGTGGGTCGGCACCAGAGTGTCTACGCTTCTACCAGGGGTCGCCAGAGGCGAGGTCGATCTCCGAGTCACCTTTCTCGGAAGGACAGAGGTCGGCGAGCACGCAGTCGCTACAGTCTGGATTTTGTGCGCTACAGATCGCGCGGCCGTGGTCGATACAGAGGTGGGTAAACTGCTGCCAGTAGCCCTCGGGGACGATTCCCATCAGATCCTGTTCGATCTGTTCCGGATACTGCTCCTCGGTCAGGCCGAGTCGCCGCGAGAGACGCTGGACGTGGGTGTCGACAACGATTCCTTCGACGACGTCGTGGCCGTGTTGAAGCACCACGTTGGCGGTTTTCCGCCCGACTCCCGACAGCTCCGTTAGCTCGTCCATCGTGTCAGGCACTTCGCCGTCGTGCTCCTCGAGAATGAGTTCACACGAGGTGCGGATGTACTCGGCTTTGCTGTTGTAGTAGGTGATCGAACTTAGATCCTCGGCGAGTTCCTCCTGGGGCGCGTTTGCGTACTCCTCGGGGCCGTCGTACTTCTCGAACAGGTGTTTCGTCTCTTTGTTGACTCGCTCGTCAGTACACTGGGCGGAGAGAATCACCGCGATCAGCAACTCGAGGCGGTTCGAATACCGAAGCGAAATCGTCGAGTCAGGATAGGCCTCCTCGAGGCGGTCGATGACCGTCTCGGCTTGCTCTTGACGTGTCTCGCGTGGGGTTCCCATAGGTTGATCATTGGATGGTCGGTGTTTCAGCGTTCGGATTCCGAGTCCGACAAATATGTATCTGATGTGAACTGTCTCGAGTTACTGGAGAGATGCCGTGAAGTTTATACAATCATCACACCCGTGTCACGGTATGAAAGCGACGGCGATGGCCCACCCAATTCAGGGTCTCGTAAAATACCACGGGATGCGTGATGACATCGAACGACTGCCGTATCACGACAGCATCAGTGTCTGTACGGCACCGAGTCACACACGAACGACCGTCGAGTTCTCCATGGACTACGACGAGGACACCTTCATCGTTGACGGCGAGGAACTCGAGGGCCGCGCGGCCGAACGGGTCGAAGCCGTCGTCGAGAAAGCACGCTCGAAATCTGACGCTGCCCACACGGTGTATCCGGTGCGCCTCGAGAGCGAGAACAGTTTCCCGACGAACGTCGGGCTTGGCTCGTCGTCGTCTGGCTTTGCGGCTGCGGCGATGGCGCTCGCGGAGGCTGCAGAACTCGATGCCTCCAAGCAAGAGATTTCGACGATTGCGCGCGTCGGCTCGGCGTCTGCGGCCCGCGCAGTGACGGGTGCGTTCTCGCAGTTGCATACGGGGCTGAACGACGACGACTGCGTCTCCCGACGACTGCCGAGTAATCTCCACGAGGACATGAAGATCATCGTCGGACTCGTGCCGTACCACAAAGAGACCGAGGATGCCCACGATGAGGCCGCAGACAGCCACATGTTCCAGGCGCGAAACGCCCACATCCACGGCCAGATCGCAGAGATGCGTGACGCGCTTCGCAACGACGAGTTCGATTCGGTGTTCGAACTCGCCGAACACGACTCGCTCTCGCTCGCTGCGACGACGATGACCGGCCCCGAGGGCTGGGTCTACTGGCAGCCAGCGACGCTTGCCATCTTCAACCGCGTGCGCGAACTGCGCGAGGAAGAGGATATTCCAGTGTACTTCTCGACTGACACCGGCGCGAGCGTCTACGTCAACACGACCGAGGAGTACGCCGAACGCGTCGAAGAAGAGATTTCCGACACCGGCGTCTCGACGACGATCTGGGACGTCGGCGGCCCCGCTCGTCTGCTCGAGGACGAAGACGACCACCTGTTCTAATCGACAGCAGGTCGTTTTTTGCTCGTTACCAGTCCAGCGATCCGCCGCTCTGGTACTCTGTGACCTGCGTCTCGAAGAAGTTCTTCTCTTTGTTCAGGTCGACCTGCTCGGACATCCATGGGAACGGGTTCTCCGTCTCGTACTGTTTGGGCAAGTCGAGTTGCTCGAGACGCCGATCTGCGATGTGTTCGACGTACTCTGCGAACTGCGCTGGACCCATCCCGAGCATCTCGTCCGGGCAGGCCTCAGTGGCGTAGCGTTTCTCGAGTTCGACGGCTTCGGTGATGAGGTCGATGACAGTCTCGCCGAACTCGTCAGTCCAGACGCCGGGGTTTTCGGTACGCACCTGCTCAATGAGGTCGACGCCGAAGCCGACGTGCAGGGACTCATCGCGGAGGATGTACTCGAACTGCTGGCCGATTCCGACCATCTTGTTCTGGCGTTTCAGCCCGAGCATCATGGCAAAGCCGGCATAGAAGAAGATGCCCTCCATGATGACGTAGAAGCCGATCACGTCGCGCAGGAACTCGCGGAGGTCCTCTTCGGTCTCGAGGGTGAACTCCGGTTCGGTGACGACGCGGGTGAGGTCGACGACATACTCGTCTTTCGCCTGGATCGAGGGGATGCGGTCGTACATGCCGTACATGTACTCGGGTTCGAAGCCAAGCGAGTCACAGCAGTAGATGAACGTGTCCGTGTGAATCGCCTCCTCGTAGGCCTGGCGCAGGAGGTACTGGCGACATTCGGGCGCAGTGACGTACTCGTAGAGTGCGAGGACGATGTTGTTCGCAGTCAGGGATTCGGCTGTCGAGAAAAAGCCGAGGTTCCACTCGACGAGGCGGCGCTCGTCGGCGGTGAGTGCGTCGCCTTCCCACTGGCGAATGTCGTCTTGCATCGGGATCTCTTCGGGCACCCAGTTGTTCGCAACGCCGGCTTCGTAGTACTCGCGTGCCCACTCGTAGTCGATTGGAAGGATCTTGTTCGGGTCGTGCTGGTCGTCGTTATTGATGACTGGCATAGCTGTGATTGAAGCGTGTTTGGTTGGTGGCGATGCTTACTGACAGGCGTCGCAGGTCGGATCTTCGACGCGACAGAGTTCGCTGTCGTCGCCGCCGTCCGTCTTGACCGCGTCGTCCGTTGTGGCCGTCTCGTCCCCACTCGAGCGGTGCTGCGTTTTCCCGTACTCGTCAAGGTCGAGGGTGGATTTCTCGATCTGGGAGGCCCCGAGCGTCCGGAGGTAGTAGGTGGTTTTGAGGCCGAGTTCCCAGGCCGTCTGGTAGATGTCGTCGAGCAGCGAGCCGTCGGTGCTGGGGAAGAAGACGTTGTGCGAGATCGACTGGTCGATCCACGTCTGGCGGACGGCGGTCAAGTGCAACTGGTGGCGCGGGTCGATTTCGAACGCGGAGCGGTACAGTTCCTGAACGTCGTCCGGGATGGCGTCAATCTCCTGAATCGAGCCGTCGTGGAACTTGATGCGGTCGACCATCTCGTCGTCCCAGCGGTCGCGGTCGCGCAGGTCCTCGACGAGGCGGTCGTTGATCACGGTAAAGTCGCCGCTCATGTTCGATTTGACGTAGAGATTCGAGTACTGGGGCTCAATCGAGGGCGTCGTCCCGTTGATCGTCGAAATCGTCGCCGTCGGCGCGATTGCCATCGTATTCGAGTTACGCATGCCGTGTTCCTCGATGTGTTCGCGAACGACGTACCAGTCGAGGGTTTCCTCCCGGTCGGTCGGAATCTCGAGCCCGCGCTCTTCCTCGAGGACGTCGACAGTGTCCTGTGGAAGCAGGCCGCGGTCCCACTTCGAGCCCTCGTAGGAGGGGTACGCGCCGCGCTCTTTGGCGAGTCGCGAGGAGTTAAGCAGGGCGTGATAGGAGACAAACTCCTGCCAGCGGTTCGCACGCTCGACGGCGTCGTCGCTTGCCATCGGCGTGTCGGTCGCCATGAGCGCCTCGTGGAAGCCGAGCACGCCGAGTCCAATTGGGCGGTGGCGTTCGTTCGACGCGGCGGCTTCCTCGGTCGGGTAGAAACAGAGGTCGATGACGTTGTCGAGCATCCGCATCGCCGTCTCGATGGTGTCGGCGAGGTACTCGCGCTCGAGGCGGCCATCCTCGATGTGTGTCACGAGGTTGACGCTACCTAAGTTACAGACGGCGTGTTCGTCCTGGCTCGTGTTGAGCGTGATTTCGGTACAGAGGTTCGAGGAGTGGACGACGCCTTCGTGGTCCTGTGGCGAGCGGACGTTACACGGATCTTTGAACGTGACCCACGGGTGACCGGTTTCGAACAGGCGGGTAAGCGTCTTGCGCCAGAGGTCTGCGGCATCGACGCGTTCGTACTGGCGCAACTCGCCATCCTCGGCCAGTTGCTCGTACTCGCGGTAGGTCTCGGCGAACTCCGAGCCGTAGGTTTCGTGGAGTTCAGGCACTTCATCAGGCGAGAACAGCGTCCACTCGCCGCCCTCGCGGACGCGTTTCATGAACAGGTCCGGAATCCAGGCGGCCGTGTTCATATCCGGCGTCCGGCGGCGCTCGTCGCCCGTGTTTCGCTTCAGGTCGATGAACGACGGGAAATCGAGGTGCCAGCACTCGAGGTAGCCACAGGCAGCCCCGCGGCGCTTGCCCGAGCGGTTGATCGCCGCGGTGACGTCGTTCGAAATCCGAAGGAACGGCACCGTGCCGGTCGATTCGACGCCGGTCGAACTGATGAGCGAGCCCGACGCGCGGACGTTCGTCCAGTCGTTGCCGAGGCCGCCGCTCCACTTCGAGAGCTGGGCGTGAGACTGATAGGCATCGAAAATGCCCTCGAGATCGTCTGGAATGGTCGTCAGATAGCACGAGGACAGCTGTGGGTGGGCCGTGCCGCTGTGAAACAGCGTCGGCGAGGAGGGCGTAAACTCGAGGCGGGAGAGCACGTCGTAGAACTCCTTCGTGCGTGCCTGTGGGTCATCTTCCTCGAGTGCGAGTCCCATCGCGACGCGCATCCACATCGCCTGTGGGAGTTCCAGTCGCTCGCCGTCAGCCGTTTTGAGGAAATAGCGCTGATACAGCGTATCCAGCGCCATGTACTCGAAGTGCTCGTCGCGCTTGGGCTCGAGATAGGATGCAAGTTCCTCGAGATCGAACAGGTCGTCCATCCGCTCGTCGAGGAGGTCGCAGTCGACGCCGTGTTCGATATTCTCGCGGAAGGTCTCGCGGTAGGCGCGGTCGAGGTCGAAGCCCTCGAGATCCTCGCCGATGACTTCGCGGTAGTACTGCTGGCGGAAGACGTCGGCTGCGAGCTGTTTGTATTCGGGGTAGCGTTCGATGCGGGCGGTCAGGACGTGGAGGATGCCCTCGTAGATTTCCTCGTCGTCAGCGCCGTCGTAGAGGCTGCGTTCGGCTTCGGTGACGAGGTCGTCGACTGTCTCGTCGTCGAGGATCGATCCATCCTCGGCGCGCGTTCGATTCAGTACGGTTCGAATCCGGCTGCTGAGTGTTGTCTGTGCAGTGTGACTCATGTATTGGTCAGGTGGTGTCCGACTCGGTGCTGTTGGACGCATCGTCGTGTTCGCCCTCGAGGACGGCATCGAGTTCGCGCAGGAACTCCTCGGGGTCGGAAAAGGCCCGGTAGACCGAGACGAATCGGATGTAGGCGACTTTATCGACTGCTCGGAGCTCCTGTGAGGTCAGATCGCCGATGGCGGTCGTCGAGACGATTCGGGTGTCTCGGTCTCTCAGACGCGTCTCGATGCGGTCGACGAGGTCGGTGACGGTGTCCTCGTCGACCGGGCGTTTTTCGACTGCGCGTTCGATGCCGGCCCGGAGTTTTGCCCGGGCGAACGACTCGATGCGTCCGTCTCGTTTCTTTACCTGCAGGGTGTCCCACTCGGGTCGCTCGTAGGTGGTGAATCTGAACGAACAGCGTTGGCACTCGCGTCGGCGTCGAACGGTCATCGAGTCGGTCGTGCCCGTATCGACGACGCGTGTCCGGTCGTGGCTGCAATCTGGACAGTCCATAGATGTCTCTGTTCGTATCCGCAGGCGTTCAACCCCATATATCGGGGTGATGCTGTTCACCCCCAACTGTGCGGTGTCACTCCTTAAGCGTTACCAATAAAATTGTAGTAGAACAAGTGCACTTGATTAGCTGTCGATGGTGAGTATCGATTTCACTGATATGAACCGCTATACCGCTCGAGCATCTATCGACTCACATGCACGTCGTCGTCCTCGGCGCGGGCTATGCGGGCCTGACGCTGACGCGCTTGCTCGAGGAGAGACTCCCCGATACGGCCGAGCTCACGCTGATTAACGACGAACCCGACCATCTCGTCCAGCACGAACTCCATCGCGTGATTCGCCGGCCGGAACTCGCCTCGGCAATCACCGTCTCGCTCCCTGCCGTTCTCGAGCGGGCTACGGTTCGCATCGCCCACGTCGAAGAAATCGACCGCGAGTCTCGGACCATCTCGCTCTCGAGTGGCACGCTCTCCTATGACGTGGCCGCGATCTGTCTGGGCGCACAGACGGCCTACTACGGACTCGAGGGTGTCCGCGAGCACGCAACACCACTGAAGTCGCTCGCGGATGCGATGGCGATTCGCCAGCGCGCACTCGAGGTGTTCGCCCAGCCGGACGGCCACATCGTCATTGGCGGGGCCGGGCTCTCCGGCGTCCAAACGGCGGGTGAACTGGCCGTACTCGCCCGCGAGGAGCGTGCGGACGTGACGATCACGTTGCTCGAGCAACTCGAGTCCGTCGCGCCGGCGTTTCCCGACAACTTCCAGCAGGCCGTTCGCGACGCACTCGAGGCGCAGGGAATCGAGGTTCGGACGGGGACTGCCGTGCTCCGAGCCGATTCGGAGCGTGTCGTCCTCGAGTCGGGCGAGCGACTGCCAGCGGCGCAGTTCGTCTGGACGGGCGGTATTCGCGGCCCGGACGCCCTTTCTGGCGAGCGACCCGCAGTCGAGAGCGACCTTCGACTCGACGAGCGGACGTTCGCACTCGGCGACGCTGCCGCCGTAACGGATGCCGACGGCGAGCCGGTGCCTGCCAGTGCGCAGGCGGCGGTTCGCGAGGCGCGAACGGCGTCGACAGCGATTGCACGCGTTGTCACGGACGAACTCGAGGCGGCGACTGCGACTGACAGCGAGCAACACGTGACCGACAGTGGAGAACACGTGGCTGACGACGGCGAGGAACAGACAGAGACGCCCGAATCGTTCTCGTTTGACTCACCCGGCTGGCTGGTCAGCGTCGGCGACGATGCGGTTGCCCAACTCGGCCCCGCGGTCGTGACTGGCCGGACCGCGAAGGCGCTGAAGACGACCGTCGGACTGGGCTATCTCTCCGCGATTGGCGGCCTCGAGAACGCGAGCGGGCGGGCCTATCGCGAGTTTATTGCGGATCGCGTTCGAGACTGGAGCGAGCGCTAACGGCGTCGCTGCGGGCTGATCTGGTTCGAAGAAGGGTGAAATCGATGGGTGACGTGGGTGATCCAGCAGGGGATTGTAACGGTCTACTGTGCCGTTGGCGGTTGTACCGACACATCGGGACACCAGACCGTACCATCACTCCAGCACCAGCGGGTTTTGCTATCCGGCGCTTACAGCCCGCTCGTTCGACTCGGCCTCGAGACCCACACCTTCCTCAGTCACCTGCGCTGGCTGGTATGGGCGGGCTACAGCGTATCGGGGTGGGTAGCAACCCCTCGAGTGCAAGGCAAACTGGCGTCCAACCCCGATCAGGTCCAGCGGTCCAGTCCAACCTGCGTGATGCTCTCGTCGATCCGTTCGAAGCCGCGTTCGACCTCGTCGGCGTCGACGGCCCACTCGTCGGTGACAAAGTCGCGGGCGGCCTCGAGATCCGGGTCGAGCGTCGTGTCGAACTCGTAGTCGTCGGTCACGTTCGGGTCGCGAAACAGCTGGCGGACGCGGTCGCCGTACTCCACGCTGTCGCCGCGGGCCTCGAGAACGCTCCAGAGGTCGCCGTGTTCCGTGATCTCCGAGATGGCCGTTTTCGGGCCGATTCCCCTGACGCCCTCGTTGAAGTCCGTCCCGATCAGGATGGCGGCGTCGATGAGTTGCTCGAGCGTGAGGTCGTGATGGGCGAGCGTCGCCTCGAGGTCCATCAGTTCGGGGTCGCCCTTGCTCGTCAGTTGGCGCAGGGTGCGAGGCGCGCCAAAGAGCAGGGCGTCGTAGTCCTCCGATCCAACATAATCCGCGTCGCCGCGGCGGACGATGTGGGCCGCCTGTGCCTCTCCTTCCGCGGGCGCTTCGACGATTGGCACGTCGAGCAATCGCAGGAGTTCCCGGCTGGTCTCTTGAATCGTTGGCGTCAGGCGCTGGGTTCGGGACTCGAGTTGGGCGATGGCGACCTGATCGCCTGCTTCACGGGCCTCCTCGAGTTGTTCCTCGTACGTTTGGCGCTGTTCTCGGCGGGATTCAATCTCGTCTTCCTTGAGGTCGGAGGGGCCGCCGTCGAAGACCATGACGGGCGTGACGTCGTTCTCGAAGAACTTCGGCAGGCCCTGGACGATGCCGATGAGGTTTGCGACCTCGGTGCCGTCGGCGGTGGTGTACTTCTCGCTCGAGGTCCACTTGACAGTGGTCGTCAGGTAGCGATAGAGCCAGTTGTGCGCGTCAACAGCGACGACGCCCTCGATATCGGCGAAGGGGACGTCTTCGATGACGGCGATGTCACGGAGTGCAGCGTTTCCCATTGTACACTCCTTGGGAGGGCTGGGATTTTATGATTGGCTTTGCCTGTCCGCGACGGGCAACCGAACAACAAGAGCTTTAGTTCGCGATAGAAACTGTCGGTCAAGAAAAACCTTCGATGACTGTGATCGACCCTCCACGTCGAGCCATCCTCGCAAGCGTTGGCATGCTTGGTGTAAGCGGCTGCCTCGAGTCCATCACCGGCAGTGTATCGAAGGAGCAATTTCCATCTGATCGCGACGATGACTGGCGTATGTACGGCTGCGACTCCGGACGGACGCGATTCGTGCCCGACGCAACACTTCCGCGAGACGAGCCGGAGGTTATCTGGGAACATGGTGTCGGTGCCTCCGGGTGGTATCCACCAATCGTTGCGGACGGAACCGTTTACTGTCAGCACCCGAACGGTCTGTTTGTTATCGACCGCGATACCGGTGAGGGGCCAAACGTCTCGACACACGGCGGTTTCGGCCGCGGTATCGGGCCGATGGCACTCGGCTCGACGACGATCTATCGAGATGGCGTCCTTGTGGTTCCCTACGGCGAAACGGTCGTAGGCTATGCAGCGGGTCCGGATAGTTGGCCACGCAGTGTCGACGGTCTCGGGCACGCCCGTGCTCGCTGGTGGGCAGATGGAGAGTCGGTCAGCACAGAGGCATTTCAATCAGGCTTTGGCGAGCCACAGTGGCTCGGTTCACCACTTGTCGTTGACGACGCGATCATCACCCTCCATCCGGTATCGACGACGGTCGCGGCCAGCGATCCGAACGACGGTCAGCGTCGGTGGCGATTCGATTTCGAGACGGCCGCTCCGGTAGACGACGGCCACGTCGACATCGGTGGGCATGTCGTCGACTCCACTACGGAGACGGTCGTCATCGTGGGCGGCTATCGGGAATCAAACTCAGTTCTCCGATCACCGCTACTTGCTGGCGTCGACCTCGAGGAGGGAACGCTCGTGTGGTCCAGCGACCGTCCGGAAAGACAGGGACCGACCGCCAGCAGTGATGCTATCCTCGCACACGACGGCGACGTCTATATTGCCGAGTTGACTGACGAGTACGATGAGCTCGAGGTGCTCGCACTCGATGCAGCGACAGGTGACCGGCGATGGCGACGAACGTTCGAGCACTCGACACACGTCGGACTCACCGTCGACGAGACGACGGTCTATCACGTTGGGACGAGCCCAGCGTCGGGGTCGGACCCGCTCACAATCGTTGCACTCGACCGCGACGAGGGCCGCGTTCAGTGGGAGGTAACGCTGGACGACCCACCCGGTTCAAAATGGTCTCCACACACGCCACCACCGACAGCAGCCGATGACCTCCTGTTGGTTCCCGGTCAAAGCGGACTCCACGCCCTCGAGCGAACAAGCGGTGATCGGCTCTGGACGTTCACCGAGATGGTTGGGACGTCGGGTGGGAGCGATACCGAACGCGACGGATTGACGCCCGCAGTTGTCTCCGGTGATCGAATCGTCTTCGGCACGACACTCATGCTCTACGGCCTCGAGTAATCCATGGCACCCACAGTTTCCACTGCGACAGCAGACGAAACCGAGACGTCGGAGACACGATCCTCAGTTCTCCGCACAGCAGTCGACTTGCTTCGCGCTCAGCTATGGCTGGTCGTGCCATTTTTCCTCGTGGGAGTTCTCGGCGCGGCGAGTTCTCGTGCCCGCGTCGACTCGCCCTACCCCACCGCGTTTTCGCCGTTTCCACAGCGCGGTGTCATCTCCGTCCAGGTTCCGTTCGTTCCACCCCTCGAGCCTGCAGTCGAGTTTAGTCCAGCGCTGTTACTCGGGATTCGACTCGAGTCGTTTCTCGTCTTGCTGGGCTGGCAGGCAGTCATCGCGTTCATGACGGCGGTCGTCCTCGCTATTGCACTCTGGACTGTGAGTCCCGAGACGACGGGCGTCGTTCCACCTCTGCCGAGAATTGGCTGGTTGTTCGGCTACGTGTTTGCCGTCCAGAGCGGGTCGTTTGCGCTGTTGTTCGTGAGTCGAAGCACAGTACGTCCGTCAATACTCGCGGTAATGACGTTCGTTATCATCGTCCTCGCCGTTGCTATTGCGCTGTTTTTGTTCCCCGCGTTTCTCGTCCTCGGTGGTCTGGGGCCGGTTGATGCGCTCCTCGAGAGCGTCGTACACGCGAGCCGGCCGATCAGGATTGCGGGATTCCTGCTTGCAATCGGTACGCTCGGATACGTCCTGACGGGTGTCGGACAGCTTCCACACTGGCCGACGGATGGCATCGTCGTCGGAACCATTGCAAGCGTTACGGTCGCATGGACACTTTACGCCGCGATACTGGCTGCCGCCTATCTGTGCTGGGTCGACCGTAGACCCGGCGACCCTGACGAACCTGCTCGAGCAGGATGACTACACCACGTCGCTCTTTGGCGGGTCGCTCCCACGACGCGACTCGAGAAACTCCGCTTCCTCGTCCGACAACTCACGTTCGCGGTACTGCTCGAGTCCGGCCTGATACCGTTCCTGTGGGTCTGTCTCGCCGTCTTCGAGCGCATCGGGCTTTGGGTACTCGAGCACTAATTCTGCGATGCCGGTCGTCTCGCCGGTGTAGGTAAATCCGGTTCGGTACAGCGCTTCGTAGGCGAAGGGGTTGTTGACCGCGATTTTGAGACGGTCGTAGCCGCGCTCTATGGCACGGTCACGGACCAGTCCGCAGAGCTTGGGGCCGATTCCCTCGCCGCGCCGGTCGGTCGCGACGGTGACGTAGCGCAGCCACAGGGTGTCCGCGTCGGTGCGGTCCTCGTTGAACGCGACCGCGCCAATGACGTCGTCCGCGTACTCCTCGCTATCGTGCTGGTCACGTTCCGTCTCGTTCGCAACCGCTTGCTCTCGAGCGACGGCTTTCCCCGTGTTCGTCATGACGAACTTCCCGGCGTAGCTAAAGCGCCGGTAATCAAGTCGCAGTTTCGGGCCGTCGGGCGGCCAGCCGAGTACGTCGTAGTCCACGGTCGCTGATGGCTGTCGAGACGCATAATCGCGGCGGTCGGATGCCACCGCTGCGGTCTTCAGGCTGTGGAGTGCCGGGTCGGCTTTTTTCCACCAGTTCGTCGTAGACAGTGGCGATGTCCGACGATTCCGACCCCGACGACGAAACAGACGACGAAATTGAACTCCTCGAGCGAGAGTTCGACGGGTCGCCCGCCCAGGCCGCCGGCTGGCTGCGCGAACTCGGTGAGACGCTCGAGGCTGGCGGCGAGTTAACAGTCTACGATGACGACGACGAGTCAGTGACCGTCTCGCTCCCGGACGAGGTACTCGAGTTCGAGGTGGAACTCGAGCGCGAACCGTCCGATGCGGGTGACGAACTCGAACTGGAGATCGAACTCGAGTGGCTCGATCCCGACACCATCGACACGGACGACTAACGCGAGCGCCTCTCAGATTCGGGTTCGCCACCGCTGGGTGCGCACCACTTCGTCTTTCATCGCCGAGCAGTGGGCTTTCGCGCGGTCCTTACCGAGTTCATCTGTCATGTCCTCGGTACAGGCCTCCCACGTGCCACCGATTGCAGCCCAGTACTCGAGGGGTGTAGCCACGCACGGTTTCGTTTCCGGGCGTCGAAACCACATTTGATTATTTATTTCCAATGGGGCACTCGAGAATCCGCAGTCGTAACTGAAACTCCTTATCCGGCACC
Organism: Natronolimnobius sp. AArcel1; assembly: GCF_011043775.1. Taxonomy (NCBI): domain Archaea; kingdom Methanobacteriati; phylum Methanobacteriota; class Halobacteria; order Halobacteriales; family Natrialbaceae; genus Natronolimnobius; species Natronolimnobius sp. AArcel1. Next base: position 176,134 of record NZ_JAAKXY010000004.1, on the reverse strand, counting down.
CCAAGCTATTTGCTCGTGCCAGCTATCGTAGTATCTATGTCGATACAACGCCGTCGACTCCTCGCGACGGCCGGGAGCGGGCTTGCGGCTGGACTTGCTGGATGCTTTGCTAGCGATGATGACGGTACTAGCAGCGACGACGCCAGCGAGGACAACGGGGCGAATAGCCCGGACATCGTTGGCGAGGAACTCACGCTGACGACGACGACCAGCACCTACGATACGGGGCTGCTCGACGACCTCAACGCCGCCTTCGAGGAGCGCTACGGCGTGAGCGTGCTGACCGTTTCCGAAGGAACAGGTGCCGCTCTCGAGCACGCCCGAAACGGCGATTCGGACGTGGTGATGGTCCACGCCCGCGAACTCGAGGACGAGTTCATGGCGGACGGCTACGGTGTCAATCGTCGGGACCTCATGTTCAACGACTTCGTCGTCGTCGGCGAAGCGGATGATCCAGCCGATATTTCCGGTTCGGACGACGTCGAGGCGGCGTTCTCGGTGATCGCCGAGACGGAATCGCCGTTTGTCTCGCGCGGTGACGAGTCCGGAACCCATACCAAAGAGCGCGACCTCTGGGACGCCGCAGGGCTAACCGTCGAGGAGTTCGGCGAGTGGTACGTCGACGGGGGCGGTGGCATGGGCGAGATTCTGAATCAGACGAGTATGCAAGGTGGTTACACGCTGGCTGACCGCGGGACAGTTCTCGATATGCGCGACGAACTCGACCTCGAGATACACGTCGAGGGGCCGGTCGAGGATGGTCCTGAGGAACTGATGAATCCCTACGGAATCGTCGCCGTCAATCCGGCTGTCCATGATCACGTCGCGTACGACCTCGCAATGGCCTACATCGGCTACATTACGGGGCCGGAAGGACAGGATCTCATCGACGGATACACGTCAGACGGCGAGCAACTATTTTTCGCCGACGCACTCTCAGAGGACTCGAACTTCGAGCAGTACGTTCCCGAGGAGTGGGATGGCTCCAGTGGCGATAACTGACCGACGAAACCCAATCGATGCCACTCGAGCCCACGACACTTTCGACCCTCGCCCCACTGCTCCTCGAGTTTCCGTTCGAGGAGGACTACATTCGGAGTATCATCGTCGTCTCGCTGTACGTGAGCATCGTTGCAGTCGGGTTGAGTACGGTGTTCAGTCTGCCAATCGCGCTGCTGATCGGATTTACGACGTTTCGCGGGAAGGCGCTGGTGACATCGCTCATCAACACGGGGATGGGCTTTCCGAGCGTCGTCGTCGGTCTCGTCGTCCTCTTTGCCGTCTCGAATCAGGGGCCGTTCGGGACCTTTGATCTCGTTTTCACCACAGAGGCGATGATCATCTCGCAGTTCATCCTTGCAACGCCGGTCATTATCGGCGTCAGCCTCGCGGCGGTCAGCAGCGTCGAGCAGTCGGTCCGTGATGCAGCCTACGCAATGGGCGGGACACGCACGGACGTCGCACTCGTAACGATCAAAGAGGCGCGTTACGGCATTGCAACCGCCGTTCTCGCGGGCTTCGGCCGAGCGATCAGCGAGGTCGGCGGCGTCCTCATCGTCGGCGGCAACATCGCAAGCTCTGATGGCACCTCCGTCACCAGGACACTCACAACCGCGATCCAACTCGAGGCGCGCCAGGGTCGGTTCGAAACGGCGATGATCCTCGGCGCGATCCTGCTCGTACTCGTTCTGATCGTCAACGCAATCGTTGTCCGACTCGGCAACGGAAACGGAGGTGGCCGCTACTGATGACACTCGAGGCACACTCCCTTGGACACGGATACGGAAGTGAATCCATCTTTGAGGATGTCTCACTGTCAGTCTCACCGGGCGAGGTCGTCGCACTCATCGGCCCCTCCGGTGTCGGCAAGTCAACCCTGCTTCGACTGCTCGCGCTATTCGACCGCCCCGACGAGGGAACGATCACGTACGGTGGCGACTCCGTCTGGCAACTGCCGAAACAGCGCCGACTCGAGTACCGCCGGCAGATTGGGATGGTCTTTCAGGAAGCGAGCCTCTTCGACGCGAGCGTTCGTCGAAACGCCACCTACGGCCTCCGTGTTCGACAGTCGTGGGGTGACCGCCTTCGCCACGAACTGGCAAGCCTCGTCGGCCGACCGAACGGAACCGGTGCTGCCCTCGAGGCGCTCCGGACGGTCGGACTGGCCGACAACGCAGAGCAGGACGCCGCGTCGCTCTCCGGCGGGGAGAAACAGCGTGTCGCGTTCGCACGCGCGCTGGCCTACGAGCCGGATATTCTCCTGCTCGATGAACCCACGTCGGACCTCGACCCGCGAAACACGGCGGTTATCGAAGACGCCATCCAGCAGGCCCGAAACCGCGGTATCGGCGTCGCTATCGCAACCCACGACATGCATCAGGCCGAACGAGTTGCCGACCGCGTCGCCGTCCTCCTCGACAGCGAACTCATCGAAATCGGCCCGACAGAGACCGTGTTCGACGACCCAGCCGATGACCGAACCCAGAAATTTATCGATGGCGAACTGGTATATTGATTATCACTCGAGCGGAGTTTCAATGAACGCAAACGTGCAGGTCGAACGGGAGTATGCGACGCGACTCGTGATCGGGAGCGTCACCATCGAGCAACGCGATATCGACATGCTCGCCGCAATCGACGAGTTCGGTTCGATGCACAAGGCCGCCGACGAACTCGAGCGATCGTACGCCCGATTGCAAAATCGGGTCGTCGAAATCGAGTCCGCCGTCGGCTCGATTACCGAACGCCGTCGCGGCGGCAGCGGCGGCGGTGGGACTAACCTCACCGAGACGGCGCGCGAACTCCGCCGGCGATTCGAACGCCACGCCACCGAACTCGAGGGCGTTGCTCGTGTCACCGAATCCGTCTTTTCAGGCCCTGTCCGCGACCGAGACGGCGAACTTGCGACCGTCGAGACGGCACTTGGTCCCGTGCTCGCGCTGGTCCCCGAGGGCGCGAGCGAAGCACAGGTCAGCGTCCGCTCGGACGCAGTCGTTCTGACTGACCCCGATGACACGCCTCGAGGCGACGGCACCAGCCTCCGAAACCAGTTTCCTGGCATTGTCGACTCTCTCGAGACTGGCGACTCGATCACCAGCGTTTCGGTGCGACTCGCTCCCGATGTCGAGATACAGGCGCTGGTGACGAACGCAAGCGTGGACCGCTTGGGACTCGCAGTCGGGCGTGAGATCACAGCCTCATTTAAGGCGACCGCAGCGAGAGCCGTGGCGCTCGAGACGGCAGACGATACTGCTGGACCTGATCAGTGACTGTTGCCTGTCGATGGCTCCATGCCCGCTCGAGCGGTCAGTTTGCGACGTGTTGGTTGCTCGTCGTCGCTCGAGTGTGGGTGGCAAAACCGCGGGCTAGGGGTGTGAACACCGCTCGAGGATTTCACTCTCGCTCAAATCCTTCGTGGACTTCTGTTGTGTAACTCGGCGACCAGCAACAGTGTGCGGACCGGGATTGTGAACCACGCCTGAGAACCTGTTCACTGCGTTCGCAGAACTTCAGCTTGATCCAAATTCCCTCTCATGTGTTCTCTTCTCACGTCCCTTCATCAACAAGTGCGCGGACCGGGATTTGAACCCGGGCCATGAGCTTGGAAGGCTCAGGTCCTACCACTAGACCATCCGCGCGCACTCTTCCGTTTTCGCTCGGTGTTTAAGGGTCTTCCTTTTTCGAGTGGCGATTGTCAGCCGCCTTCGAATCCCGCCCGTTACCGTCCGCCAGCCACCGTCGCATAGCAGTTCCCACTTGAGAGTTCCCATTCGAGGATCTCGAGGTCGCTCGCCTCGAGATCGGCCTCGAACTCCTCGGGGGCGTAGATATGGTAGAATCGGTCGACGGGCTCGCCGCCGGGGAGGGTCCACTCGACGGTGGTGTCGAACCCCTCATCGGCGTCGAAGCGGTCGTGGGCGGTCGACCACGCACTAACGAGGGCTTGGCCCTCGGGGGCGAGCACGCGCGCGAGTTCGTCGAGACTGGCGCGGCGGGCTGTCTGCGTGGGGAGGTGATGGAGGGTCGCGACGTAGATAGCGACGTCGACGGTGTTCGATGCAAGCGGGAGCGCGGCCGCGTCGCCCTGACAGAGTGCAACCGGGAACTCGCGCTCGGTGGATCGCTCGCGCCCCGTCTCGAGCAGGCCACGGCTGATGTCGAGACCGACGACGGTCTCGCAGTGGGGGGCGAGCAGTTCGGCGTGGCGACAGTTGCCACAGCCGAGGTCGAGGCCGACGCTGGCTGCGTCTGCTGTCTGTGCCTGCCACTCCTCGACGAACGTGTCGACCTCGGGCCAGGCGTACTCGCGCGTCGATGCGAAGTGAGTCGCAATCCGGTCGTAGGTCTCGCGGACGCTGTCACGCGACTGAGTCGTGGCGTCGTCTGATTCGCTCGCTCGCTCGTTCGCACTCGAGTCCTCGCCCTCAGACATTACCGATACTCGAGGGCCGGACTGGAAAAAGCGTTCGTCCCGCACTCGAGGCCGCCGTTAGACGATGACTGCGAATAGCAGTACGGAGAGTCCGATCATCGCTGCGGCGTGTTTCGCACCGGCACGCAAATCGCCAGAGCTCAACTGGCCGGCGATCAGTCCGGAGAGTAAGCCCTGGACAAGCGTCGCGTGATAGAACACGGTCGTGAACGTGCCGAGACCCTCGCCACCCAGTCCCTCGAGTCCGCTGACACCAGCAGCAGCGTCACCCATATCGAGGTCGGTCGGCAGGTTCGGCAGCAGATACGCTGCGAGCACGGTAATGATGAATAGGAAGACGAGAAACGAGATGTAGACGACGATCATGTACTCGACCATCGACTGCTTGCGCTTGCGTTTGAGTCGGCGGTCAGCTGCGGCTTGGCGGCCGGCGATTCGCAACACGGTCGCGAGGTTGCCACTCGCGTTCATCGCCTCCGTCAGAAGCGTGACGACTCGTGATGTGGCACGCGTTCGGACCCGTCGCTCGAAGCGCCCGAGCGCAGATTGGAGGTCGGCACCCCACTGGATATCTGCCCAGACGCGATCGAGTTCCTCGCCCAGCGGCCCCAGATCTGAGCCCCGGACGTGATTGATCGAGGAGACGATCGACATCCCCGCGTCGTTGACGCTCGCAAGTCGGTCGAGCAGATCCGGCACTGCCGCCTCGATTGCCTCGAGTCGTCGCCGATGGAGTTCATAAAAGATCGCGAAGACGGTCAGGACGAATAGCGCGCTGACGGCGGTCACATCATCGATGACGGTCACGTCGAAGCCGCTTTCGGTAAACGCCGCAGGCAGTCGCCAGGCGATAACGCCGAGTGCGATAGGCACGGTGACGACTAGTGACAGCGTGGGCCGCTCGAGCAGTGTCGAAATCGGACTGGTGAGGCGCTTGCGTGCGTATTTGAATCGCTGGTAGTAGCGGACGCGCTCGACGTTTGACTGTCCGGTGTCGGCTGTGTGTGCGAGGCCGCCGTCGGGCCGGGGACGAGGCTGTGTCGTAATGCCAGCCGTCGGCGAGTCAAGGCCGGAAGTCGACCTGGCGGAGTCGGTTGGTGAGGCCGTCCCCGGCGTGATTGAATCGGTGACCATGCTCAGATAGACGATAAAGGCGATGTTTCCAAACGGCAAGATGACGTAGATGAGCGCCTGCAGTGGCTCGAGCGTGTCCCCGACTGAAATGCCGATAACGACCAAAATCGTGATGAGAAACAGCGGGCCAGCGACCAGGACGGTCACGTAGGCTTCGGCGAGCGTCCCGAGCATCTCGAGGGTTTGTTCTTGTTGGGATTCAGATTCCTCTTGAAAGTCGTGGTACTTCCCCTCGAGAAAATCAGCGAGGCTGTGGCCGCTTTGGAGAACACTCACCAGATTCTCGGTGAACTCCTGGAACTTCGGGCTGGGAGAGCGCCGCCCCATCGTCTGAAGGGCGGTGATGGCGTCCATACCGAACGCATCCATATTTCGGACGGCGACGTCGAACTCGGCTGCGGCTTCGCCGTACGTGGTCTCCTGTTGGGCGACGATACGGACGATTTTGGGGAATTCCATGCCACTTCTCGAGAGGGCGTACATGAATGCGACCGTTGAGGGGAGTGCGGTGTCGATTCGGCGAGCGCGGTTGTCGGCAACGTAGGATAGATACCACCAGCGGAGCCAGTAGACGCTAGCGCCGACGACGGCTCCAATCGTAAGACAAGAGACGATTAATAGGGCGGTCAACTCGCCGAGTGAGAGGGTGGGAATGCCACCGAGGTTTGCGAGAAAGCCAAACGCGCTGGGGAGTGACTCGCGCATGGTTTCGGGATCAATTGCGAGGAGGAGCAACAGCCCCCAAATAAGGTAAATGCCGAGAATCGACCCGGCGAGTGCAATCAGTGCTGCGTACAAAATCGTGGTTGCGCCGTACTCTCGGTAGGTTGTTGGGATCTGTGCGCCGTGGAGTGCGGCTTGTCGATCTGGCTGTTCGTGTTTGAACTCGGCGACCGAATCCCCGAAGAGTCGGACCGACACCCGCGTCAACAGCCGATCGATACCGGCGTGGTATCTCGCGGCGATGACCAGCGAGAGACACCCCAGTGCGAGTACCAGCGGAACAGCGCTTGCGGGCGTCATCAGTGTGGTGTCGTCTCCTCGCCACCACCGACACCATCGTCGGTAGCTTCGGTTCGGTCGTCCCGTTCAGCCTCGAGTCCGTCATCTTCTGGCCGTTCGTCCTCACCGTGGGCATCGCCACCGTGCTCATCGCTGCCCGGTTCGGCTGTGTTGTCTGTCGGCGCTCCATCCGCGTCCTCGATCGTCTCGAGGACGCTCTCGCGGTCGACGTAGTACTCGTTGACGAGCGCGGTAAAGCGCCGGTAGTCTGAGATGTCGTTCGCACAGAGGTACTGGAGGAACCGTTCGCGATCCTTGAGTTCGGTCAGTAACTGGGTTCGTGACCAGCCACGCTCGTTGCGGATTGTCTCGAGGACATGACTGCCACTCGAGTGGAACTCATCGCCATCGTTGTCCCAGGTGTACGCCGTTGAGTAGTCGAGTTCGCCGGTTCGCTGGTCGATGCCCTCGATTTCGGCGATGACTTTGTTTCGGCGGACGCGACCATCCTCGAGACGGGTAAGCGTCTGCACGGAGAGAATATCGAGGCTCTGGACCATCGGCCGCGGGACGTTGATTGGCTCGTTCTCGAGTCGGTTGATCACTGTCTGGACCGAGTCGGCGTGCATCGTCGAGTAGGTCGTGTGGCCGGTGTTCATCGCCTGAAAGAGCGTGATTGCTTCCTCGCCACGGACCTCGCCGACGACGATGTATTCGGGGCGGTGTCGCAGTGCTGACCGGAGTAGGTCGTACATCGACACGTCGGTCCCTTCGTGGATTCGTTCGCGCGTGACCGAAGAGAGCCAGTTGTCGTGATACAGTTGGAGTTCGCGGGTGTCTTCGATGGTCAACACCTTCGAACGCGGCGGGATAAACATCGAGATGGCGTTCATGCTCGTCGTTTTCCCCGAGGCTGTCCCACCTGCAAAGAGGAGACTCTTGTTGTGCTCGATTGCCAACCAGAGATAGGCCATCTGCTCGATGCTGAAGGTGCCGTACTCGATGAGATCGACCGGCGTAAACGGCTCATCAGCGTACTTTCGGATGGTGAATGCAGAGCCGCGCGGGGTGACCTCTCTGCCGAGAGCCAGTTCGGCACGCGAGCCATCGGGAAGTGTCGTCTCGACCATTGGATCACCGATCGAGATATGTCGACCCGAGTGCTGGGCGAGACGCACAACGAACTGATCGAGTTCGTCTGGCCCAAACGAGACATTCGTCTCGATGTCGGTATAGCCCTCGTGATAGACAAAAATTGGCAACTCGTAGCCGTCGCACGAAATATCCTCGACGTGTGGATCGTGCATGATCGGATCCAGCCGACCGTAGCCACGGAAATCCCGGTGAATGTAGTAAAACAGGCGATAGAACGTCGCCATCTCGATCTCTGCGCCATAGCGCTCGAGGTACTCACGAATCGTGTCTTGTAAAATCGCCTCAACATCGGCATCGGCGTCTTGCTCGCGATACAACAGCGGGTCGCGGATGTCTTCGAAGAGCGTCTCGAGCAACAGGCGCTCGCTCTCGGTTAGTCGCGGTTCGACCACGTGGTATCGGTGGTGACTGCGCTCGGAGTCGTAGCCGATTGTCACGAACGAAAACGGGGCGTCGACCCAGTAGCGCTCGACTTCCTCGAGGCCATCGATGCCGTCGAATTCGATGAGTGGCTCGTGGCTGTCGGGGTTGTACTCTTTGACCTCGATATCGGAGCCACGGAGCGTCTCGAGGACGCGCCGAATCACGCGTTTGGCGGTATCGAACGTCGAATTCGGGTCTGGATCTGGTGCCTGCTCCTCAGCGGAGACGCCAGCGGGTGTCGCGGTCGGTTCGTCGGCTGTGTCGCCCGTTTTGGGTGTCCCTGGTTCTGTGCCAGCGGTCGTTGTCGTCGATGCTGATTGCCCTGGCTCGGCCGACTGTTCGTTTTGGGTCGCAGTTTCGGCGGTACTACCCGTGTCATCTCCGCTTTCACTCTCGGAGTTGGCTGCGTCGTCCGCGTCTGAATCTGTGTGTGGTGCCATCGTGAGGAATGTCGACGAACAGACGACAGTACGTTCGTCGCATATCCTTACTGAACCATCTTAAATCAGACGGTCAGAGACGTTTGCTGGCGTGACTTGCGACTCGTCGCCGCGGCAGTGACATCCCTCGAGTCAATAACTATCCCACAATCTGTCAGGTTGTGCGTTACGTTGATACGGTGTGAGCGCTAACTTGTTTGTACGGAATGAGGCGCGAGCACTTCACATTAGATGTGGATAACGTCGACTGGGTTGAAACGAATGGTGAGCCACGCAAACCTGCAGTATCGATTGCGTTCACTGGCCCCACTTCGATGCTTCGCGAGCGCCTGACAGACCACGACGGAAACGTTCTCGAGGCCAGCGAGACTGACGTTGCGCTTCGCCTCCAAGAGCCACTTGGTGACGAGACAGCAGGCGTGGTCAGCGTCACAAATCGAATTACTGGCGAGTTTATTCTCGAACTCAATGAGGACGCGGACGACGTGTTGACGTTCATCCGCGCCGCTCGCGGCTACGGTGAGGACGTCTCCGAAGACGACGGCCGCTACGATGTCGAAATCACGCTCGAGGACGAGTCCGAGCCGTTTGTCACCTATGACAAGCGGACGTTTCTTGTCTACGACGACGAGGGGAGTCTGTTGCGCCAGCACAGTCTGATCCCGAGCGGCGTCGAACTGTAGCTCCCGGCGGGTGGGAAGGGACCGGCAGCTATAAGTGTTTTAGGCTGTCCTAAAGTAATAGAAGCCGGCATGGCGGCTGCCGGCGGTCGATCATGTCGAATGGGCAACTACTCAGAACGACGGTCGAGGAACCGACGCCGGAGCGTGCCACCACAAATGACATCGTCCTCGAACTCGAGACTATTGCAAAACGATACGGGAGCGAAGAGGTTATTCCCGACCTTTCGCTGTCGGTTCACGACGGCGAGATTCTGACGTTGCTCGGCCCATCGGGCTGTGGAAAGACAACGACACTCCGTCTCATCGCCGGCCTCGAGGAGCCAGACGCTGGCTGTGTACGACTCGATGGAGACGCTGTTGCTGGTGATGGTCACTTTGTTCCACCGGAAAACCGTGGCGTCGGCGTCGTCTTTCAGGAATTCGCGCTGTTCCCGCACCTAACCGCTCGTGAGAATGTCGCCTTTGGATTGCAGGGCTGGTCCGATGCAGAGAAAGACGCCCGCGTGACAGAGTTACTCGACCTCGTTGGCCTCGAAAAGCAAGGCGAGAGCTATCCTGAGGAGTTATCTGGTGGCCAGCAACAGCGGGTTGCGCTCGCTCGTTCGCTCGCGCCTGAACCGGCGATGTTGTTGCTCGATGAACCGTTTTCGAATCTCGACGTGGACTTGCGCGTCGAGATGCGCGAGGAGGTACGCCGCATCATCAAGGAAGCAGGTGTCACCGCGATTTCGGTCACGCACGATCAAGAGGAAGCATTGTCAATTTCTGACCGGGTTGCCGTCATGAACGACGGCGATATTGAACAGATTGGCACGCCAGAGCACGTCTTCCAGCAGCCAAAATCTCGGTTCGTCGCCGGCTTCCTCGGCCACGCTAGTTTCCTCTCGGGCGAGGTTCGCGGTGACGACGTCGAAACTGCCGTTGGCCGTGTCCTCCGCGATGATGTCAACGGCCTCGTCACGGAATACGACGGGACTGATATCGACTTGCTCGTTCGCCCGGATGACGTGACCGCCGTCTCCGCCGCTGATGTCGAATCAAACGGGCGCGTCGTCTACCGGCGGTATCTCGGCCCGACCGTCCTCTATCGCGTCGAACTCGACTCCGGCGAGACGATCGAATGCATGCACAACCACTCCGACCAGATCGACTTAGACGAACGCGTCGCCGTCCGCGTCACCGCCGACCACGAACTTGCGTGGTTCCCTGCCGGCCAGCGCGACCGCTCCGTTTCCGTCGCCGAGTAGCGCTGTCCACACTGTCTTTTCGTCACGGTAATCGCTGTTGCTAATACGTCTGGCGTTGATACGCACCGGATTTGCGAGTGCTACGCACACAATCCTTAAGCCGAGACCGTTCGTACACGTTCCCATGCACAAAGACGAACTCCTCGAGCTCCACGAAGAACTCGTTATTATCATGGAGTACTTCGCCGATCGCGAGGAGGTGGATGCGGAGTTGTTCGAGCCGTATCGTCAGCTCGACGTTGATCCATCGCACGTCCATAAATCCAAGAGCGAACACAAACACGCCGTCTTCGTCCTCGGCAACGCACTCGCAAAGGGCATGAGTGAAGACGAGTTCTCGAGTGCCGGCCGGATCGGCAAGCGGATGAAAGAACTCGCCGACGACGCTGAGTCGAAGATTTAAGCACGAGTGTGTCTCGAGGGCGTTTTCTCACCCGTCTCGAGGCGGTTTGTTCAAGATTAGTGATTCGTTCACGTTGTGTCGACACTAGGCGAAACGTATTTGTTTCAGTTACCGCTTGTTGAACTATGGAATCGCGCACGCAGGAGCGCGTCGAACAATGGGATTCTCGCCCGTTCAGTGGCGGTTACGATGGACTTTCGGATCTCGCTACGAGTGGCTTCTCCGGGGCTGTGACGGCAGGACGAACCTGGCTGTTTATGCTTAATGGCCGGATCGTCGGGGTCGTCGACGGAGAGATTGAAGCCTTCGAAAGCGCAACTGGAACGGCGTATCAGGCGCCACATCCATCGCTACCGCTTCTCTGTGCGATGGACGAACAGGGGGGCGAGACACGGGCACAGTACTATACGAACGAAACGTCGCTTGCCGAGGTCGATCAGACGTTGCAAAACGGCTCGTTTACGGGCTATATCGAACTGGCCGAAAACGTCCTCAGCGGGGACTACTACGCAGTCTACTACGGTGGTCGGCGAATGGCCGCGGCCTATATCGGAAACGCCAACCGGTTGGTGACCGGTGACGAGGCGTTCGAGAAGGCCAGCGACGAGGTCGGTATCTACGAAGTGATCGATGTCGACATTTCCGTCACCGACGTTCCTGGCAGTGAAGACGAGACACCCGTGTCGGAAGGGACAGACACAGATGCAAGCACGACCGCTGCGGACACAGGGGCGTCGTCCGGAGCGGCTGACGATGGTGACATCGGTATTGAGTCAAGCGACTCGAGGACGGTCGAGCCAACACCGGAGCCGAGTGTTGATCCTACCGAAAGCGCCGTCGAACCGATCGATGTCTCGAGTGGCGAGGACGCCGTCTCCGTCGAGACGGATGCGACCGACCTCGAGGACCTCACTGCGATGGGGACGGCCTCAGAAGCTGACGATGCGGACGACTCAGACGGGATCACGACGGCCTACGACGAGGCGGTTGCAACCGACGACCCCTCGTCGGGGATCACCGACGCAGATGCTGGGACCGAACTCAGCGCTGACTCTCCGTCCGCTGTCGATACCGACGTTCCCGCCAGTGCCGACACCGACGCTACTCCGTCAACATCATCTGACGATGCCGAGACGAATTCGGCCGCCTCAGCAGTTCCTGAGTCGGACACCGACTCGAGCGATGACGGCAGTTCGGGCCCTGACCCTGCGGATGTCGAAGCCGCTGCCGAACAACTCGAGCAGAACGATATCTCCTGGACCGAGGATGACACGGCGGCTGACGACGACGCTGACAGTGACACTCCTGTCGACACTGCTGGGAGTGAGCAGTCCGAATCGGCGACGGAGACGCAGGCTGACACCGACACCAGTACACGCACCAGCACCGATACCGACACTGGTGCGACTGGGACATCGGCTGTCACAGCCCCCGCAGCCGGCACGGCAGACGACAGTGACTCGAGTGAGTCTGATGCAACTGCAACCACCGACGACGCTGACGCAGCCGATACGGAGGACTCCCAACTCGAGGAACGATTCGAGGAAGAAGAGCAGTGGCGTGAGACGCGGAGCATCCCGTCGATCGATCCGGATAACTCGGTTGCGACGGAGTCAGCGTCTGCCCGTACACGAGCGCGCCGATCACAACGCGCCTCAAGCAGAACAGCACAGTCCAGTTCGCAGACGACAGCCGACACTGGCACGTCCGAACAGGAGCCACAGCCACCGAGTAAGCGCTCGAACAGTGCATCACCGTCGAACGCGGACACGACTCGCCAGGATCAGCGCTCGAGTCGCGCCGAGACTGGGCCTGACACGTCTAACACATCGGTTGCCAGTAGAGCGAGCCAGTCACCCTCGAGAAGTGAGCGCAACTCGCGTCTCGAGCGCCTCACCGACCGTATTGAGCGTCTCGAAGAGCAACGAGAGGCGCTTGAATCGAAGAACAAGGAACTCGTCTCCGAGCGAGACCGACTCCGCAAGCAGAATCAGGAACTCGTCGAAACCGTCGACCGACTCGAGGCTCGCATCGACGAGTTAGAGGCAAGCAACGACGTGAGTGTGAGCAGTTCCAGTACAACTGACCTCGCTCCTGATCGCGCGTTGGCCGGAACGAATCTCTTCGTGCGCTACGTCTCCAAGAGCCAGCCCACTCTCGAGATGGCTCACGACGGCGAGGCCGACCGTGATGAGGTCGCGACGAATCTCCGCCTCGAGCAACATACTGAGTTCGAAGCGGACGCTGTCGCCGTCGATGGCACGCCGTACGAGGAGTATCTCGACTCCACGATGGCCTACCAGTTCGTCGACTGGCTCACCGAAATGGCCTTGTACGAAATTCGCGACACCGGCCACGCGGGCGGGCTCGCTGATCTGTACGACGCAATTCCGCGCATCGACCGCGCCGAACTGAACGCGACCATCTCACTCGAGGACGACGAAACCGACGACGTGCCGGACGAGGTCACGTTCGACGTCGTTGCCTTCGACAAGATGGGCAATCCGCTCGTACTCGCCACGCTGAATGACTCGCGCGAACCGGTTACCGAGGAGACGCTCGTCGAACTCGAGGAAGCGGCCTCTGCGGTCAAGGCGAACTATCCCGACCTCGCCGCGTCGATGGCCGTCACCTCGAGTTACTTCGAACCGGGCGCACTCGAGGTCACGGAGCAGGCAACGAGCAGCGGACTGCTCAGTCGTGGCTCGAAGCTGAGCTACGTCAACCTCTCGCGAAAGCAGGGGTATCACCTCTGTCTCGTCGAATCTCGATCGGAAGGCTTCCACATGAACGTCCCAGAGTTGTAATCGCCTCTCCGACGTCGATAGCGCGGTTTCGTGACTGTGGACTGGATGCTGTGACACGGTTGGGAGTGATTTTGTGCGATCAACGCAACTGGCGATCGCTATTGGTACCAGAGCGAGAAAGCGGAAAGAGAGTTCAGTGCGCCGCTAGTGCGGCGTCGGTGCATACATCCTCGACGCGGTGTCTGTGGATAGCGTGCCCGCGAGCGATTAGCCTTCGATCTCGGCGACGTCTTCGATCTTCATGCCGTCGAGCTTGTCGACGATGTCATCGAGTTTGCCGTCGAGTTCGTCAACGAATTCAACGGTGCGCTCGGTCTTGATCGCACCCTGACTCGAGGGCTCGATGAGGTTTTCTTCTTCGAGGACGCGAAGCGAGTAGCGTACCTTGTGATGTGGATAGCCGGTCTCGTTGGACATCTTGACGATCCCAATCGGTTCGTTTTCGATAACCATCTTCAGGACCTGCAGATGTCGTTCCAGCATATCGACTTCCTTCTCAAGTCGGTCTATCATGGCATTTGTTAACTTGTCTTTCCACCTTTTAAATGTTACTCTCGAGGATAGATGAGTCCACGAACAATGCGATACTCGTTTGTGCGAGTAGTTAACGATTCCGTTCCAGTCGGTATTACCGGCGACTCGAGTGCCGGCTTGCGATTTGGAGCCGTCTCTGGTGGGTTGGGTGACACAGCGTAGGTGGAGGGGACAATCTAGTGGGGATAGTGGCTGTCTGCTATAGTGGGTGACGATAGCATCACCCATGAATATGCAGATGTGACTGGTGCCTGCAGTGGCCGGGATACCGTAATCTGTTTATCGACACGGCAAGAATCCGCCGCTGTTATGACCGTCACAATCGTCGGGTCGCAACTCGGCGACGAAGGTAAGGGTGGAGTCGTCGATCTCTACGGCGACGCTGCCGATGTCGTTGCCCGCTATCAAGGCGGCGACAACGCCGGACATACCGTCGTCCACGACGGTGAGAAGTACAAACTATCGCTCGTGCCGTCGGGTGCCGTTCGGGGGAAAATCGGCGTCCTCGGCAACGGCTGTGTAATCAACCCACGGACGCTGTTCGACGAAATCTCGACGCTCGAGGAGAAGGGACTCTCTCCGGACGTCCGCGTCGCCGAACGCGCTCACGTCATCCTGCCGTTTCACCGCGTTCTCGATGGCATCGAGGAAGACGTCAAGAGCGAGGACGACCAGGAAGTCGGCACGACGGGCCGCGGTATCGGCCCGACCTACGAGGACAAAGCTGGCCGCCGCGGCGTCCGCGTCGGTGACCTCCTCGATCCCGAGGTCCTGCGCGAGCGCCTCGAGTACGTCGTGCCTCAAAAGCGCGCGCTGATCGAGGACGTCTACGGCGCAGACGTCTCGGACCTCGAGGATCCGGACGCGTTCGATGTCGACGCACTCTTCGAGGAGTTCTCGGAAATCGGCGAGCGCCTCGCCGACCAGAACATGACCGTCAACGCCAGCGCGTTCCTTACGGACGCGATGGAACGCGGCGAGACCGTCATGTTCGAGGGTGCACAGGGGACGATCATCGACATCGACCACGGGAACTACCCCTACGTCACGTCCTCGAACCCGACCGCGGGCGGCGCGGCCGTCGGGACGGGCCTCAGCCCGAACGTCATCGCAGACGGCGAGATCATCGGCATTGTCAAGGCCTACCTCACGCGCGTCGGCAGCGGTCCGCTGCCGACCGAACTCGGCGGCGTCGAAGGCGACACGCCCGGCTACGACACACAAGGCGACGGCGAGAACGAAGAACTCGCGACGTACATTCGTGAGGAAGGCGGCGAGTACGGCACCGTCACCGGCCGCCCACGCCGCGTCGGGTGGCTCGACATGCCAATGCTTCGCCACTCCGCGCGCGTCAACGGCTTCACCGGGCTCGCGGTCAATCACATCGACGTGCTTGCCGGTCTGGACGAAGTGAAAGTCGGCCACAGCTACGATCTCGACGGCGACGAACTGCTTGCGATGCCCCCGACAACCGAGGAGTGGGGCCGCTGCGAGGCGAATCTCCGTACGTTCGACGGCTGGGACGAGGTCGACTGGGCCGCCGTCGCCGCCGAGGGCTACGACGCGATCCCCGAAAACGCCCGCACCTACCTCGAGTATCTCAGCGACGAACTCGAGGCACCGATCTACGCGGTTGGCGTTGGTCCGGGCCGCGAGGAAACCGTCGTCGTCGAGAACCCCTACGAGTAACGCGACGGCCACGACCACGAGTACCGCACGCGGGCCGCCGCCACGCTCTTCGCGCGGCGCGTTCCCGAAACCTTTTGCTGGATGCGGCCAGCCTACGTAGTATGAAGGAGTCGTTGCTGGAGATCCTCCGCTGTCCGCTGGACAAACACGAGTTGGAACTCGAAGACGCAGAGTACGACGACGATGACGAGGAAATCGTCTCGGGAACGCTCGTCTGTACGGAATGCGGCGAGCGCTACCCGATCGAGGATGGCATCCCGAACTTGCTGCCGCCTGACATGCGCGAGGAAACCCCAGCCTGATCGACTGTGCCCGTCTCCCGGACCGAAGTCACCGTCCACGTCAACCGCGAGGCCACCGACACGCTCGAGACAGACATGCCTGCCGTCGAGGCCCGCGGCTCGTTTGCACTCAATTTGCAGGGCCACGACGCCCCTGCACACGTTCATTGTCGACTCAACGGCGACAGGCGCTTTTCACAGATCGTCTCGATTGACGGACCGAACTACTACGTGCAGGCCAATGAGACGCTTACGGTCCCGGTCTCGGTCGCGGCAACGGACATCGACGAGCCACTCGAGGGCGAACTCGAGGTCCTGACAGGCTACGGATCCGAATCGGAGACAATCGATGTAACCGTCAAACCAAAACCGGCTACGGTCGATATCGACGAGTCGTTTTCGAAGCCACGAGCCGAGACAACGTCCGAGCAGTCACCCCTCGAGCAGGCACTCGAACGCGCTGGTTCCGTTGGCCTCGAACCGGGAACGCTTGCGCTCGGTGTTCTCGGGATACTCGCGCTCGGAATCGGCGTCTCGACGGCGGCGACGATTGGCGGCCCGGCGGCGATGATCGGCTTACTGGTCGTCGCCGGTGGCGTCGTCACGGCGCTTGCGCTGTTAGTTCGCTAACTCACTCGGAGCGTTCTCGAGCGTCGAGTCCACCCTCGTCGTCGAATCGTTTTGCCCGTAAGTACCGCGCGCGATAGCGATTTGCGCCGTCGTTGACGTCTGCCTCGCGGATGTCATCAACCCGGCCATCAGCGACCGCATCGATGAGGTCCGCAAGCTGATTGTACTCACTTGTCGTCAACTCGAGTTCGTACGTTTTCTCTGTTTCAGACTCGAGGATCGCCCATTTACGGGCGGCTGCGACGACGAGCGAACAGGGCTCTCGACAGGGGAACGGGCCGTCACCGCCGGCAGGCTCGAGGTCGTCGCCTGCCTCGTACTCCCACTCGCGTCGGCGCAGACACTGGGAGTCGACACAGCAGGCCTCGGCCAGCCAGTCGACGGCCTCGCGTGGCAGGTCGTCGATCACGTCGTAGATGCCGGTCTGGCGCTCGGCGGTGTCGACCCAGTGATCGACGTCGAGATTTCCGCGCTGTTCGCGGTGCCAGTTGGCAATCGTCGCCGGATAGATGAAGCCGATGGTGTCGACCAGTTCGCGCCCCGAGAGGCCGGTAAAGGCCCACCCCGATCGCAGAGTTGGCGCGGTTTTGAGCGGGCGATAGCGGCCGTCTTCGTCGTTGGTCGCGATCTCACGCGCGTCCGATGGCTCGTCGTACACCTCGAGTGCCTCGAGTGCGGTGTCGGCATCCTCGACGTGCCAACAGTCGTAGACGCGCTCGCCGGTTGGCTCGGTGGTATCGAGAAAGCGGGCGGTGATCGCCAGTTGCCCCCACTCACGGTCGATGCCGGTCTCGAGGGCGGCGTTTCGTTTTGGGAGGGTGGGCGACTCATCGACCGGGTCGGCAACCTGCATCTCATCGGCCGAAAGCGGCGCACGCTCACACCAGCGCAAGAATGCGCGGCGGGCAGTCCCCTTGGCGCCGACTCGCACCTGCCAGTGGTACCAGTTGCGCACGTATGGCTCGAGATCGTCGAGACCAGTCAGTACGTCGCGAAGGGCGTCAGCCTCGAGTCCGTCTCGTTCGATAGTCGGCGTCGAAAGCGTGTAGGCGTCGCCATCGGACCCGAGGCGGAGGCCATCGAACGTGACTGAGTTGTCTTCCGCGCGCTCGAGGAGTGCGTCGACGGCAGTTTCGAGGGCCGTCATGAGTCGGTCACCGGTTTTCCGTTTGTCTGCGCGTGACTCGAGTTGGACTCGGATGGTCCGGCGTCCCCCTGCATTGTTTCCTGTCGAACGCGCTCGAGTGCGTCACCAAGCGTTGCGCCCGCGTCGGAGGCGCGCTCGAGGAGGACGTCCGCGAGAAGCGCTTCAGTGCCGACCGCGCCGGCGTACCAGATGCGGTGGCCGTCGACCTCGCTCGGGACGTCCCAGCCGAGTCGGTAGTCCGGTGTGAGGCCCATGTCCTCGGGAATGTCTTCCTGGGTGTGATAGCCGTCGGCAATAAAGAGGGGCACGACGACGATATCGTCCGTTTCGAAGTACTCTGTCACGTCGTCGACCTCGGGTGCTTCGTCCATATACAATGCCTGGACCGCATCGAAGCGGTCGCGCTTCCGGATGCGCTCGGTGTGGTACTCGATTGCCTTCGCGGAGTTTTCGTTCCGGTCGGTGCCGTGACCGACAACCGCGAGGCCAACTCCCTCGCTGACCTCGGGATCGCCCGTCACCGTCTCCGCACGCTGGACGATCACGTCCGTCATCGCATCGTGCGTGCCGACCGGCCCGCAGTAGTGGACCGTCTTCTCGGCGTCACCGACCTCGAGCGTTACCTCCGTCGCGCTCGTCCCGTCTGAGTCCCACTGTTCGGGGTCCCAGCCCTCGAGTCGTAATTCTCGAGGAATCACCTGCTCGGTGAAGTAGCCCTCGCTGATGAACAGCGGAACGACAAAGATTTCTTCGGACTCGAGGGTTCGGATGACCTCGCGAAAGTGTGGTTCTTCCTTCCAGAACGTTTCGCGGACCTCGTCGAACGCGCCCGTCTCGCGGACGGTCTCTGCGTGGGCATAGGTCGGGTCCGAAGCATCCGGATTCAGGTGCGATCCGTGCGCCGCGACAACCAGCGCCTGCATGCAAACCCGTTTGGCTGCGGTCGGTTTATACCCACTGACGCCGCCAAATCTGACGCTTCCGTTTTGGGTTACACTCGAGTGTGGCTATTGGTTGTATCGAGTGTTACTACTCGAGGCTGAACTCGGTTCGGGCCTCACAGGTCGTGTCCTGCGCACGCAACTGGGCAATGGCGGTGTAGGTGCCCGGCTCTGGGTCCTCCCACTCGCCGTCGTAGGTCGTCGACGCGTTTGGCTCGAGTCGATCTGAACTGAGCAGTTGCATGAACGCCCGGCCGTCGGTGAAACGCCAGCGTTCGCTCCCATTTTCGTACACGATGAACTCGGCTTTTGCTGCGTCTGTAAACTGGATCTCGACCGGCTCAGCGCCCGTGTTAGTGACGGTAAATACGAACGAAACACGTGCTGGCTCGCGTGCTGTCACGGTCGTCTCGAGTGTTCCCTCGAGTGTCATACTCGCCTGTCGAGAGACCGCTGTAAGTCAGTTGCGGTGATCCTGGTTCCAAGTGCACCAGCCGCTATACGTGGCTCAGGGCGCAACTCGTGGCCGAACGCATGCATGGGTATGTCATGGACGGTTTTTATATATCATGGCCTCGGAGACCAATTCGTCACCGGACGATAGCAAGACTGGTGGAACGGCTGGGCAGTGTATCGCGTGCGACCACTCGAGGAACGAGCCACGTCTCCGCTGGATGGATCTTTACGGGGCGGAGCCGAGCACATTCTTGCGTGGCTCGCTTTTTGCAGCGCCACTGTATCCGGTAGCGATATCCCAGTCTAGGCCGAACGTCGGCTGTGCAATGCGTTGGCTATGAGCCGAGCGGTCGCGGGTCCGCATTGGTGCTCGCCGACGGCGAGCGCATCGAGCGCCAGCCACTCGAGGCGGGAACCGAACTCTCCTACACACTCGCAGAGCGCCGCTGTGCGGGCACGCTCGACGGTGATGAACACATCGCCTGTGACCGACCGCGAGCGCCCTACTGCGAGTACCACACCAGTACCTGGGTCTGTGCGCGCTGTACCGGGACCTGCCTGAAAGACGAGATGGACTGTTACGAGGACCACGCGGTCTATATCGCCGCGTTCGGCCCCGACACGTTCAAAGTCGGCGTCACCAAACTATGGCGACTCGAGACCCGCCTGCGCGAGCAGGGAGCCGACCGCGCAGCCCATATCCACACCGTCTCGAACGGCCGCATCGCCCGCGAACTCGAGGCCGAACTCGCAACCCGGCTCACGGATCGCGTCCGAACGGGCCCGAAAATCGCCTCGCTCGCGAGTCCAGTCGATCTCGAGGCATGGGAGCGAACACTCGAGTCACTCGAGCCTGACGTTCTCGAGCGCTTTTCCTTCGACTACGGCCTCGACCTCGAGGCACAGCCAGTCGCGGAGACGCTCGCGTCGGGCACTGTCGTCGGTGTCAAGGGCCGAGTGCTTGTGCTCGAGCACGGCGGCACGACCTACGCCGTGGATATGCGTGATCTGGTCGGCTACGAACTGGGAGACGGTGAGACAGATCGCAGTTTGCAGTCGTCGCTTGGCTCGTTTGGGTAGCAGCGGGTAGCAAAATAATGTCTTCAGTTAGCATCTTGTGTGGAAATCACGTTCAGTAGAGGTTCATGCCAAAAAGCCGGTCGAGCGAAGCGAGACCGGCGAATCGCGCTCACTACCGGGTCCTTCGGACCGCTCGTTCGCGCGAACGTTCGTGTTCAATTCGCATATGTAGTGATCAAACTGCCTGTTCACAGCTAATTTTAAAACTGAGTGAAGACACAACTTCTCAACCACAGTTAGCCGAGTTCGAGCTTTCGGTCACCCGTCTCACCCCAGCGCTCGAGTCGCTCATCCTCGACGCCGTAGTCGATACTGTACGGTGTTTGCAGATCCCAGTCCGCTGGGTTCAGACTCGCTGTTCCCTCGTCTGTGAACTGTCTGCTCACCGCTCGAGCGGCCTCGTCGTAGTCGTCGCCACGGTGGAAGTACGACGAACTGAGGTCGAAGACGTCGAGGTGGGCGTGGATCGCTGCTCGCTCTGCATCGACGGGCCAGACGTGGACGTGCGCCCAGCCGTCGCCAAGTCGAGGCCGCCGAACCGAGAGTGCTGGTTTGACCAGTTCCTCGCGACGGTCGTCCCACGCTCGCGTTGGACTGTCCGGGAGCAGTTGCGTCCACTCGAGATTCGTAACGCCAGTAAATTCGGCCTCGACTGCGGCCAGCGCGGGTTGGTCCCCGGGCACGCGAACGCGGACGTTGATCGGCATCGAGACGCGCCACTCGCCGTCGTCGTCGCGCTTGTAGACACAGGTCGGATACTCGGTCTCGAGGTCGTGTTCGACGATGTCACTCGCGTCAGCCTCGGTCACAGTTTCGGCGCGCGCCGGGCGAGTGCTGGCACCAACGGCGACGGCGCTGCCGATTCCGACGAGTGTCTCGCGTCTGGTAACGTCCCGACCCATGTCGGGTTCCAGTCCGGCGTCTCTCGAAAGAAGGATTCGGCCTGTGTGTTCCGGGGTCGAATACGAGACCGGACTCGAGGGAGTCGCCACGACGCGGCGGCGGGGCACCTCAAATTGTCTCGCCAATCGAAGCCGTTTGCTCTGCAACCTCGAGTAGGGTTGACCAGGTGTTCATCGCGGCGCGCAAGGCGATGACGTCGCCTGCGGTAATCTGGATATATAGTGTTGAGTCGGCACGCTCGAGAGATGTTTGTGAGCGCTCGTCGTCGATTTCGCCGATTTCGCGCGCGATGCTATCGGCGACGAGGCGGGCGCGAGCAGGAGTTTCGTACTCGAACTCGAGCGTCGCGTCGTGAGAAGACACCTTACTGGACGCCGACTTCCTTGACGTCGCGGCTGCGTTCTTTCAGGAGGACGCGGTTCCCGCAGTACGGACAGCGGACGCCGCCGTACTCATCGAGCTGAACGTCGCGTTTACAGCGAGAGCATTTGTAACTCATGCGTTGTGAGAGGGGAGGGGATTAGTCGTCTTCGCCCAGTGCAGCGCGAATCGAGCGCTTGACGGTGCGGCCGGCGGGGGTCTCTGGGCGGTAGGCACCGCCGGTGAACACTTCGCCGGTCTCTTCGTTTTTCCAGATGCCGGTGCCGACGCGTTTGACGCTGTCGCCATCGACTTCTGCGCTCTGCATGTCGGCTTCAACCTCGCTGACACGGCGGCGGGCGACGCGGCCGTAGCGTGCGCCAAAGCGGCCTGCGCTCCCAACAGTTCCTTTCTGGGACATAGTAGCGCTAGCTACCGCCAGCGGATTCTTAAACCTGTTGAGTCTCGCTTGTGCTATTTGCTTCCACTTAGGCTGCTTGTCTGGCGACTGGACCCGCCAGTAGCTCTCGAAAGACGAACGCAAGCGCAGCAATGTAGCCGACTGGGGCGAGCGGGACGGCGAGGAGACCCGTTGCGACTCCGGTCGCTCCAATGAGTGCGCGGACGAGCACGCCACTGATCGCAAGCAGCGGAATTACGGCCAGGACGGCATCTGCTCGCTCGAGCATAGCTAATTATATCTCATTACAGCCAGCCTCCTAAGGGCAGGACAACCAGCAGACAGTGTCTCTTTCATCGGCTCGTGACAATTCTTGCGTCGGCAACGTCAGCGGCCTACTGAAAGTCCGCCTCAGTGAGCACATCGTTGAGGTCATCACGAATCCGTTCGCCCATCTCGCGGTCGCGAGCCGTCGTCACAATTCGGTTTTCCTGCACGCTCGAGCCGTCTCGCAGAAGCATGCGAACGTTGCCGCCATTGTCGGCGCGGGTGACTTTTGCGCGCATCCCGGACTGTGAGCCTTTGCCGCCCGCGTCAATCGGCCCGGGGATGACCTTCTTGACGTGTGGGTGGCCAGCAACGGCCCGGATGGCACGCATGCCGGTTCGCCCGCCGATCAGCGTCGTGTGGCTCCCGCCGATTTTCTCGACGGGCGGGGTGTCGACGACATCGAGTGCGCGCGTACTCCGGCGCTCGAGCACTGCCTGTACTGGTTCGTCGTCGTCGACGCGATAGAACGAGTGGTGAATGTCGTCTCGGACGGCTCGAATCACCGTTCGGTCACCGCCCGCATAGACCTCATCGGGTCGCTTTCGCCGGATTTCGTCGCCGATCAAGCCCGCGAAATTCCGCAGTTCGACTGGCTCGTTTTCGCCGTCTTCCGGCGTCGTCGTGATCGTCGTCTCGCCGAGGACTGGGTCGTCCACGTTGTGGGTTCCATGGGTGTGGTCCTCTCCGCCGTCTTCGGCGTCGCCCGAAAGCATCGTCAGCGTCGCCCGGTCGCGTCCCGCCTCGAGCACCACCGCTTCGGTGTTGCATTCCCGGCAGACGAGACAGAAGTCCCCGGGTTTCTCGAGCGGCGATGCACAGTGGCGACACTTCATACCAGGGATTTTCGTCGGGCGTGTAAAACAAACCCGCTTTCGGTGCTCGTGGAGTCGCCGCGTCCCGAACCCTCAAGACTCACCCCGCCCTACATCTGCCCGATGGATCGTCGTGCGTTCCTCGCACTCGGGCCGGTCGGCCTTGCGTCTGGAGCCGGCTGTCTCGAGTATGTCACCAACGACAACGGCGAGGAGATTACGGAACCCGGCGATGTCGACATCATCTGGGACGACCTCGTTCGCGACGACCCCGGAACCGACGACGAACGCGTGACGGTCTGGGGCGTCGTCAGAAACGTCGGCGAGCGAACGTTGTACTACGT
Organism: Natronolimnobius sp. AArcel1; assembly: GCF_011043775.1. Lineage (NCBI taxonomy): Archaea > Methanobacteriati > Methanobacteriota > Halobacteria > Halobacteriales > Natrialbaceae > Natronolimnobius > Natronolimnobius sp. AArcel1. Next base: position 152,501 of record NZ_JAAKXY010000004.1, on the reverse strand, counting down.
CGAGGTCCGGGCAACCTTCTACGACGCCGACGGGGACGAACTCGAGAGCGTCATCGAAAACGTCGACGACGATGTCTCCTCTGGTGAGGAGTGGGCCTTCGAGGTGGAGTTTCCACACTACGGTGAGCGAGCGGCCGACGTGGCGACGTACGAACTCGAGCCAGCAACAGGTGTCTGATGTGGCGTTGTCGCGTTGAACTGCGCCACGCTCGAGTGCAGGCGGGCGACGAACGTGTGTCCGGGACGCCAGCAATGAGACCATCGGGCCATGACTGACCACGACGAGGGTGTGACGACGCTTGCGCGACAGGGCAGTATCACGTTTATCGGAAACGTGGTTAACGGCGTCTTCGGCTTCGCGATTGTCATGCTGATGACGCGCTTCGTCAGCCCCTCTGTCTACGGGCTGTTCGTGCTTGCAACCTCGGTTATTCTGTTCATGCAGGTGTTTGCGAATCTTGGATTACCGCTTGCGATCGACTATTTCGTGCCGCAGTATCTCGATGAGGGCGAACACGGGAAGGCAAAGGGCGTCATCGTCCAGGTGACAGCGACCGTGCTTATCACGTCCTCGCTGGTCGCACTCGCCATCGCTGCTGGCTCCGGGTTCATCGGCTCGCTCTTTCAGGAGCCGGCAATGCAGATTGCCCTCTTGTTACTGTCGGTGACGATTCCGATGCTTGCGATCTACAACGTCTTGCTCACCTCCTACTACAGCATCAAGAAACTCCAGTACCGCGTCATCATGCGTGATCTGGTGCGGCCGATCGTCCGGTTCGCCGTCACCGCTGGCTTCCTGATCGCCGGTTTTGGTCTCCTTGGGCTTATCGGCGGCTACGTTATTGGCCTCTTCGTCGCGATCACAATCGGCGCAGCCATTTTCGTCTCGAAAGCCTGGAGCCTTCTCACAGCCGACCTCGAGTTGGTCGCGCCGAAGCCGCTCGTGATCTACTCGGTGCCGCTGGCGATGACAAGCGTCGTCTTCGTGCTGATGGGCAACGTTGACTACTTCGTCCTTGGCTACTTCCTCGATTCGGACGACGTGGGGATCTACCGCGTTGGCTATATGCTCGGCTCCGGGCTGATGATCATCTTCAACTCGCTGTCGCCTGTGTTCAAGCCGCTGATTGCTGAAACTCGAGACGATATCGACCTGGTCGAACAGCGATTCCGGATCATGGCTCGCTGGATCGCCGGCATTACGCTACCGATCACGATTATCCTCTCGCTGGGTGCGAGTTCCTACCTTGCTGTCCTCTACACGCCCCAGTACGCCGCAGCCAACCTTGTTGTTGTCTTGCTCTGTGGCGCGTTCCTGTTCAACGTCACCTTTGGCGGCCCTGACGGCTCGCTTTTGCAGGGAATGGGCTACTCTCGCTTTGTCTTCGTCAACACCGTTGTCCTCTTCGGTGCGAACTTCGTCGTCTCGATCACGCTCGTGCCCATCTTCGGCATGGAAGGTGCAGCTATCGGCTCCGCGGTCGCACTCATCCTCGTTGGACTGCTCACGCTCACCGAAATTTACTATCTCGACGGCATCCACCCCTTCACCAGGGATTTCGCTAAAATTGTCGTTTCCGGCGTCCCCGCGAGCATCGCTGGCGCGCCAATCGTCTATGTCCTCGAGTCGGATCTCCTCGTTGTGGTCGCGCTCCCAGTGGTCGTCATCGGCGTCTACGTACTCTCACTGATCGCGATGGATGCCTTTACCGAGGACGACGCACGCATGGCTGCGGAGTTCAGTCCAACACTCGTAAAGTGGTTGCCGATTGGCTCTTGAGCCGTCGTCACTCCCCACAATTACTGCTCGCGTTCTGCCTCGAAGGCCTCGATCCGGTCCCGAATCTGTTCTGCCGTCTCGAGTTGATCGTCGACGATAGCCGCGGTTTCTTCTGCGGACTCGAGGGCGGCTTCGGAGTGGGCGGCGTACTCCGCGGCGAGGGCGATCATCTCGTCGACGCTGTCGACCTGTTCATCGTTTGCTGTCGCGATTTCTTCGATGCCCGTCGCGGCTTCGTCGACGACGGCGGCGATTTCCTCGAAGGACTCGACGGCGTCGTCGATGTCCGCATTTGCACGTCTGACTCGCTCGTTGGTCTCCTGAGCGGCGGCAACGGTTCGGGCGGTCTGATTTTGGATCGTCTCGATGCGGGTTGTGATCTCATGCGTGTGTTCTTTCGTCTCTTCGGCGAGTGACTGGACTTCGTTCGCGACGACGGCGAACCCATCGCCCGCCTCGCCGGCGTGGGCAGCTTCGATGTTCGCGTTCAGTGCAAGCAGGTTCGTCTGATCGGCCACGTCCCGGATCACGTCGACGATGTCGTCGATTTCTTTCATCCGGTTGCGAAGCGTCGTCGAGGTCTCCATCAGTTCGTCGACCGTCTTGACGACCTCCGTCATGCCTTCCTGGGCCTCAACGCTGGTCTCGAGGCCCGCCGTCGCGACCTGTTTCGATTCGTCGGCGGCGCTTGCGACCTCCTCGGCGCTCGCGGCAACTTGCTCCATCGTCGCGCCGTACTCCTGCAGTTCCGTCTGCATCTCTTCGGCCATCTCGACCTGTGTCGCTGCGCGCGACTCGAGGTCGTCCATCGTCTCGGCGATGTCCCGCGCGGTCGTCTCCTGTTCGGTCGCGAGCGTGCCGATCTCGGTCGATACCTGCTGTCTGGCGGCTGCGAGTTCGCGTTCTGTCTGGCGCAGATCGGTCACGTCGCGCATGACCGAAACGGCCCCCATGAGGTCGCCGTCTTCGTCGTACATCGGCGCGTTCGAGCAGATGACCTCTCGCGTCTCCCCGGTGTGGGTTAGAATCTCGAGTTCGAGTTCTCGGATCGGTTCCTCGGTTGCGAACGCGTGTTCGATTGCGGTTTCTCGCGTGTCGTGGCTCTCGTCGGTTCGGAACAGTTCCCACAGTTCCATCTCGGTCGCTTCGGATGCTGTGACGCCGGTCAACTCCGCCATCGCATCGTTATAGGCGACGATTTTGCCATCCGTGTCGATGGCGATCACGGGTGAGAGCATCTCTTCGAGAACGTTCGTCCAGACGTCTTCGGCCTCGCTCTCGAGGTAGGTGTCCATCGCGACCTGCATATCGAGATTCGTCACGCGAAGCACCGACAGGGCATCCTCGAGCGTCTCGTCGGCTCGCGCTGCGATTCGGTCGTGCGTCTCTGGCTCGAGGTCGTCTGCTATATCTGCGAGAAACTGCGCAAAGAGTTCCGACAGCAATCGCTCGTGATACTGCATGTACGAGCCGATATACTGCTTGGCCGGCATCTCGAGCATGCTGTGAAGCTTGCCGATGACTGCACGCTGACGGAAGTAATCCGCACCGTAGCCGGGATCTGACCCCTCGTCGTAGGCGTATTCGCCGAGGCTTCGGAGGTACTCGGCCTGCGTCCGCTCGAGTTGGGCGAGCGTCCGGTCGGACCGACCGAGGACAGTTTTGGTTTCCTCATGTGCAGTCAGATGGCTATAAAACTCCCCAGCAAACTCGTCGGCGAGACGGTCAAACGTCGGCGTCAGCGCGGCGAGTCGGGCTTCGTCGTCTGCATCGAAGCCGATGAACTGCTTTCGCCACGCGATATCGTCCGCGTCAAGATCAATCCCCTCGAGTAAGGCGTCCTCGTCGACATCCTGGCGGAGGCCAAGACGCGACTGGGTCGGGCCGGATTGCGGCATTGCCACTACTTCACTACCCGGTGAGTATAGTGGTTGTGACTTCGGCCATCCCCGGCCACCATCGCGCGACGCACGCGACGGGCAATCGCGCTCGAGCGCACGCACACCCGCGCTGTCGGGCGGTTTCTCGGCGAAAGGATTATCAGCATTTCAGCCGTAGCCGGCGACAATGAGAATCGAGCGTTCGCTGACTCGTCGAGTGCTTCCGACTGTGTCAGCGCCGACGACGGGGGCCTGCCCTCACGGGGGTGAGTCGCTGTGGAACTGATCATCACCGAGAAGGAAAACGCTGCACGACGAATCGCAGACATCCTCTCAGGTGGGACGTACGACTCGAGTCGCGAGAACGGCGTCAACATCTACGAGTGGGGTGGCAAACGCTGCGTGGGGCTGTCGGGCCACGTCGTCGGTGTCGATTTCCCATCGGAGTATTCGGACTGGCGCGACGTCGAACCTGTCGAACTGATCGACGCCAGCGTCGAGAAGAAAGCGACCAAAGAGAACATCGTCGCAACGTTGCGGATTCTCTCGCGCAAAGCGACGACGGCGACGATTGCGACAGACTACGACCGCGAGGGCGAACTCATCGGCAAGGAGGCCTACGAGATCGTCCGCGAGGTCAACGAAGATGTCCCAATTCGACGGGTTCGGTTCTCCTCGATCACGGAAAACGAGGTCCAAGACGCATTCAACAACCCTGACGAGCTTGATTTCGACCTCGCCGCCGCAGGCGAGGCACGCCAGATTATCGACCTCGTCTGGGGCGCTGCACTCACGCGATTTCTCTCGCTCTCTGCCGGCCAACTCGGCAACGACTTCATCTCCGTCGGCCGGGTGCAGTCGCCGACGCTCAAGTTGATTGTCGACCGCGAACGCGAGATTCAAGCGTTCGATCCTGAGTCCTACTGGGAGTTGTTTGCCGACCTGCATAAGGATGAGACCAGCTTCGAATCCCAGTACTTCTACCGCGACGAAGACGACAACGAGGCCGAGCGCGTCTGGGACGAAGCCACTGCCAAGGAGGTCTACGAAACACTCTCCGAGAACGATTCCGCGACCGTCGTCGACGTCAACCGCCGTACGCGGACCGACGACCCACCGACGCCGTTCAACACCACTCAATTCATCCGCGCAGCCGGCTCACTGGGCTACTCCGCCCAGCGCGCGATGTCCATCGCCGAGGACCTCTACACCGCCGGCTACATCACCTACCCGCGAACCGACAACACCGTCTACCCCGACGACCTCGACCCCGAGGAACTGCTCGATGACTTCGTCGGCCATCCGACGCTCGGCGAATCTGCTGAGGATCTTCTCGAGGCCGACGAAATCGAGCCAACCGAGGGCGATGAGGAGACGACCGACCACCCGCCAATTCATCCGACTGGCGAGATTCCTGCCCGCGGCGGCGACGTAAGCGACGACGAGTGGGAAGTGTACGAACTGGTCGTTCGCCGATTCTACGCGACCGTCGCTGATCCGGCGATTTGGGAGCACCTCAAAGTCGTCTCCGAGGCCGCCGACTGCCGGCTCAAGGCAAACGGCAAACGCCTCGTCGAGGCCGGCTACCACGACGTCTACCCGTACTTCAACACCAGCGAGAACTACGTCCCTGACGTCGACGAAGGCGAGGAACTCGCACTCACCGATGTCGAACTCGAGGACAAAGAGACCCAGCCACCTCGCCGATACGGCCAGTCGCGGCTCATCGAGACCATGGAGGACATGGGGATTGGGACGAAATGTCTCACCGCGGACACGACCGTTCTCCATCGATCCGATGTCGAAATCGTTCGCTCACCGGTACAGGAACTCTTTGAGAGCGGTCAGGTCGTCATGGCCGATGGCGATACCAATATTGCGACGACATCGGAAACACCGACGACACTGTCGCTTAATGAACAAACCGGTCTCGTTGAAGACCAAGAGACGACGCTCGTAAGCGAGCGACCGCTCGGTGACGACGAACGCGTTCTCGATATCGTGACGCCAGCGGGAACGTTCTCGGTGACGGACGATCATCCCCTGTACGTCACTACCGAGGATGGATTCGACGTTCGTCCTGCGAAAGCAATCGAACCAGGTGAGGAGTTACTTACTGTCCGCAGCGACCCGACGGAGTACGCAGCAGACGACGGGCCGGTTGCCGTCAGTTGGGGGACGTTCGCTGCCAACTGCACCGTCGATTCGAAACTGTATGGGACCGGTGCGAACGACGCGCTCGCCGCGTATCGAGAACGGACTGGACAGACCCAGCGTGAACTTGCAGCAACGGTCGGTGCCGATCGGAGCCACATCAGCGAATTCGAGAACGATCATCGGGACGTTCCCGTGTGGATTCTCGGTGAACTCGGCATTGAGCCCGACGGGCTTCACGGATTGAACAACGACGTTACGTTCGAGAACCCCTTCCCGATTCAGTGGAGTCCCGCGCTCGCTCGACTACTTGGCAATCTGCTCGGTGACGGATCAGTGTACGTCGACGAAACCGAGAACGTCGTCGACATCCGGTACCACAACACGGACCGTCGATTGATCGAGCGATTCGCCACGGATATCGAGTCCGTGTTCGGCGTTCGTCCCACTATAACCGAACAACCTGGTCGGAAGACCCATCATAAAACGAGATATCAGGCGAACGTTCCCGCAGCGGTCGGTCGCATTCTCCACGTTGTTCTCGAAGAGGTATCAACCGACGGTGTACCGAACGTTCCGACGGTATACGCTCCGTGGTTTATTGGCGCGCTGTTCGACGACGAAGGACACCTCTCCACCGATCGGAAGGCGTTTATCTCAAATACCGATCACGATTTGCTGGGCGCAGTTCAACAACTGCTCTCGGCGTTGGATATTGAAACGAAACTCGCCGCAGGCCAGCACAAACTACACATTCGTGGTCGTCGCACTCTCGAGCGGTTCCTCGATACCGTTCCGATCTCTTGTGACTGGAAATTCCATCGCGGGCTCGATTCACTGCGCGCATATCCCGTTACTGAGCGAAAAGCTGAACTGCTTGCAACGCTCGCCGATCGAGCGCTCACGACCGATGAAATTGCCGACGAACTCGAGATTTCACAGCCGCTGGCACAAACCACCGTGTCCGAACTCAAGGAGGACGAGTATATTGAAACCGAGATTGAGGGGAGCAATCGGAGTCACGACGGAAACAGGACGTTCCGATATACCGCTGACGGCTTCAAATCGTCGATATACGCGACACTCCTCGGCCTGCCGTCGTCGACGACAGTCACCGATCTAAGCGAGCGTGACTACGACGGAGCGGTGTACGATCTTACCGTTTCCGATGCAGCACCAAATTTTGCAATCGAAGGTGGTATCGTCGTTCATAACTCGACCAGGCACAACACCCTCGAGAAACTGTACGACCGGGGCTACATCGAGAGTGATCCACCGCGACCCACCAAACTCGCGATGGCGGTCGTTGACGCCGCGGAGAACTACGCCGACCGCGTCGTCAGCGAGGGCATGACGGCCCAACTCGAGGCCGACATGGACGCCATCGCCAGCGGCGAGGCCGGACTCGAGGACGTGACCGACGAATCTCGCGAGATGCTGGAAGAAATCTTCGCGAATCTCGCGGAGTCGCGCGACGAAATCGGCGATCACCTGCGCAAGTCGCTCAAAGACGACAAGCGACTCGGGCCGTGTCCCGACTGCGGCGAGGACCTGCTCGTGCGAAACAGCCGCCACGGCTCGTACTTCATCGGCTGTGACGGCTATCCCGACTGTGAGAACACCCTGCCGCTGCCCTCGACTGGCAAGCCGCTCATCCTCGAGGACGAGTGCGACGAGCACGGCCTGAACGAGGTGAAGATGCTCGCGGGTCGCCAGACGTTCGTCCACGGCTGCCCGCTCTGTAAGGCCGAAGATGCGGGCGAAGGGCCTGTTCTGGGTGCGTGTCCAGACTGCGGAGATGAACACGACGGCGAACTCGCCGTCAAAACCCTCCAGAGTGGCTCTCGACTCGTCGGCTGTACGCGCTATCCCGACTGCGAGTACTCTCTGCCGCTGCCTCGACGCGGCGACATCGAAGTCACCGACGAGCGCTGCGAGGAACACGATCTCCCCGAACTGCTGGTCCACAGCGGCGACGAACCCTGGGAACTGGGTTGTCCGATCTGTAACTATCAGGAGTTCCAGGCCCGCGAAAGCGACTCCGGCTCTGATCTCGAGGCGCTCGAGGGCGTCGGCGCAAAAACCGTCGAAAAGCTCGTCGCGGCAGGTATCGAGAGCTTGTCTGATCTGAGCGACGCCGACCCCGACGCCGTCGCCGAGAGCGTCGACGGCGTCAGTGCGGACCGGATTCGCAACTGGCAGGCTGAAGCCTGAGACGGGCTGATTTTCCGTAGGCGCCGTCAGTGCTCGTGATCAGTCTCGTTTCCATCGGTTTCCGATTCAGTTTCTCCGGCGTCGTCGTCAGCATCTGAAACAACGTCGTCAGTGTCAGCATCTGAATCACTCTCGAGGACCCGCTCGACGCTGCTGACGATCCGGTCGGCCTCGAGAACGCCCTCTGCCTCCCACTGGATGGCTCCGGTGTCGTCGATGGCGATGAGGACCGGGTGGGTGACGACATCGTAGCGATTGGTGAGGTCACGGCCGTCATCGTAGGCGAGCGTCCAGTCGCCGTCGTGGTCGACCCACCACTCTTGCAACTGGTCCGGCGACTGCTGGCCCGTCACTGAGACGACGGTGAGTTCGTCACCGTACTGGTCGCTGAGACGTTCCTGTGCGTCGGCCATGTTCGGCATCAGCGACCGACAGCGCGAACAGACCGGCGAAAAGAACATCGCGAGTGTCAGCCCGTCGTTCGGAACCGTCAGCGTCCCCGACTCGCTCCCCGGTGCCTCGAGCGTCTCGAGTTCGAGTGGGCCGCTCGAGTCGCTGGTGTCGCCGTCGCTGTCGTCCCCAGCGGAGTCCGTCGCTGACTCGGATGGAATGTCTCTCTCCTCCCCGAATGGCAGTCCACGCCAGAGCACGACGGCGCTTCCGCCGAGGACGCCGACGCTCGCGACGCCGGCAAGGGCCTCACGACGATTCACGACGCCACCTCCGAGGTACACAGTGATTCTGGGACGCGGTGACAGCGGTCATACCACCACTACATCGTCCAGCGAAAAGAGTCCCCGGGCAATCCACAAAGCATACGGTCCGGTCGGGATGAGCATCCGCGAGACATGATCCGAACGGTGAGCAGATGACCGAGGTCGAGAACCCGACGCCGACGACCCACCGAGTGGGCTGGCTCCTCGCACAGGGCGTCTTCCTCCTCTGGCTCGCAAGCGCGCTGTATCTCTCCTATCGCGTGTTCATCGCTGGCCTCTCGCCTGCACAGCAACAGGCTGCTGATCGCTTCCCACAGGAACCGATGGCGTCGCTTTCCGACCCGCTCATCGCCGTTTTGTGCCTATCGGTTGCCGTCGGCGTCGGCATCGTCTGTGCAATCGTCTATTACGGCTACAGACAGTGGCGTAGCGCTCACCGCCGGCGACTCGAACTCGAGCCGGAACTCGAAGTCGAAAACTGAAACGGACCGCTGTCACTCGCAAGCGCGACCGCGCGGTCGCTGTCCTTTTGCCCGCTGAGTGCGGACTCGAGGGTGAGAACCGTGTCTGTTTCCCTCGTTGCAACGGCGCTTGCGGGCGTCGTCTTCGGACTCGCGATTGCGGCCCCGCCGGGCCCGATGAACGCCATTATTGCCGAAGAGAGCGTCATCCGAGGCTGGCTGGCCGGCTTCTGGGCGGGTGCCGGCGCGATGCTCGCAGACGTGCTCTTTTTCGTCCTTGTGCTTGCCGGCGTCGTCACCGTCATCGACCGCATCCCGGTGATCCGGTCAATTCTCTATCTCATCGGTGGCGTGCTTATGCTCTACTTCGCCATCGGCGCACTCGAGGACGCCCGGTCGACCGCCTCGTTTATCGGCGAGAACAACGGCTCCTCCAAGGGCTTTCGCAAGACGTTCGCGCTCTCGCTGACCAACCCCTACCAGATCGGCTTCTGGCTCACCGTCGGCGTCGGCTTACTCGAGTCGGGGACGCTCGACGTCTTCGCACACGTTCCCACCGTCGGCGACTCGCTTAGCGGCATGCTGGTCGTTGAGACGGGGTCGCCCGCGCTGATCACTGGCTTTTTCGGTGGCATCGTGGTCTGGATCATCGCGTATCCGGCTGCGCTGGCTGCGGCCGGACGCCGCGTTGATGCGCTCGCGCCGGTGATTGCTGCGCTCAGTGGCGTCGTCCTCGCCGGTTTCGGAGCGCTGTTTCTCGGTATTGGAACCCTCTCGCTGCTGTGAAAAAACAAAATGCGTTGGTCGGCAGTTGTGACTACGGGTTCGGCGGTTAGCCCATGCCCGCGATTTCGTCCTCGAGCCACTCGCTGAACCACTTGACGCGCTTGAGGCGCTGGTGGGCGATTCCTTCGGCGGTGTCGCTCTGGACGCGCGAGGCGGCGTCGTAGCCACGTTCGAGGACGCGGTCGACCATCTCGTTGGAGTCCATGTGCGTGCGGGCTTCATAGCCCATCCGCAACAGCATGAGCGCGGTGCCGTTCGCACCGACCTTATCGAGCATGTCCGCCTCGATGAGACACTGCGTCTCGAGTGCGACGTCGTTTAAGTCGCCCTGATAGGAGTGCTGTTCAATCGCACGACACACCTGGGTGATGAACGATTCAGGGTAGTCGACACGGGACTCGAGGTACTCACGAGCGACGCGAGCACCAGCTTCGGCGTGCAGCTCTTGGTCGGTCTCGAGTTTCGCGACGTCGTGAAAGAGGGCGGCGACGCGGGTGACGTCGACGTCTGCGCCTTCCTCGCGGGCGATCTCCTTGGAGAGGTCGACCACGTTGAGGATGTGGTTGTGCCGGTACTCCGCGGAGTGCCACGGGTACCAGCGCATGCGCCCGCCTTCTTCTTCTTTCTCGACGCTAGCCGCGAGATACTCGAAGACGAACTGCTTCATTGCCTCGTATTCGGCGTCGGTGACCCTGGTTTCTTTTATCTCAACGCCCACGAGAGATCCCTCCGCAATAGACGAACGATAGTCATTGGGAGAATGTTCGGTCGTTTCGCTCTTTAGCCTTTGGTTCAGGGAACTTTCTCTCACGGATCGTGGCCGCTTATCAAAGAATTGGCGCTTCGGAAGCCCGATCAGTATCGGCCGGTGCCCCAAGGATGACGGTTCCGGGGGGCGATGCGACGGCTATGACAGCACGTATTGCGAACGCGGTTGCGGTCGTCACGGGCGGCGCACGCGGCATCGGTGAAGCGACCTGCCATCGCCTCGCCGAGGAGGGCGCAACGGTCGTCGTGGTCGACCGAGACGGCAACGAAGCACAGGCGACAGCCGAGGAGGTTACCGATGCGACGGGTCAGACAGCACTGGGTCTCGAGGCTGACGTCGGTTCGGAAGCCGCAGTCGAGTCCATGGCGGCGACGGTCGCCGACCGATTTGGCCGCGTCGACATCCTCGTGAACAACGCGGCTATCCGCGTCGATCCAATGCCGGTCACCGAGGCAGACGAAGCAAGTTGGGACCGCATCCTCGCTGTGAACCAGAAGGGCGTCGCCTTCTGCTCGAAACACTGTATTCCGCTCATGGACGACGGCGGCGCGGTCGTCAACGTCGCCTCGGTCGGTGCGGGCCTCGCCCGACCCGACTGGGCACAGTACGACTCGACGAAGGGCGCAGTCGTCGCGATGACCAAGGACATGGCCTGCGATCACGCAAGCGACGGCATCCGCGTCAACGCCGTCTCGCCGGGCTGGGTCGTCACCGACTATCACCTGCCAGAGGACGAGGACGAAGCTGAAGCCATGCTCGAGGAAGAGACTACCCCGAACCCGGACGGGCCGGGAATCCTGAAGCGAGCCGCCGAGCCACGCGAAATCGCTGATGCGATCCTGTTTCTTGCATCCGACGAAGCGTCGTTCATTACTGGTGAGAACCTCCTCGTCGATGGTGGTGCGACTGCAGTGGGGACCGGACTCGAGTGGGACGAGAATTTCGATGCCTGACTCGGCGATGGACCCTCAACGCGGTCGCACTCTTGGGAATCAGAAAGCACTTATCAATAAACCGATCACTCGAGTTCTATGAACCGTCGAACACTTCTCGTTACGGCCACTGGTGCCATTTCCGCATCACTCGGCGGCTGCGTCGGCCCTACAGGCGAAGAAAACACGGAGGACGCGCCCGACGACGCCGCGGTGGAATCGAGGGGTGACGATTCGTCCGATGCGGAAGACGAGAACGCGGACGATACCGAAACCGAGTCCGTCAACGAGTCCGACGACTGAAGCCGACTTCTGTTGGGACGGCGGGAGACCATAGTGACTATCGCCGATAAAACATCAAATGGATTAAGCTTTGGTAATAACCGAAACCGATGCAGAGACTGGCTACGCTTCGTCGATGAGTTCCTCGCCTTCTTTCATATGCGCTGCAACCACGTCGAGATCAACTTCGACGCCGAGACCCGGCTCATCCGGCACCTCGATCCGGCCCGGCTCGAGAATGTCCTCTTCGACCACATCGTCCCACCAGTCCACGTCGCGGGCGTGGTACTCGAGTGCGAGGAAGTTCGAGGCTGAAGCGCCGACGTGGGCGCTGGCCATCGTCCCGACCGGCGAGGCGACGTTGTGCAGCGCGAGCGGGATGTAGTAGGCTTTCGCGATGTTCGCGATCTTTTTCGTCTCGAGCATGCCGCCGTTTTTGGGCACGTCAGGGTGGATGATATCGAGGCCTTGATTCTCGACTAACTGGCGCGCGCCCTCAACGCGGTAGATGTTCTCACCCGCGGCGATGGTAGTGTCCGTGTTGTGGGTGACGTACTCCTGTACGTCGTGATTTTCCGGCGGGACAGTGTCCTCGAGCCACCAGACGTCGTAGTCTTCGACAGCCGAGGCGAGTCGGCGGACGGTGTCGCCGGTCCAGCTCCAGTGGCAGTCGAAGGCGATGTCCGCGCGGTCACCGACGCGTTCGGTGACGGCCTCGACGATGGAGGCGCGGAAGTCGATTGCTCGAGCGTTCAGGTGCTTGTTTTTCGGATCTTGAACGTGCTTGTCGGGGCTGTCGAGGTCGAACTTGATCGCGTCCCAGCCTTCGTCGACGACTGCTTCGGCCGCCCCAGCGTAGGCTTCGGGATCGTAGGGATCCTCGTCAGGCTCGCCGTCGGCCTCGTGGAGGTGCTCGCCCGCGTGGACGTCACAGTAGACGCGAACGTCCTCGCGGTGTTTCCCGCCGAGAAGTTGGTGAGCGGGCACCTCGAGCAGTTTCCCAGCGAGATCGTGCAGCGCGAGATCGATCCCCGAAATCGCGGTGACGCCGATGCCGTTGATCCCGCCGCGGTAAGAGAGGTAGTCGAACAGTTCCGTACAGCGCGCGTCGATGTCGACGGGGTTCTTCCCGATGATGATCGGTTTGACCTCGTGGAGGTAGGCGTCTGCTTTCGGGCCGAGGACCATCTCGCCGGTGCCGGTGACGCCTGCGTCCGTGTAGATGCGGACGAGCGTCCACTCGAAGGTCTCGCCGATTGTCGTCGTCTGGATATCTGTAATCGCAACATCGCGGGGCGCACTCTCGTGTTCCATGTCACCCTCTGTCGGGTTCCAACATATAAATCGTCACATACCCGCACCAGTCGCCGTTTTCTCCAGTGCGGGACAAGCCAGCGGCTCACCGGCCTCGCCATCAGCACGTCGTGCGAGCGCCCCCGAACGAAGCGATCAGAGCGTCCCGTACCGATCCCAGACCTCGTAGACGCTATCGCCGTCGCGGATGTCCGAGCGAACCTTGTTCTCCGTCTCGAGTTCGTCTTCAGCCTCGTCGATGACGTGCTCGAGGTCATCGGGGTCGATGACGACGATTGATTCGTAGTCCGCGAAGACGACGTCGCCGGGGTTGATGGTCACGTCGTGGACCTCGACGGGGACGCCGTACTCCTGGAAGGCGACGCGGCCGAACGACTCGATGGCGCTGTGGCCTTCCGCCCAGACGGGGAACTCGTGTTCTTCGATCAGTCGCGAATCCCGCGTTGGGCCGTCGATGAGCGCACCCTCCGCGCCGTTTTCTTGCACAATCGAACTCAGGAGTTCCCCCCAGAGGCCAACCTCCGTGTCTTTGGGCGCGGCCATCACGATGAAATCGCCGGGGTCGGTCGCCTCGAGATAGTCGAAGAATTCAGAGCCTTCGTCTTCGTCGTCGTCGCCCTCTTTCTCGTAGCCGATTTCAACGCGCTGGGCTGGGTGGGCCGTGCCGACCGTGGGTTCGCGCGACCACAGCGACTCGAGACGCGTACAGGGAATCACGTTGTCTTTGATCCCCATCTCGTCGGTCACGTCGTTGAGCAGGGCGCTGTGGAAGTTCGTTAGCTTCTCTCGTTGTTCACTGGTTACCATTGTCGTGCTCGGTGGCAACTGGCGCGCGGGGTATAAAATAGCGGCTACTGGCTACGCCTGCTGCCGGTTTCCACCGACCATGAGTACAATTCGAGTAAACATTCACGATTTCTGTACCCTGTCGTCGGGACGTAAGTACCCGCTTTCGGTGCCTACAATATGGCACGCCTTGACGTGGTCTCTATGACACTCGAGCTCCCGGCGCGATTCGAGCGAGACTGGGACCGTTCTGTTGCGGACGCACCACTGCGATTCGCAGTCATCGGTCTTGGCGGGTTCGCACGAAACACCGCGCTGCCGTGTATTGAGGAATCAGACTACTGCGAGACGACGGCGGTCGTCAGCGGCTCCGCTGAAAAGGCCAGTGAGGTCGCACGCGAGTTCGACGCCGAACACGCGCTCACCTACGAGGAGTACGGCGACGGCGTCGGCAGCGAGGATTACGACGCAGTCTATATCGTCACGCCGAACGCGCTCCACCTTCCGCACGTCGAAACCGCCGCCGCCGACCTCGAGAAGGCCGTCCTCTGTGAGAAGCCACTCGAGGCGGATGCCGACCGCGCCGCACGTTTGGTCGAGGTCTGCGAGGATGCGGGCGTCCCGCTGATGACGGCCTACCGGATGCAGGCAGCGCGTTCGATCCGCTGGATTCGCCGGAAGGTCGCAGACGGCCTCATCGGCAACCCCGTTCAGGTTCATGGCGAGTTCTCCTTTCACGTCCTCGAGCACGGCGGGCCGGATCAGTGGCGACTCGATCCCGACCTCGCTGGCGGCGTTGTGCTGATGGATATCGGCGTCTATCCGATCAACACCGCCCGGTACGTCCTCGACGCCGACCCGGTCGCCGTCCGCGGCACGACGGATAACTCCCATCCCGCCTTCGAGGGCGTCGACGAACACGTCGCTGTCCACCTCGAGTTCCCCGATGCTGTGACAGCCTCGTGTACCGCGAGTTTCAATTCAGCCGGCGCGAGTCGGTTCGCAATCACCGGGACCGAGGGCCGGATCGTCGTCGAATCCGTCTTCGGCGTCGACGACGCCTGTCACCTGACGATTGACGTCGACGGGAGCCACCTCGAGGGGACTGTTGCAGCGCCCCACGAGGTCACCGAGGAGTTCGATTACTTCGCGACCGCGGTGCTGACTGAGATGGAGCTTGCACCAGACGGTCGACACGGGCTCACCGATGTCCAGATTGCCGAGGGGGTGTACGAGTCGGCAGAGGAGGGGACTCGAGTCGAGTTGTAGGTTCGATTACTCGGTCCAGAACGCTCGCTGTCGCTCCTCGATCTCTTTCAGGACCGCTGTAAGGACATCGCGCCAATCGTCGGGATGGGACGTATCGACTCCCGGCGTCGGTGCGTCGGGTCCCGGGTGGATGTGCTCTCGAGCGTTGTGATCGGAAGGATGTCGATCCCATCGGTGATCGAACGTCCCTGCACTGTGGTCTTCGTGATACTGAATCGTGAAATCGCCGTTTTTGAACCAGATGAACTCGACTCGAGCCGCCTCAACGGTGGGTGGGTAGAACGTCGAGTCGTAGACACAGACCACACGATTCGGCGCGAACGCGGGGTGACTGTCGACGCGTTCGAACCGCCCGCTCGTCTCGAGTCGATCTGCAATCGTCTCTAATCGGTCGAAATCGACCGGCGCGCCGCTATCGTCGCGATCCCACGTGTCGTCGCTGCGCTCGGTCATACGGCTGTGCGTTCGTCGGTAGCCGTTCCGGAATCAGTCGTGAGCGCACGCTCGAGGAGATCGATTCGGCGGCGGGTCGTCTGCCACGATGAAAGTTCCTCCCAGACATCCGCAACCGGCTGGTCGGTTGCTGATGCGTATGCGGCAATCGAGATGTCGCTCGGTGAGTCGACCTCGAACGTTGTGGTGAACTCTTCGTCAGCTGCTCGCTCCGTTTCGAGTGCGGACAGGAGTTCATCGACCGTGTACTGGCTCTGGAGTTGCTGGACGCGACGCCAGCGAAGATAGCCGTCGTTTCGCTCGTACGTCGCCGGTGAGTCAGTGACCTGCGCCACAATTCCCATCCGCGCGAACCACTCGAGATACTCCCTCGCTGCATCGACGCCGTGCCCAGCACGGTCGGCGATATCGCTCACCGTCGCCGGACTGTCCAATCCGAGCACCGTATCGAAGAAATCGTCGCGCGTTCGCTCGCCGCGGATGAGGTCGGCCGGATCCTCGAGCGCATCGAAATCCGGCGGTTCCGCCCGTTCGCCGGCGTCAACCGTCAGTTCTGGGCTCGGTTCTTTCATAGCAGTAGTACGGACTCGTACGGAATATATCTTTGTCCAACGAAATAATCCGTAACCTTGCCTTCATTGATGCTGGGTGCGGCTTCATAGCCGTACTGGTGTCCGTTAACGTGAAACGGGCGGGCGGTGAACAGGGGCCTATGAGTACCGAACAGGAGGAGGCGTCGATCCGGTGTCTCGTCGCCAAGGTCGGACTCGACGGCCACGACCGGGGCGCACACGTCATCTCTCGAGCGTTTCGAGACGCTGGCTTCGAGGTTGTCTACTCGGGGCTGCACAACGCGCCCGAGGAGATCGTTCAGGCTGCGGTCCAAGAGGACGTCGACGTGCTCGGGATTTCGATCCTCTCCGGCGCACACGACACGCTCGTGCCCAAGATCATGGACGGGCTGGCAGAGTACGGCGCAAAGGAGGATACGCTCGTCCTCGTCGGCGGCGTCATCCCCGAGGAAGATCGTCCGGCGCTCGAGTCGGCGGGCGTCGCCCAGATTTTCGGCCCCGGCACGTCGATTGCAGAGACCATCGCGTTCGTCCGGGAGAACGCACCCGAGCGATGAGCGGCGCTGACGACGCCAGTGTGCACGCCGAACTGCTCGAGGGGCTCCTCGCGGGTGAACATCGCGCGCTGGCCCGCGTCATCTCGAAGATCGAGGATCGCGCGCCGGGCTATCGGGACCTCGTCTCTGACCTCTACCCCCACACGGGCGAGGCGGACGTGATCGGAATCACGGGCAGCCCCGGTGCGGGAAAGTCGACACTGGTGGACAAACTCGCGGAAACCTATCGCGACCGGGGCGAGACGGTCGGCATTATCGCGATTGACCCATCCTCGCCGTTTACCGGCGGTGCAGTGCTCGGTGACCGGATTCGAATGGCCTCTACAGTCGGGGATATGGACGTCTTCGTGCGCTCGATGAGCGCCCGTGGGACGCTTGGCGGCCTGTCGACTGCCACCGCGGACGCGGTCAAGGCGATGGACGCCTTCGGCAAGGACAAGATCATCATCGAGACCGTCGGCGCTGGCCAGAACGAAATCGACATCGTCCGTACGGCAGAGACGGTCGCCGTCCTCGTCCCGCCGGGTTCGGGCGACGACATCCAGACGCTGAAAGCCGGCATCCTCGAGATCGCAGATGTGTTCGTGGTCAACAAGGCCGACCGCGATGGGGCCGACCGAACGGTCCAGGAACTCGAGGAGATGATCCACCTTGGCGAGGGAACGAGCACCGTCGGCTCCGGGCACCACGGCGTTGCGACGGTGGCTGCTGACAGCACTCCGGACGACGCAAACGATGCGGAGGGCTGGCGGCCACCAATTGTCGAAACCGTCGCAACGAGCGGCGAGGGCATTGAGGCGTTTCTCGAGGAACTCGCGGCCCATCGGGCGTTCCTCGAGTCGACGGGCACCCGCACGGAACTGGCTCGCAAGCGCCACGCCGAGGAGATTCGGACACTTCTTCGGGAGGACGTCAACAGCTTGCTCGAGGCCGAACTCGAGCGTACGGGTGGGATTGACGCCCTCGCGGACGCCGTTCGGACGGGCGAGACCGATCCCTACTCGATTGCCGATGCCGTTCTCGAGGACCTCGAGGCGTGTCTGGCGGAGGCCGACCTCGAGGGTGACCTCGACAGTGAGGACAGAAGCGAGCACGAGGGCAACCTCGGCGAGACGACACTCGAGGGTGACGAGCCTTCGCGGTGAGGCGGCCACGACGATGACTCGTTGACTATCACACGCTGGATACTGACCGCAGTTCTAAGGCCATCGCGGCCATACTGTGTGGTATGAACGCCCGAACAGTCCTCGGTGCAGCGGTCGGAAGCGTTGGTGCGGCCGTCGTCGGCAATCGCCTCCTTTCGAAACGCGCAGGTGACCTCGAGAACCCGCTCGAGGGTGTCGAACGAACGTATCGCTGGCGTGGGATGGAGACACGATACACCGTTGCCGGCGATCCGAGCGATCCAGATATGCTCTTGCTTCATGGCGTCCACGCGGGAGCGAGCAGCAACGAGTTCAGCCCTGTATTCGAGCGATTGGCCGAAGACTATCACGTGTTCGCCGTTGACCTACCCGGATTCGGGCGCTCGAATCGCCCGCCGCTTGTCTACTCGCCGACGCTGTATGCGGAGTTCATCCGTGACTTCGCGGGCGACGTCACCGAGTCACCAATCGTCGTCGCCTCCTCGCTGACCGGTGCGTTCGCCGTCGACGCTGCAGGTGAAGACGAAAGCGAGTTCGCCCATCTCGTCTTGATCTGCCCGACCGGCGATACCGGCGATGAGCGCCCGTGGCTGCGCACGCTCGTTCGGTCGCCACTTCTCGGCACGACGCTATTCAATCTGCTCGCAAGCAAACCCTCGCTGCGGTACTTTTACGACCGGGATGGCTACTACGACAGTGACCGAATCGACGCCGCAGAAGTCGCCTACGCCTGGGATAGCGCCCATCAGCCGGGCGCTCGCTACGCCCCAGCCTCCTTTGCGTCCGGCACGCTCGATCCCAAATTCGACCTCGCGACAGAACTGGCCGCCCTCGAGACCGACACGACGCTCGTCTGGGGACGCGACGCAGAACTCGTGCCACTGCGCAACGGACGAGATCTCTCTCGAGCGGCGGATCTCGATCTGGTCGTCATCGACTACGCGACGCAGTTACCACACGCCGAACACCCAGACCGGTTCGTCGAATATCTAACGGCAGAACTTCTCGAGGCAGGCCCAGCGGGTGCGGACGCGAGTCCTGACGAATAAGAGGACCAGACACCCGCCGCTAACCAGCTCTCGACTGGTAGCGGCTACCAGAACTGGCGGTAAGAGGTCTCAGTTGGAAACGGCAACCTCGAGGTCGTCGCGGTCGACAGCCAGGCGGAACGTGGGGACGGTTCGGTACTCGATTTCGACCACGTCTTTCCGGCGGAGACTCTGGAGGCCTGAGCGGACATCTTCAGCCGACGGGTCGACATCGTAGGCCTCGCGGAGGCTGTGGAGCACGGAGACGACACTCTCCGATTCCTCTTCGGGGCCGGCGAGTACGTCGACGATCTGGGCCTGTAGTTCCGGCACGCGAATGCGCGAGGGCGCGCCATCTGCGTCTGGGTCGCTTTCGATACCCGGTTCGACATCGACGAGATCGTTGGCCTCCGCGGTTGCCCGGATCAGGCTGTTATCGTCGCGAAAGTAGTAATCGCTCAGTTCGTTCTCGAGATACTGGTGAACCTCGCTCCCGCTTTCGACCCCCCACCGGTCCTGTAGCTCGGAATTTTTCGTCGGCTGTAGCTCCACCACGTCTGCCAGGCGTCCTTTGGCCTCCTCCGAAAGCGTCATCGTCGGATCGTATGTGGATACAGTACTTTTGCGTTGCGTCCCTCGCCGCTCTTGCCTGCGGTCGGTCAGTCACTCCCGACGAACGGCAGTGGAATCGGCTCCGTTGACTCGAGGCTCTCTTCGACCTGCGTATACACGAGAACAGCCCCCATCGCTGCGAGAACGGTGCCGAAAATAAACGGCACGTGGAAGCCGTACTCGATCAGCGCGCCCGAGGAGAACGGCCCAATGGCGATCCCAAAGCCAAAGGCCATCGTCAACACGGAGAGTTTCGAGCCGGATTCACCCTCGGGCGCGAGGTCGCCAGCGAGTGCGAGTGCCGGCGCGAACACCATCGCGCCTGCGATACCCTGAGCAAGCCGTGCGACAAACATCGACTCGGGAGTCAGGATGAATCCTTGCACCAGCGTCGATGGCACCAGAATTACCATTCCGGTGACGATGAACGGCCGCCGTCCGAACCGGTCGCAGGCCCGACCAATCGGTGTCTGCAAGACGATCTGGGCGACGATAAACGCCGCAAACTGCAGGCCAAACCAGGTCGCCCCCTGCCCGAGACGTTCGTTCACCTGTGGCTGGATTGTCGCAAACAGGGCAATCGAGGCGGCCATAAACAGCGAGGCAAGCCCGAGCGTGAAGATGGGATCGAAGACCTTCGAGCCCGAGCGGTCCCAGACGTCAATCGAGAGGTCTGCGCCTGCGGTCGCGTCCGTCGTGTCGGGGTCGGTGATGAGGATGGTTACGAGCAGGTAGCTGAGCGCGGCGGTCACGACGGCGATATAGAAGGCCGCGTCGAAGCCCGTGATCGACAGGCCACCGGGGAGCGTGTAGGGGCCGAGATTGACCACCGCGCCGGCGGCGACCGGGCCTGCGCCGAAGCCAACCAGTCGGAACGTGTTGTAGACGCCCATATTGCCGCCGCGGTCGCCCGTCGTCGCGAGTTCGTTCACCAGCGCGACCGACGCGGGGATGATAAATGAGACGCTGATCCCCTGCAAGCCACGGATGACGACCAGCGAGATGTAGCTCCCTGCTAATACGTACGCGAGATTCGTCACTGCCAGTCCACCTAATCCAATCAGGATGAACAGCTTTCGTCGCCCCGTTCGATCCGAGAGCCGCCCCGTTAGTGGCTGAAAGCTACTGTTGAGAAACCCAAACAGCGAGAGGATGATCCCGATGATCATCGCCTCCGAAAGGCCAAACGTCGGTCCACCGACGGCCTCACTCGTCACGTACAGTGGGATAACGATAATGAGAAACGAGTTGCCGATGCCGTCGGCCATCCGTGCAAACGCCAGCGCAAGTACTCGGCGGTCGACGGCAAACTGCGCGATGAGCACCCCGAACAGCCAACTCGTCCAGCTAACCGGCGTTCGAAGCCACTCGAGCAGTCTTCGCATCGATCCCTACTGCATCGGCGCGTCCGTTTATAGTTTCGAATAGAAACGTCTCCGACGGGGACTGTCGCTTGTATCGGCAACGAGTTACAAGCCCCTTTCTGGCGTAGTGATTCCTATGACCGATGTCAAACTGAGCCGCATCGAAACCGTCCTCACGGACCTCGAGTATCCCGCGTCGAACGACGACGCTGTCCAAGAGTTTTCGGAGACAACCCTGTTGCTCGCTGATGGCGAGCGAAACCTTGGCTCGCTGGTCGAACGCAGCGAAACCGAGCAGTTCGAGTCGCCTGAGGATCTCAAGACAGAGTTACACAACGTCTTGCCGCGCGAAGCGGTCGGCGAGCCGTTCCAGTCGGAAGGCGAAGGATAGCGTAGTAGAAACTTGACACTTTTACCGGCCGTGAGACGTCGTTAGTCTGTTTCGAGTGTGATCTCTGGTTCGACCATGCGACCGAACCGGGCGACAACGTCCGTCTCGGCGCGGTCGTACCCATCTGCAAAGACATCGAGCGTGTACTGACCGTGCTCGAGTTTGGCGTCGAACTCGCCGTCTTCGTCGGTCGTCTCGACGCGCGTCGAGCGCTCGCCGCGCAGGCGCACCGTCGCATCGTCGACGGGGTCGCCGTCCTCATCAGTTATCTCACCCGAGACGAGTGCCGTCTTGGAGATTGGCCGTGGCTGTTCTGCGAGGTCGATCAGCGCGCGAACATCCTCGCCTGCCTCGACGTAGACCTCCTCGTAGCCGTCGCCGTAGCCCTCGACGCCTTCGACGTGAATCTCCCACCAGCCCTCAGGGACGACCAATCCGGTCGTCCAACGCTCGCCATCCGGGAGTCGCCCGTTCGGCGCGACGACGCTATGTGTCTCGCCGTTGCCAAAAATTGTCACTCGAGACTCGAGCGTCGAGCCACCGCCGGGTTCGACGATGGCGACTTCGATTTCGCCCTCCTCGGGTCCCCACTCGCGCTCGAGGTCGAAAGTGACGCTGGTCGTGTCGCCGGCCTCGAGTTCAATCTCCTCGGTGTCGGCGACGTAGCCGCCTTCGTCGACTGCGACGGTGTAGGTGCCGGGCTCGAGTTCCTGGTCGTAGCGCCCGTTGCTCGCCGTTTCGGTTGACGTGTCCTCGTCGAACGCAACGGTGACGTCTCCGGCGGGACTCTCGCCGTACCTGAGTTGACCCTCGACGAGCGCCATGTCGTCGGCTGGCTCGTCTGCAGTCGCAGTTGGTGTCGCGGCTGCGACGCCGAACAGTCCGGCCGTTGCGGCCGACGAGCGTCGAATGAACGTGCGACGATTTGCGTGCATGATGGCTGTCGAAGCATCTGCCTACCCCGGTATATCCTTTCTGAAAACGCTCGTTTCGGGCCTCGAGACACTCATATTTGGAAGAGTTACGATTTAGAACAGACTATCAACAAGACTTATGACGCCCTGCTGATCAATTGAGTCAATGGACCGACGTTCCCTCCTGCTCTCCGCCGGCAGTATTGGCGGTCTTCTCGGTCTCGGCAGCTACCACCAGCGTCGCCGACTCCGACGCTGGGACGACCGCGACGCCCTTCGGACTGCTCGCGACCGCGACCGGCCCACCCTCGAGACCGAAACGACGCTCACCGTTAGCGATGAGCATCTCGAGACTGCTCGAGACGATCTCGAGGAGTTACTCGCGGAGACTCGAGCGGCATGGCCTGACTTCGAGGATCAACTGAACGACCTCCCGCGTGAGGTTCGGCGGGCACAGTCGCGACTCGAGGCCGCTGAAGACACTCTCTCCGATGCTGCAGACCGATTTGCAGACAGCAGTGACCGCACGCCGGTCGAGCGACTCGAGCTGCTCGAGGACTTGCGAGACGGGTTGCGGAGTGCAGGTCACGCGCTGGCGTTCGCCCAGGTTGAGCGCAATGACCGAGACACTGATGACGTCGTCGACGAACTCGATACTGTCGAAGACGAGTACGAACGCGTCAGCGAAGCGATCACGTACTACGCAGACGACCTCCCGTGGGCTGTCGCCGCCTACGGCGACCTCGACGACTACCTCGAGGGCGTTCGGACAACAATCGCGTCGGGTCGGCGCGCACTCGAGCGTGGTGACTCCGCACACGGGTCCGATGCGGACCCCGATCGAACAGACTGGATTGGGGCAGACGAGTTGGCACGAGCATCTATCCCTGTCTTTGTCGTCGAGGCGCTGCTCGAGGATATCGAACACTTCGAGGCCCATCTCCACGACGAGGCCGACACCACAACCGACGCCGCTCCCACCCTCGAGTCGCGCTACGAATCGCTCGAAGACGACCTCGAGACACGTCTCGATGCTATCGACTTCAGCTACGACGACGAGCGTTCGTCTTACGCACGCGACATCTGGACGCCGTTTGAATTTGATAGATCAGACGGCTCAGACGAGCGCCGCCGCGGTCGAATCGCACTCGCAGTTCGCCTCATCGCCGAACGGGACGCAGTCGTACGCACGCTCGAGGAATTCGCGGACATGCCCTCGCTCGCTACCCTCAACAATGACGATCCACTCCGATCCTCGTTCGAGACTACTGGCGAAGATGTCCTCGAGGCCGCCCGGAGCGCCGACGAGACACTCGAGAATCGCCTCGAGGCGGACGGCGACCATCTGCTCGTCCACCACCTCTGTACCGTCATCATCGAGGACCGCGACTGGACTGACACCCGTCTCGAGCGCACACTCGACGATATCAACGAGGACAGCGACGAGGAGTGGACGCTTGCGCTCGAGCGACTTCGACTCGGCTATCTCGAGGTCGAGGCGTTCGTGACGGAACTCCCGGCCGTTCTCGAGGCGATTGGCGGTACGTAACGGTGAGTTCGTCGCTCCTCAAGGGTCTCTGGGAGTCACCAAACGCGTCGTTTAAGTCCGTCGGCCGACGTAGGCCGGATACTAATGGAATTTTGCGACGAGTGCGGTTCGATGATGAAAGCGGACGGCGGCATCTGGGAGTGTGGCAGTTGCGGCTTTACGAAGCCGAAAGGCGACGCAGACCAGTACACCGTCACGGACGACCAGGAAGCCAGTGAGGTCATCGAGTCCTCTGGCGAGACGTCGCTACCAGAAACGGATGCGCTCTGTCCGGAATGTGAGAATGACCGCGCCCACTGGTACATGCAACAGATTCGCTCGGCCGACGAATCAGAGACGCGCTTTTTCATCTGTACGGAGTGCGAGCACAAGTGGCGCGAAGACGATAATTGAGGTCGCCACGCTACCAATTGCTGTAGCGCGGTCGCACCATTCGATCACACCCGTTTCTGCTGGCGCTCGGGTTGCCACGAACGCCAACCGTGTCGGCGCTTATAAGACGATCTCATCGTCAACTGTGATCGAGCCTGACTCTACGATGGTGGCGTTCAACCCGCCGCGATGGACCAGCGCCTCAACGGCACCCGTCGTCTCCGCGAGCGATTCCATGTAACTGCAGGGCTCGCACAATCGGACACCGACGAGTGTCGCCTCTCCGACCCGAAACTCGCGGTCAATGAGGTGATTCAGCGCCACGTCTCGCGTCAGAATGTTCCGCCTTGTTTCCTGTGGCTCTACATCCGTATCTTCGTCGCGCATCGCTGCCTCGAGCGCTTCGGCTTCGATGAGCGTGACGCCAGTCCCCTCCGGAAGATCCTCGCGTCGGTCGTACAGCCCCTGCTCTCGAAAGTATCGGTCCCCGCGGAGGCCACGGTCGGCGACGGCCTCGACGGTGTCGACCGATTCCATCGGTTCGCCGGAATCCGGCGCGATATAGATGCCGTCGACGGTTCCTCGAGCGTTCATTGGTATGACTACTGACTCGAGCGACCGCGTCAAAATAGTGTCGTCCCTGTGGTACGGTCTCGCTTACTCGTTACGCGCGAGCGTCAGATAGCCCGTATGACCCACGGGAGCCGTCGAGGGCCTCGAGCCACGGTCGTCGAACTGCATCTCGCGCTGGATGGTCTCGCGGGTTCGGATATTCGCGAGTCCGACCTCGCGGGCCGTCTCGACGACAGCGCGAGTCGACTCGATGAACGGGCTGTAGACCGCGACGAAACCGCCCTCGACCAGCAGGTCTGGCGCGTGGGCAATTGCATCGTCGGCATCGCCCGTATCAAGCGTCAGCACGTCGAACGACGACGACTCGAGGTCGTCGAGATTCTCGAGCAGATCGCCAGTTCGCACGTCCACCGTGTCAGAAACGCCGCCGAGGTCCATGTTTTCGCGCGCTACATCGGCAAAGTCGCCCTTTCGCTCGTAGGTGACGACCTCGGCACCGGCACGCGCCATCATGGCCGCGAGGACGCCAGTGCCGGTGCCAGCGTCGAGTACGCGGTCGCCGCGGGCGATGCCGGTCTCACCGATCACCAGTCCGATATCGCGCGGGACCATCGGCGCGCCGGTGCGCTCGAAGTGATGAAAGAGGTCCGGGCCGCGAAGTCGTCGCACCTGAAACTCCTCATCGAGGTGCGTCTCGAGCGTCTGGCCGGCTTGGACATCTTCGGGAACCTCGAGGACGCCGAGGTCGGTGCCCATCTCCTCGCCGGGCTGGACGAGAAACTCGCGGTCGCCGCGCACGAGCAAGACGGGAACGCGGTCACCGTCGTGTTCGCTCTCGCTCTCGAGGCTATCGCCGGCGCTGTCGTCGTCAGTATCGCGTCCCGTCACGTGCGGGATTACTCGAGGTCCTCGACTGCCGCGGCGAGGTCGCCGTCGTTGTCCTCGAGTGCGGCGCGGGCGTCGTCCTCGCTGACGCCGGCACGCGTTGCGACGAGGTCGACGTCGTCGTCGGGGATCGACGGGCCGGAATCTTCGGATTCGCCGCCTGCAGCGCCGCCGGCAGAACCGGATTCAACCTCTTCGGGCGAGCCGATGATCTGGTAGGTTTCCTGCCCGCGGGCGTCCATCTTGGTGACTTCAGCGTCGCTGAAGACGAGGTCGTGCTCGTCGGTGCGGATAATGACCTCTTCAGCGTCGATATCCTCGACGTCGATACCCATCTGTTCCATCATCTGTTCCATCTTGCGCGGATTGAGTCCGCCGCCGCCTCCTCCAAACATACGCGACACGTCGGGGTCGGCAACCTTTTACCCTGCGGTCTGTCGCGCTGACTATTCGCCGAAGTGAGACAGTCATGCAAATAGTGCGAGTCCAACGAGCGGGACGGCAACGTAGACGGCGTGATACAGCAGTGTTGAGGTGCCAACGTGGACGAGATAGCGTCCGCTCGGATACGAACTCACCCCCGCAGGGATTGCGATTAGTCCGCGACTCCAGGGAATAACGTTCGTCACGAACACGGCAACACCGCCATACTGGTGAAACCACTGTTCGACCCGTTGGAACGTTTGTGACGCTGGATCGAACGGAAGATACGGCAGCATCGAGAGGACATCCTTTCCGTAGCGTCTGCTTCCCGCGAAGATGGCTCCCTGTCCGAGCACGTGAGCGACCGTTACCAACACGACGATAGTGACGGCTCCCCAGTAGGTCGGCCCGATCACGGCAACGTATCCCGAGAGGAACACACTTGTCGGAAACACTTTCCCAATGAGCGCTCCCTTAAGCACGAAGATGACAAACAATGCGGGCATACCTACGAGGTGAACAACTGCCAGAACGGACTCGAGGAGGGCTGTCGTTGTCGACATCACTTGCTTCGTGGAGGGGGCGTCATCAGGGAGTTGGAGCGCGGTTCCGGCGGCACAACCTGGACAACGGTATGCCGACCATTCGCAGCGACCGATAGCCAACGGTATCACGTTTGTCAGTATAAATCGTCAAGCGGATTTTCCACACGAGAAAGTCACTCCAGTCTTTTTTGATGTTGTTCTCGTTAGCGAAGATAATGCTATTCGACGGCACGGTCGTCGATGGACTCACGAATGCGATTCCGGTCTGGCTAGCGGTCGCATTGCTCATCATCTCGTTTCTCGGGAGCGTCTACGTCGTGATCCCGGGGCTGCTCTGGGCGTCGCTGTTCGGTGATCGCCGCCGGACGATGACGTGGTCTGGCATCGTTATCGGCGGCTACGGCATTTTCGTGACACTCAAACCGCTGTTCTCGGTCCCGCGTCCTGCAACCAATCCACCGTTTGGCCCCGACCTCCTGCCTGCCGGGCTCTCAATACTGTACGACCTCGGACTGGGTTTTACCTCCTCGAGTTTCCCGAGCGGACACGCCATCGCTGCAACCGTCTTCTGGGGGCTCGTCGCGGTCGATTCCACGCGTGGCTCCCGTCGACAGCGGGTCGCCGTCTGCGTGGCCATTATTGTCCTTGTTGCGCTCTCACGAGTTGCACTTGGCGTTCATTACCCGGGTGATGTCCTGGCCGGTATCGTACTCGGCGGGCTCTATCTCGCGGGAACGCTTGCGATCCGAGCGCGCGTTTCGAGACCGGTTCCCGTGCTGTTGGGCCTTGGCAGCGTCCTCGCCCTTGGTGGTGTCTTCACTGGCCGGCCAGATGACGCGCTCATACTGTGTGGGGCTGCCGTCGCCGCCGGACTCGTCGCTCGGTATTATCCCGTCTCACGGAAACACTCTCCCGGCGCGCTCTCATCGTAACTGCGCTCACACTGCGAGTTCCCGTCACCACACTACTCCGCCGGCGCGCCTTCGCGAACGAAGACTGCCACGCCGGTCTCAAACTCGCCGATTGCGGCGGCATCCAGTTCCGCACGGCCGACTGCGATCAACTCGCCACGTTCGTGGACGACGAGCACCTCATCGCCTGGCCGAATCTCGGACCCCGCTTCGAGGACGAACTTCGAAAAGACGTTCTTCTCGTCGCGGACGAACGGTTCGCTCTCGTCATCGACGACGATGCGGTACGCAGGATGCTCGAGGGCTGCTTTGAGGCGCCGGCCGCCCTCGAGACCGAGGGTAAAGCGCCCGTCAGTGCCGAACGAGACGAGTCGGCCAGCATCGGCGTGGACCTGTCGCGGTCGGCCGGATGAGGTGCGTTTGACCGTGAGCGAGTCGGTTTCCGCCGTGGGAAAGAGTGCCTCCCCTGCACCCGCGCCGAACTGGTAGTCCGCAATCGTCCGCAGCGCCGGCAGGCCCGCGTTGCCGTCGGTGGCGTCAGTCATTGCCCTCGCTTTGGTGTGGTGCGTCGAAAGCCCTTCGACCTGCTCGGACGACGACTCGCACCATTTTCAGTCAAATATCATGGCCATTATATACTCTGGCTGTATACTCGAGTTCGTAATGGATCTGACACAGATCGCCCTCGGGGTTGGGCTCCTGGCGATCAGCGGGCTGGCGTTCCTCGGTTCGTCAACACTCGATCCGTCTCTCATTGCCGGTCTCACTGGGGTAGCACTGCTCGTTGGGACGGGTGCCGTGTTGACAGCGACTGCTCGAGATGCGTGTACCGCACGCAAAAAGTAGGTGTACTCGCCACGTGCGAGCTATTATAGGAGGAACGTTTCGTGTCGCTCACCTAGATCGATAAAGGAATCTGCCGCATCGATGAGTTCTTCAGCAGTTGAGGATTCAAACGCCATTACTTCGACGCGGACGCCTTCGTGACGCAGGTGTGAACACAAGCGAGAGAAGTCGCCGTCGCCCGTACAGAGCACGAGCGTATCGATGTGATTCGCGAGCGTCACCGCATCCAGGCTCATCCCAACGTCCCAGTCGGCCTTTTTCGAGCCATCGGCGAACGTCTTGATGTCCTTGATCTTCGTCTCAAAGCCGATATCGACCAGCGCATCGAAGAAGCTCTCCTCTTCGGGCGAATCTGCGCGGATAACGTACGCAATCGCGCGCGTGAGTTCTCGGTTCTGGACGCCCTTTTCGAGAAGGGACGAATAGTCGATATTTCGGCTGTAGAGGCTCTGTGCCGTGTGATAGAGATTTTGCGCATCCACGAGCATGGCGACGCGCTGGCCGGGGTGAATCTCGGTCATAGCCTACGTTGGTATGGCCAGCGTTAAAAATGCGCATCGTTCCGGTCACACGGCAGCCGCTCCTCAAGGCGAACGAAGCTGACGAAAAAACGCGACCCGTGAGAGTTAGCTGCGGAGTTTCTCGATGCGCTTTTCCGTCGGTGGGTGCGTCGAGAAGATCTGTTGCAGGAAGCTCCGGTCGACGTTCAGGATGCACAGCGCGCTGACGTTGTCGTCGACGCGGGATTCGCGGCCTTCGGAGCCACGGGAAATCTTCTCGAGGGCGCGGGCGAGTGGTTCGCCGCTGCCAATGTACTGGCGAGCGTCGTCGTCGGCGACGTACTCGCGGTACCGGGAGATGGCCATCACGAAGATCATTGTCAGCATCTGGGCGACGACGGAGCCTGCATAGGCGACGAGGAAGTTGTTGTCGTCGCGAAGCAGGAAGAAGACCGCGTAGCTCACGATCATTCCAATCGACTGGCCGATGATCATCGTGATCGTATCGCGGTTGTCCAGATGGGCGAGCTCGTGAGCGATGACGCCCTCGAGTTCGTCACGGTCGAGCAGTCGGATGAGTTCGTTCGAAACGCAGACGACGCCGGCACTGCGGCGGCCGGTTGCGAAGGCGTTCGGGACGCCCATATCCTGCACGACGAGTTTGGGTTTGTCCATGCCCATATCGCGTGCGAGGGATTCGGTCATCTGGTGAATCTGACGGTATTGGCCTTCGTCTGGCATCTCTTCGGTGCCACGAAGCGCCATCCATTTGCCGATTTTGTACTGTGCGGCGGGGAGAAGAACGAGGCTGACCGCCAGTATTGGCAGGAGGCCAACGTTAGGGAACATCGCATCGAAGACGAGTGCTGCGCCAAAGTACAGCGCAAAGAGGATGGTTCCGACGACTGCCATCCGAAGCTTAAGGCCGGTATTATTCATGTGCGGTGGGTAATTCGTATTCAAACGTATAAAGCTCGTGGGAAGCGGACACGGTATGTGTCCAACTGACACACAAAATCGGTTACTGAAAAATGGTGATTGCGGCGGTCAGAACGGGTGCTGATCGATCAGTCCGAGCTGGCGCATGAAGCCGTAGGCGTCGTCGTTGACATATCGTTCGACGAGTGTGCCGTCTTCGATGCGGTCGAACAGCATCCCCGTCACATCGATCTCGTTGCCGGTCGCCTCGACGCCCATCAGGTCTCGGTCGTGGGTGCCAGTTGTGCGAAATCGTGTCGCGACCAGTCCAGTATCATCGTCTGCAATCTGTGCGTCAATCTCCATGTGGAAATCAGTCATCGCACCGCGGAACTCCTCGACAAGCTGCCGATAGCCGTCGGGACCGCGCACCTCCTCGGCGACCATCGGGTTGTGGTAAACGAACTCCTCGGCCACGAGTTCGTCGATTTTCTCGAGGTCCTCGTCGTTCCAGACCGCCTCGATTTCGTGCTGAACAATGTCTCTGGGATCTACTTGCAACATCTCACTCACCGCTATCCTACAGGCTGTCTCAGAGCATAACGGTTGTTCACGATTTTGCTGAGCAACCGGCGGGCGCGACTGACAGGCTGGTTGCCCAGTTCATCTCCCTGCGTTCGCTTGCACCAACTGCGCCAAGTCACAACGGCTAAGTTTCCGGCCGTTCGTTGCTCGAGTATGCGTCGCGTCGCTTCCCTACGTGTCGACCCCATCGTAAGCGACGCCGCTCGTTTTTCCGCCGTTTCGAAACGCCTGAAACGCAGCAACTGATGTGCTCAGTGCGGGCGTGGCACCCCGTTCCGGGCGCGATTCGGCGCGACGACCGATCAACAACTACTACAGGCTGCTGACCGACACACCACCCACGAACGGTCGGTGGCCACCGACATACACCCAATCACCATGAGTTCACCAATCGACTTCGAGGGCGTCTTCCCAGCAATGTGTACGCCCTTCGACGAGGACGAACAGATCGACTTCGAAACACTGCAGACGGATGCCCAGCGCCTCGAGGCCGCCGGCGTCGACGGCCTTGTTCCAGTTGGCTCGACCGGCGAATCGGCGACGCTGACTCACGACGAACACGTCCGTGTCGTCGAGGCAGTCATCGAGGCCGTTGAGGATGTGCCCGTCATCGCGGGTACCGGCTCGAACAACACCCGCGAAGCGCTCGAGCTGTCCGAGCGCGCGGCTGACGCAGGCGCTGACGGCCTGCTCCTCATCTCGCCGTACTACAACAAGCCCGAACAGCGCGGCTTGCTCGAGCATTTCCAAACAATCGCAGACGCCGTCGATCTACCCCAGATCGTCTACAACGTGCCCTCGAGAACGGGCCAGAATATCGAACCGGACACAGCGGTCGAACTCGCCAGCCACGAGAACATCGCGGGCTACAAGGCCGCAAGCGGCGACCTCGGCCAGATCGGCGAAATCGCCGAGCGGACGACCGACGAAGACTTTGCAGTGCTGTCGGGCGACGACGCACTCACACTGCCGATGATTTCGGTCGGCGCGACCGGCGCGATCAGCGTTGCAGCGAACATCGAACCCGAACGGACCTGCGCGATGGTCGGTGCGGCACTCGACGGCGACTACGCGCGCGCACAGAACTTGCACCACGAACTCGGACCACTGTTCCGCGAACTGTTCGTCGAGACCAATCCGATCCCGGTCAAGGAAGCCATGCAGATCCGCGGCTACGGTCCAGCTCGGATGCGCCCACCGCTGTCCCGTCTCTCTGAGGAGTATCGCGACGATCTCGAGGCCGTCCTCGCTGCGCTCGAGAACTCGTCGCCTGCGGTCGCCGACCCGGCCGGAGCGGAGGGTGATCGATGACGGTTCGGATCGGCGTCACCGGCGCGACGGGCCGGATGGGACAGGAAGTGATTGCCGCCGTCGACAAGCACGACGACTGCGAGGTCGCGTTTGCGGTGAATCGCGATCCCGACGGCGCAACGGTCGATGGCATTGCTGTCGAACCCGCACGCGAGTTCGCGGACCTCGTCCACGAGTACGAGCCGACGGCCGTGATCGATTTCACCGGTCCTGACTCCGCCCTCGAGTACGCCCAGGCCTGTGCCAACGCGGGCGTTGCGTTCGTTACGGGCACGACGGGTTTCGACGACGACCAGCGTGAGCACCTCGAGGCGACGAGCGAAGCCACCCCGCTCCTTCACGCGCCGAACTTCGCCCGCGGCGTCCAGGCGCTCGTCAACGTCGTCGGCGACGCCGTCCAGGATCTGGCGGGCTACGACGTGGAACTCGTCGAGACGCATCACAACCAGAAACGCGACGCACCCAGCGGGACGGCGAATCGCTTGCTCGAGGAGATCGAAGCGAATGGCGACTTTAGCGGCCGGAAACACGGCCGCGAAGGCTTCGATCCGCGCGAGGAAGGCGAAATCGGCGTCCATGTTCTCCGAGCGGGGAACGTGACCGGCGAGCACGAAATTGTCATCGCGGACAATCACGAGGAGGTCCGACTGACCCATCGCGCCGAGGATCGCGGCGTCTTCGCCGCTGGCGCAGTCGACGCGGCGGTCTGGCTTGCCGACCGCGAACCCGGAAGCTACGATTTCGCGGACGTCCTCGCCGATTGAGTCGGCGCGAATGGATGGAATTTTAGCCCTGCACCCGCCATCCTCGGACAGTCATGAGTACGCTCGAGACCGACATCGAGACGCTGTGGGAGCGCAAACAGAACGGCGAGGTCGACGCCCAGTCCGCCGGCGAGGACGAACACGCCACGCTCGAGGCATTCTTGTCCGCACTCGAGGACGGCGACATCCGCGCAGCCGAAAAGCGCGGTGGCGAGTGGGGGGCCAACGAGTGGGTCAAACAAGGAATTCTGCTCAATTTCGGCCTGCGCGAGAATCAGGCCTTCGAGTACGGCGGCGTCGAGCACTACGATGTGCTCCCGCTCCGAGAGACCGAGGACTTGGGCGAGCGTGGCACCCGAAACACACCGAATGGGACGGCCGTCCGCCGCGGTGCGTACCTCGGTTCTGATTGCATTATGATGAGCCCGAGCTTCGTCAACATCGGCGCGTACGTCGGCGACGGCACGCTCGTCGACTCCTGTGATACGGTCGGTTCCTGCGCCCAGATCGGTGAGAACGTCAAACTCGGCGCGAACACGCTCATCGGCGGTGTCCTCGAGCCCGTCGAGTCCGCCCCGGTCATCGTCGAGGACAACGTCTCGCTCGGCGCTGGCTGTCGCGTCACCTCTGGATTCGTCGTCGGCGAAAACAGCATCGTCGGCGAGAACACGCTGCTGACGCCGCGAATTCCGGTCTACGACCTTGTCGAGGAAGAGGTCATTTACGGCGAACTGCCCGCAAACCGCCGTGCGTTCACGCGCTTCGTCGAATCCTCCGTCAGCGATCACGACCTCTTCGAGGGCGGTGCGTTCAAGCCTGCCGTCGTCGCGACTGATGTCGAAGAAGAGACGCTCGAGGCGACCGAGCGAGAAGACGCGCTGCGCGAATAACGACCACCACGTTTCGTTTCGGTCCAATATATTCCACGCTGGTGATTCGACGAGTCGTTACGCTGGCTCGTCGCGGAACCGTACGATGTCGGCGTCTACATCATCGAAATCATCGTCGGCACCGACGAGAAGTGCCCCATCCACAGTATCAGCTGTTGCAAGGGCATATGCATCGCCGAGTGCCATCGTGTACGCTTCTTTGAGGGCTGCTGCACTGTCCCAACACTCGCGCGGATCGGAGACTGAGACCCCCAACTCTTCGAGACGCTCGAGGCTTGCCCGGACAGCCCCAGGACGGAACCCAACCCGAGAACCAACGTAGAGAACCTCTGTTTTCGTTACTGGACTGATATACCCCTCAACCTCACCGGCGGCAACGCGGTCGATCCACGTTTCGACAGTATCACTCCCTGGCTCGTCGTCCAAGTAGGCAATGAGCGGCTCCGTATCGAACACAATCGTCTCTGTCATGCGTCCTCTGACTCGCTGGAAAAGCGCTCGACGAGGTCATCCGCTCGCTGTTTGTCACGGTCGCGTTCCTCGCGAAGAACTGCTGTTGCAGGCTGGTCCTCGCTGCCGTCGCGCTCGAGGCCGCGGAACTCGCGCATTGAACCCACCGGATGAACAACGATTTCTCCGTCTTCGTTCTCGACGAATTTGACCCGCCCTGGTGCAGGAATCCCGTGTTTCTCCCGGAGTTGCTTCGGAATCGTCGCCTGTCCTTTTTCGGTGACAGAGACAATACGCTCTTCGCCGGTAGTATTACTTGACATGGGTAATACTTCCACTCCGAATTACTTAATTCTGTTTCTGGTTCACTAACCGGGCGACTGTGACAAACTCGAGGACACAGGTGACGGTATCATCCCCACACACTCTGAGACGGCGGACGCACAACTCCGAACCCAAACGCTTGAATCCTCGCGGTCACTTGAAGCGGGTAATGACCGACAACGCCGAGTCACTGGCTGTCCGCCGGCTCGACGACTGGGACCTCGAGCAACTCGAGGATCTCGCTTCCGAGTACGACACGCCGCTGTATGTGATGGATCTCGATCGCGTGAAAGCGAACTATACCCGCTTTTCGAACGCGTTTCCGGACGCACACGTCATGTACGCCGCGAAGGCTCACACTGGAAAGGCGGTGCTCGAGGCCGTCCTCGAGGCCGGCGGCACCATCGAGTGTGCTGCCTGGGGAGAACTCCAGCGCTCGATTGAGGCAGGCGCGGATCCGAACGAACTCCAGTACACGGCGGTCAACCCACCCGCACACGACCTCGATTACGCCGCAGAGTTAGGGGCGGAAAACCCTGGACTGACGATCACCATCGGCGCGCTCGACACGCTCGAGCGCCTCAACGAACGCGGCTACGACGGCCGAATCGCCATCCGAATCAATCCGGGTATCGGAACGGGTCACCACGAGAAGGTCGCAACCGGCGCGGACGCGAAGTTCGGGATTCCCTACGAGCGCGTTCCCGAGGTCGCAGACCGCGTGCGCGAGGACTTCGACCTCGTCGGGATTCATGCCCACGCCGGCAGCGGCGTTCTGACCGACGACCTCGAGGACCACTGCCGAGCAATCGAGCGCATCGGCGACATGGCCCGCCGCGTCGGCGACGACGACCTCGAATTCGTCGATATCGGCGGCGGTTACGGCGTTCCCTACCGCGAGGACGAACAGCCGCTCGACCTCACAAAAACGTCAAACATGGTCCGCGACGCCGTCGGCGACCTCGAGGCACAACTCAAACTCGAGCCCGGCCGATACATCGTCGCCGACGCGGGGCTGATCCTCTCGGAAGTCAACACGATCAAGGAGGCACCCGACACGACCGTCGTCGGCGTCGACGCCAGTCTCTCGACGCTGATCCGCCCGGCGATGTTCGGGTCTTACCACCCGATGCTGAACGTCAGCGCGCCCGGCCGCGAGCCGCTCGAGGTTACCGTCGGCGGCCCGGTCTGTACCAGCGCGGACGTCTTCGCCCACGACCGACCGATTGCGCGACCGGAGCGCAACGATATCCTCGCAATCGGCAACGCCGGCTCCTACGGCTACGAACTCGCGAATCAGTTCCACTCGCAGCCAAAGCCAGCCGAGGTCGTCCTCGAGGACGGCGAGGCGCGCATTGGACGCCGTCGAGAGACACTCGAGGACGTGACGCGACTCGAGCAGTAATGGCGTTCGATATCGCCCAGTTCCACGCCGACGCCGTCTCGACGCCCTCACACGAGGACGTGACCGAAATGCGTGATCTGCTGGTCGACACGCTCGAGGACGCCGGCCTCGAGCCCGAAGTCGACAATCTCGGAAACGTGCTCGCAACACGCGGCCACGGCAACGCTGACGGCCCGCACATCGTCCTGAACACCCACATCGACACCGTCGCTCCGCACGTCCCCTACGAACGCGAGGGCGACATCGTCCGCGGACGCGGTGCGTGCGACGCGAAGGGACCACTTGCGGCCCTGCTCGCCGCGTTTCTGCGTGTCGAGCCCGAGGCCGGGACACTGACGCTTGCGATCACCACCGACGAGGAGACGCTGATGACTGGCGCGGCGGGACTCGAGGAGTCGCTGGCTCCCGCTGCAGACAGGTTCATCGTCGGCGAGCCGACCGATCTCGACGTCTGCATTGCCGCTCGAGGCCAGTGCGAGGGGACGATCACGATCGACGGAGAGAGCGGCCACGCCGCAAAAGTGCCCGCCGACCGAAACGCCGTTTTCGGGCTCTCGAGCGTGCTCGAGGCGCTTCGGAGCTACGACGACGATGCAGGCCCAGGCGCAGACGACGTCCTTGGCGAACCGAAGCTGACGGCGACGATGCTCGAGGCCGGTGAAGCGCCAAATCGCGTTCCCGACGCGACAACGCTCACGTTCGACCGGCGCAGCGTCCCACCGGAGACGAGCGAATCGTTCCAGGGGGCGCTGCAGGAGTATCTCGAGGAACGCGTTCCGGATGCGCTCGAGGCGTCAGTCGACCTCATCCGCCCCGACACACCGTTCCCGAAGGCGTTCGTGACGGAGTCAGACGATCCGCTGGTGCAGACGCTGGCAGACGAAAGCGGCGGCGAGGTGCGTCCGTTTGGTGCGGCGACCGAAGCCGGCTTCTTTGCGACCCACGCGCCCACCGTCGTCTTCGGCCCGGGCGTGCTCTCGGACGACGAGGGCGGGGTTGCGCACGCCGAACGCGAGTACGTTCGACTGTCGGATATTGAGACGGCAGCAGATACGCTCGAGTCAACGCTCGAGTCGCTCGGAATCTAATAGAGCCGTCTTTTGACGGAATAACCGCTTACGCGTCGTCGACCAGTTCGTCTGCGACGCCCGTATACCCGGTCGGCGTCAACTCGCGAAGTTCTTCACGAACCGATTCGTCGACCTCGAGGTCGTCGAACAGCTCTCGGAAGTCCGCGAGCGTAACCGACTTTCCGCGCGTGAGGGCTTTGACCTGCTCGTAGGCGTCTTCCTGGCCTTCGCGCCGGAGGATCGTCTGGACGGCCTCGCCGATGATTACGGGGGTCGACTCGAGGTCGTCGCGCATGACGTGTTCGTTGGGGACGACCTTCGAGAGACCGGTCGCGGCCTTGGTGTAGCCGATCAGGCAGTGAGCGAATGCCGAGCCGATGTTGCGCTTGACGGTCGAGTCCGAAAGGTCGCGCTGGAGCCTCGAGGTAGTGACGTAGTCGGCGAGGAACGTCAGATCCGAGTTCGCCTTCGAGAGGTTGCCTTCGCTGTTTTCGAAGTCGATAGGGTTGACCTTGTGGGGCATCGTCGAGGAGCCGGTTTCGCCTTCGACTGCTTCCTGGCCGAGGTAGCGATCCGAGACGTAGAGCCACATATCCAGATCGAGATCAAGGAGGACGTCGTTCGCGCCGCGGAAGGCGTCGAAGACGGCCGCGAGGTCGTCACACGGGTTGACCTGCGTCGTCAGTGGCTCGAACTCGAGGCTGAGTCCCTCGGTGATGAACGACTCGGCGAAGGCCTGCCAGTCGACGTCCGGATACGCCGCGACGTGGGCGGCGTACGTTCCAGATGCGCCGCCGAGTTTGCCGCGCAGATCGTCGGCTGCTGTCTTGATGCGACCGGTTGCACGCCCGAGACGGGAAGCGTAGACGGCCAATTCCTTGCCGAACGTGGTCGGCGTCGCGGGCTGTCCGTGAGTCCGGGCGAGCATCGGCAGGTCGCGGTGTTCGCGGGCCATGTCGGCGAGGGTGTCTTGCAACTCGTACAGTTCCGGTAGGAGCACTTCCGAGACGGCGTCACGGACGAGCAACCGGTGGGCGAGATTGTTCACGTCCTCGCTGGTCAACCCGAAGTGAATCCAGGCCGACGCGTCGCTTTCGTCGCCGAGATTGTGCCGGATGAAGTACTCCACCGCTTTTACGTCGTGGTTCGTCGCATCGAACTCGGCGTGACCCTCTGTCTCGAGTTTCTTGACTAACTGGGCATCCTCTTCGGCGAAGTGCTTGTACAGTCCACGGAGGTGTTCGCGCTCTTCGAGATCGATCTCAAGGGGCGTGGCCTCGAGGTCTGCGAGTGCGATCAGGTACTCGACTTCGACGCGGACGCGAGCGCGCATGAGGGCGGCTTCGCTCGTATAGGGCGACAGCGGTGCGGTCCGGCCACTGTAGCGGCCGTCCAGCGGCGACACGGCGTACAGTGCGTCAGTTTCGGTCATTGTGCGACCCTTTCCAGCACGGTCCAAAAGCGTGTCGAAACCCAGCCCCTGAAAGAGCCACGAGTGTGCACATCTCGAGCAATCATCGGATAATTATCGAGCGAGTAATACACGAACGTGAACACATCGAGCCGAAAGACCGCAACGGCTTTCCCGTTCGCGGCTGGGCATGCTAGTATGACGCGAATCGCCGGGATGGCCGGCAACCGAGGGCGCAACCTGTTGAATATCGCTGACCGACAACCGGGCGGAGCCGAACTCGCTGTCGTACTGACAAACAGCGAGGACGCGCCGGTGCTCGAGGCCGCAGCCGAGCGCGGGATTCCAACCGAAGTCGTTCCACAGGGCGACCTGAGCCGCAGCGAACACGAAGAAGCTGTGCTCGAGGTTCTCTCGGAGTACGAGTTCGATCTGGTCTGTCTGGATGGCTACATGCGCATCCTCTCGGACACCTTCCTCGAGGAAGCGCCGACGACGCTGAACGTGCACCCCTCCTTGCTGCCTGCGTTCCCCGGCATGGATGCCTGGGGCGATGCACTCGAGACGGGCGTCTCGGTGACGGGCTGTACGGTCCACGTGGTTACCGACGCGACCGACGGAGACGGCGAGGTCATAGAGAGCGAGGTCGACGGCGGCCCAATCGTCACACAGGAGCCGATTCCGGTCTACGAGGGCGACGACGCCGAGAGCCTGAAAGAGCGCGTTCTCTACGAGGGCGAGTTCCGCGCGTACCCGCGTGCGGTGAAGTGGTTCGCCGAGGGGAGTGTCGAGGTCGATACGGCGGCAGGTGAGGTCTCGGTCGACACCGACGTGGCGACCACCGACGGTGACGACCACGACGGACTACCGGGTCGACGATTCGTCTCCGACGACCGACTCGACACGCTTCGCTACGGGGAGAATCCCCATCAGGATGCGGCGGTATACGCCGATTACACCTGTGACGAAGCGAGCGTTATCCACGCCGATCAGCTGAATGAGGGCGCGAAGGCACTCTCGTACAACAACTACAACGACGCCGACGGCGCGCTCAACCTGATCAAGGAGTTCGACGAGCCCGCAGCGGCGGTCATCAAACACACCAACCCCGCCGGCTGCGCCACGGCTGACTCGCTTGCCGAGGCCTACGAGAAAGCCCTCTCGACGGACCCGATGAGCGCCTTTGGCGGCATCGTCGCCCTGAACCGCGAGTGCGACGCCGAGACGGCCGAGCAGATCATCGACTCGTTCAAAGAGGTCGTCGTTGCCCCCGGCTACAGCGAGGACGCCCTCGAGGTGCTCTTCGAGAAGGATAACCTGCGTGTCCTCGACGTGGGCGAACTGGGCGAGCGCACCGAACGCTTCACCGAGAAGCCCCTCGTTGGTGGCCGACTCGTTCAGGAACGCGACCTGCAATCGATTTCGGTCGACGACCTCGAGGTTGTCACTGACCGCGAGCCAACGGACGAGGAACTCGAGTCGATGACCTTCGCGTGGCAGACGCTCAAACACGTGAAATCGAACGGTATCCTCTTTGCGGATGGCACGGAGACGGTCGGCATCGGCATGGGACAGGTCTCTCGAGTCGACGCGGTCCGCCTCGCAGCGATGAAGGCTGACGAGCACGCCGAAGGCAAGGACGCCGAGGGCGCAGTTATGGCTTCGGACGCCTTCTTCCCGTTCCCGGACGGCCTCGAGGAAGCCGCCGAGGCGGGCATCGAGGCGGTTGTCCAGCCCGGTGGCTCGGTCAACGACGACGATGTGATCGAAGCCGCGAACGAGCACGACATCGCGATGGCGTTTACGGGCCAGCGGTCGTTCAGACACGATTAGCATCTGCGAACGAATGAAGTGAGTGAGCAGCTTTTTGGTCCAGATTTTTGCGTGAGGGTGAGCGAAGTGAACCCGAGCGGAAAAAGGTGGATCTGCGATGGCGTTTACGGGCCAGCGGTCGTTCAGACACGATTAGCATCTGCGAACGGCGCGCGGCGCGTTGCGCCGCGAAAATGTGAACGGGGAGCGTCGCGACCCGTGATCAAAGTGAGTGAGCAGCTTTTTGATCTCTTCGCGAGGGAAGTGAGCGAAGGTCAGCGAGAGTACTCTCGCCAGACAGATTTTTGCGTGAGGGTGAGCGAAGTGAACCCGAGCGGAAAAAGGTGGATCTGCGATGGCGTTTACGGGACAGCGGTCGTTCAGACACGACTGAGCGATTCGGCAGCGCGTCTCCCCTCGAGAGTAAAAGACTCATTTCACCTACCCAAGGTGTTTTTCTGCGTGTTGTTCGTAGGCTGTCGTATGAATCGACGACAATTGCTCGCAGCCTCGAGTGTCGGTATCGCAACGGCGATGGCGGGCTGCGTTGGGAGCGTTCTCAGTACGGATGACGAGCCAGATGAGGGTGCTGAAACCGGCAGCGTAACAGACCGAGAGATCACCGTCAGCGCAGAGGGCGAAGTCGAAACCGATCCCGATGAGGCCGAACTCTCCATCGGCGTCGAATCACGCGGGGAGACATCTGAGGCGGCTACTGACGACCTCGCCGCCGACGCCGACCGGCTGCGCGACGCACTCGAGGACCTCGAGATACCAGCGGATAACATCGAGGAGGGTCAGTATCGTGTCACACCGGTCCACGACCGGGATGACGAGGTCGAGGAGTTCCGCGGCGTCCACTCGTTCGATGTCACAGTCGAGGAGACCGACCGGGTCGGTGAGGTCATCGACGCTGCGGTCGAAGCTGGCGCTGACAATATCGGCCGCGTCAACTTCACGCTGGCCGAGGAGACTCGAGACGACCTGCGGACCGACGCGATTGATGACGCGTTAGCGAGTGCTGATGCCGAAGCCGACCACGTCGCTGCCAACCGCGGCGTCGAACTCACCGGGACGAATTCAGTGACGACGAGTGACGTGGATGTTCACTCCGTGCGATACGATGCCGGTCAGGACATGCTCGCAGCAGACGATGCTGCGGAGACAGGAACAGAAATCGATGCCGATCCGGTGAGCGTCACCGCGAGTGTGACCGTGGACTACGGGTTTACAGAACAGTAGGCGGTTTCGACTTTCGAAAATACGTCACCTATCGTCAGCGTCGCGGTTTAGTCGTCGGCGGGGACAGCGGTCGTTGCTCGAGCATCGCCCATTGCGAGGACATCGTCAAAGAAGTCGAGGGTGTCCTCCGGGCCGGGGTTGGCTTCGGGGTGGTACTGGCGAGTGATGACATCGTACTCGAGGCCGTCGATGCCTTCTGGCGTGTCGTCGTTGACGTTGATCTGGGTGATCTCGAGGTGCTCGCCGGGATCGGAAACGGTGTAGCCGTGGTTCTGGGTGGTCATGACGACCTTCCCGGACTCGAGGTCGAGGACTGGCTGGTTGACGCCGCGGTGGCCGAAGGTCATCTTTTCGGTGGTGCCGCCGAGGGCTTCGGCGACGATCTGCTGGCCGAGACAGATGCCGGCAACGGGTGTGTCCTCGACGAACTCCTCGACGAGACTGATTGCCTGCTGGTAGTTCGTTGGGTCGCCGGGGCCGTTCGAGATAAAGAGGATATCGGGGGAGACGGCCTCGACGTCGGAGACGCTTGCGTCGTATGGGAGGACGTGGACTTCGGCGTTACGGGCGACCAGCGAGTCGACAATCGAGCCCTTTGCGCCACAGTCGACGAGGGCAACAGTTTTGCCGTCGTTGTCCGCGCCGTAGAGTTCGGATTCGTCGACGCTGACCTGTGCGCCGATGTCGGTGTGCTCGCTCATACCCTTGCAGGCCTCGAGTTGCTCGAGTGCGTCGTCTTCGGTGACGTCCTCGCCGACGGCGATACCGCACTTCATTGCACCCTCGTCGCGGATGTCGGTGACGACTTCGCGGGTGTCGAGGTGGTCAACGGCTGGGACGTTCTCGCTCGCGAGCCACTCAGCGACGTCCTCGGTGAGTTCCTTTGCGAGGACGGCGCGTGGGTGGATGCGGTCGTCCTCGAATCGCTCCTCGCGGACGCCGTAGTTGCCGATCAGGGGGTACGAGAACGTCAGAATCTGTTCCTCGTACGATGGGTCGGTGAGACTTTCTTCGTAGCCGGTATATGCTGTGGTGAAAACCAGTTCCCCGCGAGCGGTGCCTGGAGCACGTCCACGAGCCTCGATGACGTGGCCGCCTTCCAGTGCAACGTACGCTTCTGTCATTACGAACTACGTATTGATCCCACCAACATAAGTGTTGTCTTCGAAGCTCAGTTACGAAATTCGTAATCGGTAAGTGCCCACTGTGTGTACCATCAGCCCTCCATGGACGAGCTGGATCGACAAATCCTCGATATCCTCCGGCGAGACGCCCGTACGCCCTACACCGAGATCGCCGACGAAGTCGAAACGAGCGAAGGAACCGTTCGCAATCGCGTCGAGCGCATGATGGATGATAACGTGATCGAACGCTTTACCATCTCGACCCGAACGGGCAACGTTCAAGCCATGCTCGAGATCAGTGTCGCCGTCGATGTGGACACGAAAGCCGTCTCTGAGCGGATGGCCGAGTGGGAAGAAGTCGACCGCGTCTGGATGGTTTCGGGCGAGCAGGACATCGTCCTCGTCGTCGACGCCGCGGACACGCGCGGGGTCAACGACCTCATTACAAAAGCCCGCGATCAGGAGGAAGTCGTCAGCACGAAAACGCGGCTCATCCTCGAGAAACAACTTGGCTAACTGCGACCGGCGGTTCGAAGGACGGGCCAGACACGAGACACTATGCGGTCGTTGTGACGGCCGAAGTACGAAATTCGAAAGTCATGGCTCTGTGTCAGGCTGGTCAGACGGACTCTTGTACGCTACTCAGTCAGTTCTACTGGGCAGGATGTGTAGTTGTCCTACGATTGGGCTGGACAGCAGTACAGCAGACCGCTTCAATCCGTTCCGTAATTGTAGCGATTGTACAGCGAGCGTCCCGTCTCAACGACTTTCCAGGCCGGATTGGTGCCTCGTTCCCAGTAGAGGTTCGGGACGAGTTCGCCGCCGAATTCCTCCTTGAACTGGAAGGCACCGTCTTCGAAATCCGCCCCGCCACCGCCGAAATCGTAGGTTTCGTAGCCGTTGTCGATTGCCCACTGGAAGACGTAATCGTACAGCAACTCCGAGGCGTGATACTCGAAGAAATCGGAGGGAACGCCCGCGAAGAATCCGTGGACGGTGTTTTGCTCGTCGTTCAGTAATTCGACGAAGCCGCCGGCGTACTCGCCGTCAACGTAGAGCATGGGCAACAGGATACGGTCGTCCATTCCCGCCAGTTGCTCGAAAAAGGAAAACGGGTAGATCTTCCCGCCGACGTTCTCCATGTGCTGTTTGTACTTCCGGTAAAACTGTCGGAGATTCGACTGTGTGAGCTCTGCCGCTACGATTTCATACTCTTGCTCTCGCCCCCGGCGGATCGCCCGCCGTTTCGAGCTGGACATCTCGTCGAACACCCGGTCGTACCCCTTCTCGAGGTTCAACAAGAATCGCCCGCTAACACGTCCTGAGTCGTAGCCCTCGGCCTCGAGGCGGTCATTGTAGCGCAGGAAGTTGGGATTGCAGGCGCGGATTTCATGAACGATTGTCCGTCCGTCACAGGACGCAGGGATTGCCTCAAGAACGATCTCGAGTGAGTCGGCCACGTCGGTCGTCAGCAGAGGACCGCCAAATCCGGGGTAAATAGAGCTTAACCGGTAGAACGGCGTTTTTGGGAGGTCAACAATGAAGTTCGGAAACAGTCCAATGAGATTCGTATCTTTCTCGATAACGATGTGTCGTGCCGGCGAGTTCAGGCCCCTCTCAACCGCCTCGAGCCACTCGTAGCGGTGGAAGACAGTCCCGAGATCGGCGCGCTCGACGAGGGCGTTCCAGCGATCCCGGTCGATCGCTTGGATCGTCTCAACGATGGCCGCTGTGAGGCCTGACTCAGTGTCCGTCAGCGTCCGGACGGTAGCAGTGGTCGGTGCGTCCCGTTGTGGCGGTGCAGTTGTGCTGGCTTGCTGGGCCATCTGTGGTCTACTCCGACTAAGCCGCGTCCCGTTTGTTAGTTATTGTAGCGTACGGCTATCTGTTACAGAGGCAATGGCCTGTATCTGTTCTGTAAACGGTGCCGTCAGGCGATTCTCAGTGTCTTGGCGCGGTCTCAACACAGTGTACCAACACTCACTCCATTTCATCCGCTGAAACTAGTCGTTGGCATCGACCGTATCGCTCCGACCATCCTCGAGATGCCTGCCACGAGTCCGGACGAGTTGTTTGACGGCTGCCGGTGAGTGTGCCAGAACCGTGTCGGGATCCGTTCGTTCGTGGATACGGCGATAGCCCTGCCGGATGGAGGTATTCAGCGGCCCGTTTGTCACGCGTGGCTCGACACGGCCGTCTTGAATCGCCGCAACCACGGCGGTGGGCGTGAGTTCGTCAGCGTCGATTACGGTGTAAGCACGGCCTACTTCGAACGGAAAGTGGGCGTCGCTTCCGGCGACGATGGGGAGATCACGCTCGGCAGCGATCTGCTCAACGAGGGGACGCGTGCGTGGATGCTTTCCGTTGATTTCAATCGCGTCAAACGGAACGTCAGCGAATCGCTCGCTCGCAACGTCGCTGTTGCGATACGGATGCGCGATGATCGCTGCACACCCTCGCTCGTGGGCCAGTTCGACGATCTCCATAGGCGTGTACTCGAGCGGGACCGTCTCTGTCGGCGGGTCTGGACCGACGACGAGGACGTGACCGT
The DNA here is from genome assembly GCF_011043775.1 of Natronolimnobius sp. AArcel1. NCBI lineage: Archaea > Methanobacteriati > Methanobacteriota > Halobacteria > Halobacteriales > Natrialbaceae > Natronolimnobius > Natronolimnobius sp. AArcel1. Next base: position 107,661 of record NZ_JAAKXY010000004.1, on the reverse strand, counting down.
GCGTTGTCGATACCTCGATGCCGGGGATGGACACGATTCGATCCGACGTGAACGAGGTACAGTAGTCGTGGTTCGTCGTTGAGACGCCGTCGAGACCGCGTCGCTCGAGGACCCAGGCGAGCAGCCGAAACCCGTACGGATCGAATCGGTCACCAAGCTGGCGGCGACCGTGGAAGAACCGGGTATGCGCGTGGAGGTCGACAGCGAACATATGTCGAGGTACGTGAACAGCGAATTTTGTTCTTGCTACTGCTAGTGGTCGTATGAGTCGGACCGAGAGCGGCGAGGGGGGAAGTGATCTGCAGTCCGATGAGCGACAGCGCCGACCACGCCAATCGAGTGACGCAACTCGCTCGCGAGTACGACCTGTCGATCAGCCTCACCGAGAACGAGGGCATCGAGCACGCCTTTGAGATTCGTGAGTCGAGTCGGTGTCGACGTATGGACTTCGACGTCGCGAGCGGGCGGCCGCTCATCAACTCCTGCGTTGGCGGCGTCACGGCGGAGGCGAGCGCTGCAATCTCGTCCGAGGAGAAACGCGAGTGGGGCATCCTCGCGTACGTCGAGCAGACACTCGAGACGGTCTCGTCGTTGACGGCGAGTTGCTCGAAGCGGAAACGCTGGAGTTGCGAACGCGTCCGCAAGTGCTCGAGGTTGTCGTCGGGCCGAGCTATCGGACGGATCCAGACGACAACGCGGTCGACGACAGGCAAACCCGAAACCCGAATCGCGACTGGCACGTCTGAGCCACACCCGTCGTTTCTGCAGCGTCGCACCGAGACGATACTGGTTTCAGGCTCCTGTCCGAGGATACCAGTATGAGCGCGCCACAGGAGGATCTCGAGCACGAAAACGCGAAACAGGACGTGATCGCCGTCGACGCTGACGACACCGAGCAGGGACTCGTCAATCGTCTCGAGGCCCACACGGGCGATGGGATTCGTCACCGTGCGTTCACCTCGCTCGTATTCGACGGAGAGGGAAACATCTTGCTCGCCCAGCGCGCACCCGGGAAACGTCTCTGGGGTACCTACTGGGACGGCACCGTCGCCTCCCACCCCGTCGACGGCCAGAGCCAGGAGGAGGCAACGCGCCAGCGACTCGAGGAGGAACTAGGAATTACGCCGGATCAGTACGATGACGTGCGCCTGACCGACCGCTTCGAGTACAAGCGCTACTTCGAAAACGCCGGCGTCGAACACGAAGTCTGTGCCGTCCTGAAACTCACGCTGACGGATCGCAGCCTCGAGCCGGACCCCGAAGAAGTCGCTGGTCTCATGTGGGTGCCATACGAGCGACTTCACGAAAATCCAGAGTGGTACCGACAGCTTCGACTCTGCCCCTGGTTTGAAATCGCGATGCGCCGCGACGTCCAGCAGTAACGTTTCTACCGATTTTGGGTCGAATTTTCGAACGCGCTGGTGACTCGAGTCCGAGATCTACCGTGCTACTAGTTACCAAGAAGCAAGGCTTATGGTACCCCCATCCGTACCGTCGTGTGAGGACCGACAGAACCGGTCCGTGTGACGAAATGAGCTCCCCACCACCGGAAGCCGAGACGTACGATATTGATCTCTCGCGAGACGAACAGTGGATCGTTCATCACGCACTCGTCGACCATGCTGATGCGTTGATTGACGATGGCGACACACCGCCCTCGTGGGTGCTTGCCGCCCTCGAAACCGTTGAATCCGACGGCGAAAATACGTTCACTAGCTATCAGGCTCGACAACTCTCTGTCATCCTGTGTGACTACGTCGAACGTTCAGGGACCCCGGCTGACGACGCCGCACACGGATCGGCTGTCATCGATGCACTCGATGACCGTCTCGAGTTCGACGAACTCGAGCACGAGCAGTAACAACGACTCTTTTTGCATGTGTCTGGCTCGAGTAGCATGTGCTGCGTATGCTCTACTCGTGTGTACTGATCAACGGCTGCTAAAAGACAGATCACCACTACTTATCAGTTAACAGTCATTAGACACTCTGCATTAGGGTCGCGTCGTTGCCCAGACGGCAGTCACCGCGAGCAATACAGCCGGTGCGAGCGGGAGGATAATCAGCGCAAAGAGGTAGTCTGCTGGCGGTATCAAGAGGATAGTCGTTGGCGCGACAATGAATGCAAAGACGATCACGCCAATGAGTGTCCACCCTCGCCAGTCAAACTCTCGATCGACAGCAGCAGGATGAACTGGGCCGTTGTCCGTCGATTCGCACTCACTGCCATCGTCTCGAGGCGTCCCGTCTTCGTCGAACGCCGAAGGATCGTGGACGTAGCCGCCGTCGTCGCTCGAGTTCGAAGTCACAGTGGACGTTTCGAGTCCGTGGTGATAGCCCTCACGGTTCAGCCCTTAGTCTGGGTGATCGTTTCTGGCTGGCGAACCAGCGGCTTCAGTTCAGCACGTTATAACTCGCTATCAGGGCGGACAACGACTTTCCCGAACCCTTCGCGTTGTTCAACGATTTCGTGGGCGCGTGCCGTCTGACTCATCGGCAATACCTCGCGAACTGACGGCTCGAAGGTGCCGTCCCAGACCAGTTCCATTACGTCGTCAATCTGGCCGGGCGTGCCCATCGTCGAGCCAATAATCTGGAGTTGGTTCCAGAAGATTCGCGGAATATCCGTTTCCGGGTTGCCTCCCGCAGTGCCACCACAGGTGACGAGACGGCCGTTCTTTGCGAGGCTCTTGATCGAATCACGCCACGTGCCGGCCCCGATGTAGTCGATGACGACGTCGACGCCGCGCCCGCCAGTTTCGCTGCGGACCCACTCCGCGAAGTTCGTTTCCTCATAGTTGACAACGTGGTCCGCGCCAAGGTCGCGTGCGTGCTCGAGTTTTGCCTCGGTACTGCCCGTTGCATAGACCTCCGCGCCAGCGTAGTCGGCGATCTGGACGGCAGCGTGGCCGACACCGCCGCTCGCACCGAGAACAAGGACCTTTTCGCCAGGCTCGAGATCGGCGCGGTCAATTAATAGCCGCCAGGCGGTTTGAAAGACAAGTGAGGTCGACCCCGCAGTAACCCAATCGACGCCGTCAGGAACCGGAATCAGATTGTCCGCTGGGACAGCAGCGTACTCCGAGTGAACGCCGGGGACGTGTTCGCCGAGCAGGTGGAAGTTGACACAGAGCGTTGGATCGCCGTCGCGACAGAACTCGCAGTCGCCACAACTGACGCCCGCCGTAACGGCGACTCGGTCACCGGGTTCGAACTGCGTCACGTCGCTGCCAACTTCTTCGACAATGCCCGCTGCATCGCTACCCGGAATATGGGGCATCTCGAGGTCGAGCGTCGGCAGCCCGCGGCGGACCCAGATATCGAGGTGATTGAGCGCGCCGGCTTTGATATCGACGAGCACCTGGTCGCGACCGACCGTCGGGTCAGGGTACTCGCCGTACTCGATCACGTCGGTGTCACCGTGTTCGGTGATCTTGACTGCCTGCATACGCGGGACTGACGGCCACTCGAGCCATAACAGTTGGGCTGTCGGCGAACCACTCCGAGGCGGGTGGCGCGCAGCAGGTGGGCAAGGTTTTCCGCCCGGCGGTCGAAAGCCGGATATGACCGGAGCCGAGACGTCGCAGAACGCTGAGTCGACGGGTGAGTCTGATCCAGCTACAGACACAGACCCTGCGGGAGAATCGACTACAGAGCCACTTGGAGTCGGTATCATTACGGTCGCGACGGACCGGTCGCTTGCCTCTGATGCAGCTGGGACGGCAATCGAGACCGCACTCGAGCAGTCTGGCTACGAACTCACGACGCGTGAGCACGTTGCCGCCGAACACGATCGTGTGCAGTCTATCGTCTTGCGACTGATCGAGCGAGGCGATGTCGATCTCGTCATCACTGCCGGATCGACCAGCATCGAACCCGACGACGTCGTCATCGAAGCCGTCGAGCCGTTGTTCGATAAGGAACTGACCGCTTTTCGTGAGTTGTTCACCATGTACGCCGCAGAACGGATTGGTTCCCGCGTCGTTGCAATGCGAACGCGGGCAGGCGTCGCCGACGGAAAACCTGTTTTTTGTCTCCCCGGAAACGCTGACGCGACCACACTGGCGACCGAGGAGGTCATCCTCCCCGAAGCCCGGCACTTGATCGAGCTCGCTCAAGGGCACGGGAAAGCGACTGAGTCGGCCGCTGAACCGGCGTTTGCGGACGACGACAGCGACACCACTGACAGCGAACGTGCGGGTGAGACTGACACCGACTCCTAATGCGAGGGCCCGTCGACTACCAGCCATTGCGTAAAGGAGCCACTGCAAGTCAGTGCACACCTGATCGACAGACGGGTCGGCGATCAGTGTGTAAACCGTTTCAGTTGGTACTATTGTGAATCCAGCTCCAAGCACAGGTATGAACAAACAGCGACTCCGCGAGCAACTCTGGGACGACCTCGAGGACAGCGGTGAGGCACGATTTCCGTTCCCGCCACATGGCCGGATTCCGAATTTTGCGGGGGCAGACGAGGCTGCAGACCGACTCGCAGAGACCGCAGCCTGGAAACGCGCCGACGTGATCAAGGCAAACCCCGACGCCCCACAGTTGCCGGTTCGTCGGGCAGCGCTGCGGGCCGGAAAGACGGTCTACATGGCTGTTCCGCGACTGCGTGAGGAACAGTGTTTTCTGCGGCTTGACCCCGACGAAATTGACGATATCGATCACGCGACAACGGTTGGCGGTTCGGCCGAGGTCGGCGTTCCAGTCCATCCCGACGAGGTCGGCCCAGTCGATATGATTGTCGCCGGTAGCGTCGTCGTCACGCCAGATGGCGGTCGCGTCGGCAAAGGCGAAGGTTACAGTGACCTCGAGTATGCAATTCTCCGCGAGTTCGACCTCGTCGACGACGAGACGGTGACCGTCACGACAGTTCACGAGATGCAGGTCACCGACGCGACGCTTTCGTTTTCGCCACACGACGTGTTCATGGATCTGGTCGTCACACCAGCGCGCGTTCTCGAGACGAATCCGGATGTTGAACGACCGTCAGGGATTGACTGGAACGAACTGGGTGACGAACAGCGTACAGAAATTCCGATTTTGGACACGCTTGAGTGAGCGCCGGATACGTGGTGTAGCGCTGTTGCTCTCGAGTGTAAAACAGCCCGGGACGCAAATACGTCCCGGATGCCAAAACCGCAAGGAACGACGCAGGCCGGTGCAGCAGCCTGCGTCGGAACGGTATGGCAATGGTGGGGGGAAGGGTGCTGTGGTGGGATTGCTGGAAGTCACGGGAACAGGCAATGTGCCACTGTGGCGGTTGCCCGTCGACCTCCACCCATTCCTATCCGGGGCAACTACTTGAACGGGGGAGACGGTATATCGGTCTTACGCCGAATTCTGCCGGATTTAACTCGGATTTAACAGACTGAAATCGGGCTTGAGACGGTTCATATTAGCGATATAGCTGATTATCGTTCTTGAAGGTAACAAAATTTGTCGGTACTCGAATCGGCCCGGTTACACCTGCTTACCCGAGCAGCTCTTCGGCAACGATTGCCGGCTCGAGCAGGTTGGGGTCAACCGCGAAATCGAGCTGTGCCTTGATGAACTCGGGACTCGAGTCACTCGAGTAGACGACGGTTCGAATGTCGTCGGTGAGATCACAGACGATTGGAATCGTCGTCGCCTGCGAGACGTCCGTCAGGACGTACAGCTGTGAGTCGACGATGCCGGCTTCCTCGAGTTGTGGGCGCGAAATCACGCCCTCGAGTCGGGCGACCTCGACGCCTTCAGCCTCGAGTGCGTCGGTAATGCCGTCCTCGTCGGGTCCGGCAACGACTGCGTTCGTGACCGCCATTATTCGTACTCGATGGTCGCTGGCGGTTTGTGCGTCACGTCGTAGACGACGCGGGCGACGTTGTCGTTCTGGCCCGTAATACGAGATTGGATGCGCTGGAGCGTTTCCCAGTCGATTTCCTGGGCACGGGCGGTCATCCCGTCACGCGATTCGACCGAGCGCACGGAGACGACCCAGCCGTGGACCCGATTATCGCCTTTGACACCGGTTGCCTTGCCGATCACGGCGGCGAGGGCTTGCCACGGCTCGTACTCCTCGAGTTCCTCCTCGACGACGTGACAGGCGTCGCGGGCGACCTCGAGTTTCTCGTCGGTGACTTCGCCGATGACGCGCACGGCGAGTCCGGGGCCGGGGAACGGCATCCGTTCGGCGACGAGTTCGTCCAGACCGAGGTGGCGGGCGACCTCGCGGACTTCGTCCTTGTAGAGGTCGCGAACGGGTTCGACGATGCCGTCGAAGTCGACGACATCGGGGAGTCCGCCGACGTTGTGGTGGGACTTGATCCCGCCTTCGCTCTCGATGCGGTCGGGGTAGATCGTCCCCTGGACGAGGTAGTCCGCATCGGCATCCGTCGCTTCGCGTTCGAACTCGCGGATGAACTGCTCGCCGATGATCTTGCGCTTTTCTTCGGGGTCCGTGACGCCGGAGAGCGCCTCGAGGAATCGATCCTTGGCGTCGACGATTCGCAGCGACTCCATGTAGTCGAAGGTCTCTGCGATCTGGTCGGTTTCGCCTTTGCGCATCAGGCCGGTGTCGACGTAGACCGGCGTGAGCTGGTCGCCAATCGACTCGTATGCGAGTGCGGCGGCCACACTCGAGTCGACGCCGCCCGAGAGGGCGATGACGGCGTTTGCATCGCCGATTTCGTCTTCGATCTCTGCGACTGCTTCTGGGACGAACGTATCTGTCTCTACCATGCGGGGTCACTCTCCTGTCGTCTCAGCGCAACTGCGTCCAAAATAGTGCTATCGAGCGTACTCGCCATGCCGACTTTCGGAACGGGACGGACAAAACGATTTTGAATTGGTAGTCGGCTGTGTCTCGAGGTGGATTGGTTAGGTGGAAGTGACAATTCTTCAGATATAACACGTTAGTCTAATTGGAAGATCTACCAATTGGTGTTTCCAAGGGATAGTACCAAAAACTACAGTTCTCTACACTGCCTCAGCATGAAAAACTAGCTAAAACACAAAAATAGGTACTTTGAAAGCTATAGAACCAAAGGTTCGATATCGTCTCGTATGCTACGAGAATGATCCAGTGTCCAACTGAAGGAGTCGGAAGTGGTTTCTTTTACACCCCATGTCCATCTGCTTTCAGCCACTTTTACCATCTTCCACAAAATATCAAGTTTTTCATCGTCCCAATTCTCATAGTGCATAAAAAATGACAGGCGTTCTTCTTTGGAGAGTTCGATAAGCTCTTCCCGAAGTTCATCGGGTGATTCTGCGTAGACTAATGCAGGTGCGAATACTCGAATCCAGTCATTCGCCTCAACAATGATATCGTCTGTGTACTCATCATCACTTTCTCTTATCACAAAAAATGTTGTGCCATCTTCTGTCCCAGCAAGCCTGCTATTAGGAATTTCTTCAAGGAGATCTCTGAAAATGAGAGTAAACTCATTTAGACTCTTCATTTGATTCTCTAATTGTCTCATTCTACCCCCGATATGACCTTCTACCAATCGGTGTTGATACCCATCGAAATCGTACCAAATGGTTCTAAACTCACCAGATTTCACATCATATGGGAGTTCTCCATTACGAACAATTCTATCTACCTCATCATAGAGGGGGCGATATATGTTATCCCGCCTTTCTTTCCGTTGCTCTACTTTTGATTGGTACCACACTCCCAAAAGAGAGCCTGACAAACCCGACAAACCTGCGATTACTGGAACTGATATCTCAAATGGTATTTGCATTATGCCAGTATCTGGAAGCAACTGTGATAAAATCAACCAATGTTGGAATAGAACTTGTTGATGTCTACATGCTCCTATCAGGGTTTCGAGGATACGATCATCATACTGTCAGACAGAAGTCAATGAGAAGTCGATCGCGAAATTCCGGCCGTCTCCGACAGTGACAGCCGAGTTCAAGCGACCAATCTTCAAATAGTAGTCTCAGCAGCGACATCCACGACACCCCCGATCTTTGTATACTGGTATTTCTACTTTTCAGGCTCTAATTCGTCGGCTTCAAGTTCTCCACTGAGATAGGCACGGCCGCGGTTAGCGACCCGATAGTACCCACGGTCTTCATCGACTTTCTCGAGGAGCTCGTGTTCAACCAAAACGGGAAGCCGTCGTTTCACAGTCGGGTGAGAGACACCATGTATATTGTACGAAACTACCGCTGGTGGCATTGCGATCCCTGTTTCCTCAAAGAACTCGAGGATGGCGGGATCTGATTTCGTCATCCACGATACCAGCGGGCGCATTGGCCTGAGTCTCACACTTCGCCATCATAACTACGGGTGGCATAGCCGGACTCAATACTATTCAGCATTAGATCTGATACTGTACGGGATCAAATTTATGTTCCATGCGTTCGTGAGTGACAACAACGGAAGCCAGAGAGACCCACTTCTGTGGGTTACGAGTTCGTTAGAATTGCGGACCCGGTGCTACCACACCGGCCCGCGTGGCTTCCGTACTCAGGCTACGGACGCATGCAATCGCACGATACTGCGGAGAATAAAGCCTCCGCTCGAGAGTCGTATCGCCCGCACACACTCCCAACGCTTCGAACTGACGGCGGCCAGAACCCACCCGCCACGCCCGAATTCACACTCACCCTCGAGTATACGACGATGGATGGCCGTCGCCAGCGCGTCACCTACGTTCCAGCCACGGACGCCGACGACGCGCGGCGGATCACCCGCGAGCGAGCCGACGGCGAGTGGCGAGAAACCAGCCGCCAACCCATCTCGAGGCTCGCGGTCCACCTGCAGAATCACGCCGGCCGGTCCGGTGATTACTACGCCGGCCCATAACGGCTGTCACGGTCGACAGCCAACCGCCCAGCCTCGCTTGCCACCTCGGTCTGTCACACCGCCACACCAGCGAGAGCGAACAACCGCCCTCGAGCACGTCGAGCGCGTGATTCGCCCCGCCGACGCGGCGATTTCAGACTCGAGACTATACCCAAGCCGACTACACGTGCCGGAGCAACTCGGTCACGTCGCTGAAGCCCACGTCCTCGTTCCCAGCGAAGTCAAAGTACTCGGCATTGTCCTGCACCGTCTCGTCCTGCAGCTGCTCGAAGAGGGTGGCTACGTCGTCGTGGGTAGTCTCGCCATCACCAGTGATGTCGGTATACAGCCCGTCACCGTTCGGGTCCGTCGGCGCGGACGCGCTGTCCCCAATCGGTGCGGGTCCGTCAGTATCGACCGCCTCGAACGTCCAGCGCTGGTCGTCATCGCCAGTCCAGGCCGACTGGACTACGTTCGAACTCGCCCCCTCGAGCGCGGCGATGTGCCCACTACAGGCATTCTCGAGGCGATACGTCCCATCGCCGTTCGCATGGAGATACCAGCGTTGGGTTGGGTGGCGGTGCCACGGCCACTGCTGGACATTGGCTCCCTCGTCCGTGTCGGCGGTTTCGACCTCGAGTGCCTGTTCACTCGCAACGTTTTCCAGCAGGTACTCACCGCCCGACAGGCGTGAGACGTGCCACTCGGCCGTGGAGTCGTCGTCGTCGGTCGTCGTGACGACTGCACTCGCCCCATCGCCAGTCCCATCGACTGCGAGGGACCCGCCGTCGGCGTTGACGATGCGATAGGTGCCATCAGCCACGGGCGCGGATTGCTGACCAAGATTCGGTGCGGGAGCTGACACGCTCGGCGTTTCGTCCCCGCCAATGATCGGCCAGTCGTCGTCGGTCCAGTAGATGCGATCCATGAACAACTGCCTCGCGGGCGGCCAGCCATAGTCGTCTGCTAGCTCCGGCCCCTCGGTGTCGTAGGCGTGATAGCAGAACCAGTGGGTACCATCGTCGTCGACTGTGACATCGCCGTGACCCGGCGCGACGAAACGCTCGTTGTCACCAAGGTGTGTCGAGCCGTCGTTCCACTCGTCGCGCTCGAGCATCGGCGTTCCGTCCCGGTCGTAGTACGGTCCAAGGAGGGACTCCGACCGGCCGACTTCGACCTCGTAGGTGCTATCGAATCCATCACAGCAGTCGCCGGTCGCACCGAAGAAGTACCAGTAGCCGTTGCGCTGGAAGATGGTTGGGCCTTCGTAGGCATCGCCGGCGATCTGGTCGAACGTCTCTGACTGGAACTCCTGAAGGTCGTCGGTGAGTTCGACGACGTAAACGCCCCTGAAGTTAGCCCAGAAGAGGTACGGCGTCCCCTCGTGTTCGACGAAGTAGGCATCGATGGTGTTGCCGGGATAGGGATGGTCCGAGTTCGAGAGCAGTTCCCCATGATCCGTAAAGGGACCGTCGGGCGTCTCGGATGTCGCGACGCCGATTCCGGGTTCCAACTCATCATCGTCGTCATCCCGTGGCCAGAGCGCATAGAACAGCACCCACTGCCCGTCGTGGTAGTTGACGTTTGGTGCCCAGATCGAGCCGTACAGCCAGCCAGGACGAGAGTCGAACGCCTCGCCTTCGTACGTCCAATCGACGAGGTCCGGCGAGGAAAGGATCGGCACCAATCGCTCGTCGTCGTTATCCGTATAGCTCATATTCGAGGCGTACGCCCACCAAGTCCCGTCGTCGGTGCGGTAGATCGACGGGTCCGGAAAGTCCGGACCGTACAGCGGGTTCTCGTAGGACCAGTCGTCGCTACTCGTGCTCGTGGGCGAGGCGGAGACACCCGTTGCAGCCACACCAATTGCACCAATCGTTCCGGCACCGATTGCTTGCAGCAGCCGTCGTCGATCAGGTGCATCAACTCCAGTCGGTTCAGTCATATTAGATCCCCCTCATTAGGGCGAGTACGTCGCTGAAACCGACGGTGCCGTTGTCGGCGAAATCGAAGTACTCGGTGTTGGTCTCGACGGCGTCATCCTCGAGATTCGCAAGCAGTGTCTCGACATCGTCGTGGGTGGTCTCGCCGTCGCCGGTGATATCGGTGTACAGCCCGTCGCCGTTCGGATCCGTCGGTGCGGACGCGCTATCCCCAATCGGTGGCGGCCCCTCGTCGTCGGTCATCGCCGTGGCGAGATCCTGGCCCAACGCCGAACTGCTCATGTATGCGCCGTGGTCCTCGACGGCGTCGGTAACGTCGACGTCCGTGTACGTCTCCGGCGTCGCCGCCGCGTCCGGCGCGCCTTCGGCTCCGAGTGCGGTATCGTCCCCGTTGCCAAAGTCCGGCTGGATGACATCGTCGTTCTCGGAGTGGTAGTTCCGGACCTCGCCGGCCCGATTCGCGATGCCGTCGTACCAGTGGCCGCCCGCAGTCACCATCGAGCCGTCCGCGGCGATGCCAAGCGGCGCGACGGTATCGACGACGTAGCCCTCCTCGAGGGTCGCGAGCGTCTCGAGGACGACGCGGCCGCCAAGCGAGTGACCGACGAGCCGAATCGACTCGACGCCCTCATCGACGGCGGTCTGGACGAGGTCGGCGAGTGCAGCGCCGGCATCCGCTGCGTCCTCTAGTACCGCGTCGGGGTCGGGGGTGCTCGCGTCGTACACGAAGGCGACGGTTTCGTCGGCCTCGTAGCCAGCAGCAGCGAGGACGTCAGCGAGTGTTGCGGCCTGATCGGGGCCGGCGCTGCTACCCATCCACCCGTGTGCGAAGACGAGGAGTTCGTCGACGACGGGAAGCGTTGCGTCCGGCGACTCGCGGATGTCATGGACAGTGATGTCGTTGGACTGTGCAGCGACCGAACTGGCCGTTCCGGCACCGGTGGCGGCGAGGATGCCTGCACCGAGGCCACGGAGGACCGTTCGGCGCCGAGCGGATGTCTGTACCGCCGTCTCATTGTGTGCCATAATTCCACCAATACTGTTTGTGAATATTAATGTTTGGGACCGAAACCCTGCGAACGTACGCAACGCTCAGCAAACGTCGATTTATTCGGAACGCAGTCGTGTCTCTACCGAGTCCCCAACCCGACAAATTCCGGCTAAAAGAACGAATTTTCGCACTCACTGACTGTGTCCGTCTCAGTCGTCGGCGTCGGCGACAGGCACGTCCGCCGAAAGCACTGCTTCGACGAGGCCTAGGAACGGCGGGCTCGGCTGGCCGGGTCGGGACGTGTACTCGGGGTGGTACTGCGTGCCGAGGAAGTACGGATGATCCTCGAGTTCGAGAATCTCCATCCGATTCCCAGCGGTGCCTGAGAAGACCAGTGGCTCGTCTTCGAAGTCCTCGAAGTACTCGGGGTTGACCTCGTAGCGGTGGCGGTGGCGCTCGGTACACGAGGTATCATTATAGAGGTCGTACGCCAGCGTCTCCGGCTCGATCACGGTCGTGTGCTCGCCGAGGCGCATCGTGCCGCCCATGTTCTCGACTTCGTACTGCTCGGGCAGGATGTCGATGACCGGATGGGGCGTGTCTGCTTCCATCTCTGCGGAGTGGGCCTCCTCGTAGCCCAACACGTTGCGGGCGTACTCGACGACGGCCATCTGGAAGCCAAGACAGAGTCCCAAGAAGGGCACGTCGTTCTCGCGGGCGTATCGAACCGCTTCGATTTTGCCTTCCGTGCCGCGCATGCCAAAGCCACCGGGGACGATAATTCCGTCCATCCCCTCGAGTTGGCCGTCGTGACCGTCGGCCATCTCGTCGGCGGCGACCCAATGGACGTTCACGTCGATCCCAACTTCGAAGCCGGCGTGTTTCAGTGATTCGTGGATCGACATGTACGCGTCCTCTAAGTCGTACTTTCCGACGAGGGCGATGTCGATTTCGCCGTCTTTTTCGGTGGTGACGATCTCACGCCAGCCGTTCGTGCGCTCACCTTCCGGCAGGGCATCCTCGGCCATGCCAAATCGCTCGAGGACGTACTGGTCGAGCCCTTCCTCTTCGACCATCAGCGGGACGTGATAGACGTCCTCGACGTCCGGGTTCGAGAACACGGCGTCCGTTGGAATGTCACAGAACAGCGCGATCTTCTCTTTCGTCTCGGGATCGAGTTTGTCCTCACAGCGGCCGACGATCACGTCGGGCTGGAGGCCAATGGAGCGGACCTCCTTGACGCTGTGTTGGGTCGGTTTCGTTTTCTGCTCGCCGTTTTTCGAGTACGGGACGAGCGTCACGTGCGTAAAGAGGATATCCTCGTCGTCTTCCTCGTGGGCGAACTGACGCAGCGCCTCGAGGTAAGGCATCCCTTCGATGTCACCGACGGTTCCGCCGACCTCGACGATACAGACGTCGGTGCCCTCCGCGGCTTCGCGAATGCGACGCTTGATGTCGTTGGTGATGTGGGGGATGATCTGGACGGTCTTTCCGAGGTAGTCGCCCGCGCGCTCTTTCTCGATGACGTGTTGGTACGTTTTCCCCGTGGTGATGTTGTGGTCCGAGGTCATATCGACGTCGAGGAACCGCTCGTAGTTCCCGAGGTCGAGGTCAACCTCACCGCCGTCTTTGAGGACGTAGACCTCGCCGTGTTGGTACGGGTTCATCGTCCCGGCGTCGACGTTCAGGTACGGGTCGATCTTCACCGCGGTGACATCGAAGCCGGCGTTTTTGAGCAATCGGCCGGTGCTTGCGGCCGTAATCCCCTTGCCCAATCCCGACATTACGCCACCGGTGACGAAGATAAACTTGTTCCCCAGTGTGGGGTCATAATCAGTGTCCGATTCCGTCGGCATACCGAGTGTGCGCGCGACCAATTGAAAACGATTTCGGGACTACATTGCGTCCGACACACCCTGTCATTCTGGTTCGTGATACGTTTCGCTCCTGACTCACCACGTCACCAACTCGAGTGCTGTCTCGAGGAATCGGTCGTCGGCAGGCCGTGACTCGTGTTGTCCGGCAGTATCACGAGTCCGCCTGTGGCTCCATATCCTGCACTTCGACGAGTTCTGCGTTCTCGAGGTTCTCTGTGCCACCTGCCAGTCGAATCTGTATCGTCCGTCCCGGCAGTGCCGAATCGTCGGCGTCGTCGCTCGCATCCTGCACTGAGACAGCCGTCGCCCCATCGATTGTTACCGCTCGGCGCTGGATCGGATCGCCCTCGTATTCGACAGTCTCCCACGTCTCGAGGTCGAACTCGTCGATGCTCTTCCCGAAGTATTCCTCTGGCTCCGGATCGACCGCATCCTCGGTCTGGGACTCGCCGGTCGTTCGATTGTCGTCGAACTGGACTTCCTCGTGTTTGTACTGCCTACAATGGATGAGCATGTGCCGAGACACGACAAGCAGCCTGATAATGGTTACACGGGCACCTGACTGGGTGACAGCACACGGGCACATGCTGGCCACTCCAAGCATATATTACGTGTCGACGTTGAAACACCACCACTGTGGTCTCTCGCGACGACCCGCCTGCCGATGGCACCGATCTCGACGCTGGTGACAGCGGCGGTGATCTCGGCACCGCTCCCGACGAACCCGATATCGCGTTTCAGGCCGGTTTCGGCTTCTATCTCGGGCTTGTCGTGACTGCGGGCGTCATGATCGCTGGCATCCTTGCCACCGTCACGACCGGAGCGCTGTTCGGACTGGTCCCCAGTACGCTGTTGATCGTCACGCTCATCGGCCATTTCATCGCACGCCGCACTCGAGGCCTCCCCGAGCGGATCGGTGGCAGCCTCCTGCGACGCGGGGCGTCGTACCTGCCGGTAGCGGCTCTGTTTGCCATTCCAGGTGGGCTTGCGCTCCTGCCGGATGCACCACTTGGTCTCGAGGCTACCCCCCGTCTCGGTGCCGTCGCGGCCGCGTCCGGTCTCGTGGTCGCTGGCGCTGCATACGGACTGAACCGGCTGAGTCGAACGCGCTACGTCGATTCTCGAACCGATGACGAACCGATTCTCAGTTGGGACTGGGTGCAAGTGGGCAGATACTCGAGTGACACCATCTCGATGGTTACCGGGCTGTTCTTGCTCATCTCTGGCGTGGCTCTCGCGACAGACGGGGGTCTGTTCGGTCTGTTCTTGGCGGGGTACGGCGGCTTTCTCGCACTCTCGAGCCAGTACGAGTCAGCGTCGTGGGCCGACCCGGGCGAGCGTTGGAACCCACCGACAATTGCAGTCTACGACGACGGACTCGTCCTCAAGAATCGAACACTCCTTGAGTGGGACGCAATTCTGGATATTCGCCTGACCGACGAGGCACTCGTTATTGAACGCGAGGGATTCGCCCGCGATATTCACTGTGACCGTGCTGCGATGGCTGATCCCGAGGCGGTGCTCGAGACTATCAAGCGGACTCGAGATGGGGCGCGCCGGTCACCAGCAGCGAGCAACATGGCTGAAACTGAGCGGACTGTGCCTGATCAGGATGCAGACACAACGACACAATCTGGCGCTGACTCCACAGTAGACACTGACACAACGCGCGAGCGAACGTCAGAACACGCCTGAAACGGACTGGGTAGTTCGGAGAAGCGTTCTCGAGGCTGTGTTGTCTATCGGAGGACCGTTTCGAGCGGTATCCTACTTGCCCCAGAAGGGGTCGCGACTGCGCTGTTTGTCGAGGTACATGTTCAGCGCCTCGAGTTCGTCGGCTGGAATCTCACTAGTCAGTTCCTGCTCTAAGATCTTTGCGTGTTTTTCGGGGATTTCGATCCAGAGTTCGTCGTCTTCTTCGATCTGGCGGCCAACGGTTGGCCCGTCGATTGCGACCGAGACACGATTGCCTGCACGAGCCTCGTCGACATCTTCGCCCTGTTCCTGAATTCCCTTTACTTGACCAACGCGCTCGGACTCGTTCGAGTCGAACTTCACGACGTTCGCGTTGTTCTGGATGGTTCCCGAGTTCACTTCGACACCGACGACTGCGGGGTCGTTCTGGCGGAAGGTGTGATCGGGCAGGATGCGGAATCGTGCCGGTCGAACGATGTTGTCGAGGATCGTATCCTGCTGGGCTTTCTCGAGTTCCTCGATATGCTCTTCGTACTCTTCGATGAGCTGATAGATGACTTGGTCGGTAAACAGCTGTACGTCGTCGGTTTCGGCTCGCCGATCAGCGTCCGACAGCGTATCGACGTTGAAGCCAAGAATCGCCTGCTGTTTCGGGTCCTCAGCGGTCGACGCAACGGAGATATCTCGCGGGGCAATATCACCGACTTCTGCCCGGACGATTGGCACCTCGGCTTCGTCGAGTGCGTCGGCCATCGCCTCGAGACTGCCGAGCGTGTCGGCTTTGACGACGACACCCTCTTCGGCGGTGTCGACGGCGATATCAGCGAGTTCCGCGCGGACTTCGTGGACGACCTCATCGAGGCTGCGGTTGCGGACGACACGAACCGGTGCGCCGGCCATCGCATCGCCGAGATCCGGTGCGGCGACCTTGATCCCGGCTGCGGCACCGACTTCGTCGACTTTCTCGAACCGGCTCTCGGTTCGGATTTCAGCGAGCGGGCGGGGCTGGAGCAGGGCACGGACTTCGGTCACGATTGGATCGTTCTGGCCACCGACGACGATGGTATCGTCCGCGCGGATCGTCCCATCGTAGAGGACGATATCGACCGTCTTCCCGAATCCTTTCTCCTCTTTGACCTCGAGGACGGTGCCGACGCCGGGGCCGGCAACGTCGATTTCCATCTCCTCTTTCATGTAGCGCTGGGAGAGTCCCATCATGACCGCGAGCAGGTCGGGCACACCCTCGCCGGTCATCGCCGAGACGGGGACGACACCGACGTTGCGCTGGAAGTTCTGGACGCGCCAGTAGAGGTCGGCGGAGAAGCCCTCATCCGAAAGATTCCCGATGATCTCGTAGAGACTCTCATCGAGGCGCGAACTCACGCGATCCGACTGGGCGTCGTAGGTCGCGTTGATCGGCATATCCTCGTTTACGTTCCAGCCCGGCACAGTGTCGATCTTGTTCGCCGCGACGATGAATGGGGTCTGAGACCGTTTGAGAATGTCCAGCGCCTCGAGCGTCTGTGGCTGGAAGCCGTCGTTAACGTCGACGACGAGGATGGCGATATCAGCGAGTGCGCCGCCTCGAGAGCGAAGCGTCGTAAAGGAGTGGTGCCCCGGCGTGTCGATAAAGAGAAGGCCGGGAAGGTCGAAATCGTCCGGATCGACGAGATCGCCCGCAATGGTAGAGATAATATCGAGCGGGACGGCTGTCGCTCCGATGTGTTGGGTAATTGCGCCTGCTTCGCCTTCGATCACTGCCGAGCCGCGGATTTTATCGAGCAGGCTCGTTTTTCCGTGATCGACGTGTCCGAGGACGGCGACGATTGGCGTTCGCAGGGATGTAGGGTCCCGTGAATTCGACTCCGTATCAGTATCAGTGTCCGTATCCGACATGGTGAACCACCCGAGAAGGTCTTGCCTAGAGCGTCCGCAGGCCAGTAGTTAAACCCATCGTCACGCGTGTCTGGTAAGCGATATCGAACCGCTCACGGGGTTCGAATTGACTCGAGCCAAACACTCACTGTTGGAACTCGCTGCCTCAGAACTCTCAGAAGCCACTGGTGATCCAATCGCATGCGGGCTTGCGGTTTCGCAGAGACTGTGTCACAATCGACCGTCTCAGTCACGTTTGTGACCCCGTGGTCTTTAATACCGATTAGTAAATACGGGTATGCATGAGCGATATACTCGCTGAAAATCTCTCGGGGAAATCCGTCATGGGTTCGGACGGAACCGAGCTTGGATTGCTCTACAACATCACGATGGATCTCAAATCCGGCGAACTCCATGATCTCATCATCGAGCCGGACGAAGAAATCTCGCCCCGGACCGTCGATTTCGATATCAACGACGCCGGCCGGTTCCTCGTCCCAGTGAGCCGCGTTCAGGCGGTCAAAGACTACATTGTCGTCCAGCGCTAACGGTATGTACGTTCTCGACTCCTCGGCTTTTATCCACGACTTCCACACGACAGAACAGACTGCAACGATCCCACTCGTCCGCGACGAACTCGAGGACGAGAGTGCCTATCGCTACGATGCGATGGAGGGATCGGGGATGCACATCCACATTCCCAACGATGACACCACCGAGAAAGTTCGCCGCGCCGCGAAAGAGTCCGGCGACCTCGGCGTGCTCTCGGATACAGACATTCGTCTCGTCGCTGCCAGTTTCGAACTCGATGCAACGCTTGTCACCGACGACTACGCGATGCAAAACGTCTCTGAGAAACTACACGTCGACGTCGAAGTGATCGCCCGCGACGGCATCGAAGAACAGCGACAGTGGCGGTACCAGTGTCAAGGCTGTGGGCGCGAGTTCGACGAGGAAAAAGATCGGTGCCCGATCTGTGGTTCGGATCTGGCCCGCAAGAATCCCTCGTAGCTCGGTTTCGTCCACATCGGCCCAGTTCCGCTCCGGCCCACCGCCGGCATTCGAGCAGATACGTGTGCGCGTCTCCCCCGGCTGTCGCACTCGAGAGCACACGGACACACCCCTCGAGTGCAAGTGATACAAGTGAAGCGATGAGCGGCAGTGGTCACCGCGGCCGGCTACCCATACAGGAAGTAGAGATTCGCAAAGAGCAGTGCGTTGTAGACGCCGTGGACGAGTGCTGGTACGAGTAGATTATCCGTTCGTTCGTAGATCGTTCCAAGGACGATCGAGAGCCCGAAGATCGTACCAAGGCTCGCGACGACCTGTCCCGGCCCGGCGGTCCAGTACGCTTGTGTGTGGACGACCGCGAAAATGACGCTGCCGACGACGACGGCGCCGTAGCGCGAGAACGTGCCGTACAGTGCCTTTTGGATGACGTTTCGGTACAGTAGTTCCTCAAAGGGGCCGATGATGAGGATGGCCGCTGGAATCAACACGAGCAGGATTTCGGGGTTCTCTTGTGCTTGTTCAGTTGTGCCGTGGTCTGCGCTTTCGACACCAGTCGTGTGAAACAGCATCGAAATCGCAAATAAGGCACCAAAGAGGACGAACAAGCCCCCGACCGTCCAGACGATATCGCGTGCTGTCGGGATCTTGAGGTCGATAAACGACCAGTCGTAGTCCATGACGGAGACGTACGCGAGTGCGAGTCCACCCATCCCGAGTGCCATTCCGAGTTGGCTGATGACGATCAGTTCGACTTGTGAGAGGGTGTCAGTGACAATAAAGGCCGGCTGGGCAATTAGCAGTGTGGAAATCTGTGCTGCCAACAGTCCGGCAAAGCCCAGAATTGACATCGTTGCCGTCTCGAGACTGCGTTCTGTGAGTGCACCAAGCGTGAGTCCGTAGAACGTAGCCATACTCACACCGGCAGTCAGCGCTGCCGTGACGAAGCCCGCAAAGACGAGCGAAATCGAGGTCTCGAGGCCGGGGACCGTCACCGAGGCAGCGATGCCCTGATTCATCGCGTAGCCAGAGAGAAGGACGACGCCGACACTCGAGGCGAGTGCGGCCAGTGCAGCGACCCGCCGCTCGAGGACACTGTAGCGACTGCCAAGAAAGGCGAGAACGGCGACGGCAGCGAAGCCTCCAGCGCTCCAGACAACAGGGTCCTCGAGGCCGCGCTGGATCGGGACGGCCATCGCGGCGAGGGTGACCGCAGCGAGTGCGGCCCCAATTCCGGGGACGGCGCTGTGTCCGAACGGGGTCGCGTCGTCGGCCCGTGCAGTCTCGGTCATACAGTCAGTTTCGTGTGGCTCGTCTTAGGCGCACCGCAATCGGTAGAGTCGATCAGACCGGGGCATGGATCGATTTCCCTCGAGGTGACAGTCGTCGTCCTGGAAACCGAAACCGGAGCCAAAACCGAAGTCGTTGTAGATCAGAACGGTATGCTATGCAGACAGATCTATCGCTCGAGTACGCTCATCCAGACGAGTTACCACCCGGACACGCAAACGAGGTGCGAACGCCGGCCACGCTCGTCGAGCACTTCCTGCGGGAGTACTCCGAACCCGGTGATCGGGTCATCGATCCGTTCGCCGGGTACGGAACGACACTAACGGTCGCCGACCGACTGGACCGAGAGCCGTACGGGATCGAGTACGACGCTGATCGGGTCGAATACATCGAGGGCCAACTCGAGACCGCAGAGGCCGTCCGCCACGGCGACGTGCTCGAACTCGAGGCGTCGTGGATCCCGGCCTGTGACTGTTGTTTCACGTCGCCGCCGTTTATGTGGAAAGACGACGAGCGCAACCCGTTCGAAAACTACGGCGGCGAGAGTACGTACGAGGCGTATCTCGCAGATATCGAAACCGCGTTCACTCGATTGGAATCCGTGTTACACCCGGACAGCGCAGTTATCATCGACGTTGCGAACATGAAACACGAGGGCGAGGTCGTTGTCACGTGGGACGATGACGGCGACAACGACCGCGACGGCAACTTCGGCTACGGCTACGATCACTCGTACTGTCTGGTCTTTCGAAACCGCGCCGAGTAGCAGACTGACTTCGAACGAGCGGACTACCTTTCAACAGCGAGAGAGTCCCACCGTTCACGGCGTCCTCAGAACGCATAGCGTTCTGATGGGCATCGCAAACCTACGGTTTGCTCAACGGGCGTGAATCGCGTAAGCTCCGGTGGGAACCTCGTCCTGCTACTGCTGATCCTGAGTCTCCGTTGCTTCCAGACCTGCTTCTAAAACCTCAGTATAGGCTTCCGAAAGGTCCAAATCGTTCGCTTCTGCGTGGTCTTTGACTCGGCCACCGAGCGTGTGTGAAATATCGATGTTGGGTCGCATGACGAAAAGACTTTAAGACCAAAAGTATAATAATCTGTTGTCGTGAAGCGCACCAACACGTTCGCCGTGCGCCCGCTCTCCAACAAGGGAGAGCAACTGCTACTAGACTTGTTGGACGCTTCCGCCGCTCTCTGGAACGAGGTTAACTACGAACGCCTCATGCGGTACAACGACGAAGACGGCTACGAAGACGAGGACGTGTGGGACACCGATACTGGCCGACTCGAAGGCACGTACAAAGGCGTTCTCGGTGCGTCCACCGCCCAACAAGTGATACGGAAGAACTCCGAAGCATGGCGTGGGTTCTTCGATACGAAGAACAAGTATCACGACGAGTCGAATACGTCAGTCACTGAACACCCGGAGCCACCGGGGTTCTGGGGCAACAAAGACGACGGACGAAAACTGCATACCGTCATCCGCAACACGTCGTACACCATCAAATGGGGAGACTGTTCCCGGCTCGAAATACTGGTCGGGAGCGAATTGAAAGACCAATACGGCCACACCGGGCGTCTCCGGCTGGAAATCGCTGGCAACCCGAATTGGTCCGAGTACGAGAAACAGGGCCGGTTAGACTTGTGGTACGACGAGACAGACAGCACCTTCCGAGCTTCGCAACCCGTGACTGTTTCTGACGATGCGCGGGACACTCCACTGGCCGATAAAAAGGCCGCTCTGGATATTGGTGCAAACAATCTCGTTGCCTGTACCACAACGACTGGCGAGCAATACCTGTATGAGGGCCGTGAGTTGTTCCAGCGGTTCCGCGAGACGACGCGAGAAATCGCCCGGTTACAGTCGAAACTCGAAGAAGGCCAATACAGTAGCAAGCGTATCCGGCGGCTGTACCGTAAGCGAACCCGCCGCCGCGACCACGCCGAAGAGGCACTGTGTCGTGATCTGCTGGAACGTCTGTACAAGGGCGGTGTGGACACGGTGTATATCGGTGGCTTGACTGACGTGCTGGACACGCACTGGTCGGTCGAGACAAACGCCAAGACGCACAACTTCTGGGCGTTCAAGAAATTCACCAAACGGTTGGCGTGTTCCGCCGAAGAATACGGTATCACGGTCGAAGTGCGGTCGGAAGCGTGGACCAGTCAAGAGTGCCCGCAGTGCGGCGGCACAGACCGCACCACACGGCATCAGGACACGCTCACCTGCCCGTGCGGGTTCGAGGGGCACGCCGATCTCACTGCGTCGGAAACGTTCCTGAGACGGCACGCAGAGCAGGCAGTCGGGCTGATGGCACGGCCCGTGCGGTTCGAGTGGGACGACCATGATTGGTCGGGAATACCATATCCTCACGAAAGTCCCAAAGAACAGCGCACAGACCCGAGTACCGTCCACCGTGACGGGAATATTGCCTCCGGGGAATTGGCATAGCCGAGACTCCCACGGAGGAAACCCCGGCGTTCGCGCCGGGGAGGATGTCATCGCTCGATGCGCAGTTCCGTCTTCTCCGCAACCGCGTCAGCCTCTTCGAAGTCGCCGCCGCCGAGTAGCCCTCGAGTCGCCTTTTTCGCCCATTCGACGGCCGGCTGTTCGAACGTGTTGACGCCGTACAGTTCGCCCGCGAGCACGCAGGCCGCTTCCATCGCGTACAGAAACCCGCCGAGTTCGTACTCGTCGACGCGCTCGAGTTCGATTCGGACGTTCGGTCGGCCTGCAGCGGCGAGGCTCGCTTCGGTCGCCTCGAACTCCGCGGAGAGCAGTTCGCCGAGCGTCGAATCGCCGAGATAGGCAAGGTCCTCGACCTCGGTGTCGGGAATCGCTCGATCCGACTGCTCCTGAGGCACGACGAAGGTGACGAGTTTGTCTCGCGGTCCCGCGCGGTAGAGTTGGAGTTGGGAGTGCTGGTCAGTCACGCCGAGCGCTCGAGCGGGCGTCTGCCCGAGGTCGTCTTTGCCGAGGCTCTCGGCCCAGAGCTGGGCGAACCACTCCGCCGAGGTCTCGAGTGACTCCGCGTAGGGCATCATCGCGTTGATCGCCGCGCCGCGTTGGTCGAGTGCGTAACTCGTCGCGCCGTAAGCGTAGGCCGGACAGTCAAACAACGAGCCAGTAAGCGTCTCACGCTCGGCAGCAGCGCCCTCGAGCAAGGCCTCAACATCGTGGCCACAGACTTCGGCGGCGACCAGTCCCACAGCAGAGAGCGCCGAAAAACGGCCAGGAACGCCGTCCGGCACTTTCAGCGAGGGGAGATCGTGGCGATCCGAGAGGTCCCGAAGCGGGCCGGACTCGCCGGTCGTTACGATTGTGCGTTCGGTCCAGTCGACGCCAGCGTCCTCGAACGCCTCGCGGACGACCAGAAAGTTCGCGAGCGTCTCCGCGGTGGTTCCCGAGCGCGAGACCACGTTGATCGCCGCGCTCTCGAGATCCAGTCGCTCGAGGTGACTCGAGACCCAGTCGGGGTCGACGTTGTCGAGGTAGATGGCCTCGGTGTCGCTCTCGTCGGCGAGTGCGTCCGTGAGTGTCGCCGCGCCGAGTGCGCTGCCGCCAATGCCGACCGTGATGAGCGCGTCGGCGTCCGCGACCGGTTTGACGGCCTGGCGGATGTCGTCGGGATCGACGTTCTCGGGGAGGTTCAGTGCCTCGTAACCGTGTTCGGAATTTGCCATCCCCTGCTCGATGCGTTCGTGTGCGTCCGCGACCTGTGCGTCCAGTCGCTCGAGGCTCTCCTTCGAGACGCCCGGCGACGCAACGGTGGCAAGTGCATTGCCGATATCGATGTTCATGCTCGAGACGGCAACCGCGCGGAGTAAAGGCGTTCCGTCATTCGCTGGCGGCGTCGGCGCGAGGCGATGAGTGTCCCTGCCGACCGGACAGAAGCCGAAACCCCAAAACCCATCCTTGATCTATAGGCGGATATGAGCGAAACAACGGGCACTTTCGTTGTCACCCACGCCGAAAGCGAGTCGGCCGTCGTCCGCGATGTCGACACTGCACAGGTTCATACACTCGCGTCCAATCCCGGTCTCGAGTTACACGACGTCCTCGAGGCGACTGTCGCACCGGAACCCCCGCTCGAGGTCACCTGGGAAGTGATCGACGTCGAGGAGCGACGAACGGTCGATGTGATCGACAGCGACCTCGAGCCGACCACACACGAAAAAGAACTCGCAGCCGATGCCGAGGTCGGCGACCTAATCCAGGAAGAACGCGCTGGAACCGGTGAACTCCACATTTTCCGCGTGCCGGAAGAAGACATCGAGGACGCGGCTACTGATGTCCTCGAGGACGAAGAAACTGTTGCGCGTGCTGCACGACTCGAGGCAGTTCGCGTGGAGGTTCGTCGTTCAGCCGACGACGGCGTGTTGAGTGTTCGATACCTGCCGGACTGAACCGACTGAAAGCACTGGCGTACTCGCCGCTTTCAGGCGCGTTTCGGGCCACCCTCGCTCTGGGCCTGCCAACTGCCTTCCATCTCGACGCTGTCTCTCGATTCGTACTCGAGGGTTGTCTCCTGATTGATTCGGGTTCCGCCCTCGAGGTGTTCGACGTGAAGGGAGACGTCCATCGCGCTGCCACAGCAGCCAACGTCGAGGAACTCCTCCCAGACATCGCCGACGGCCACGTCGTCGTACACTTTCAGGAGATAGGTTCGGAACGAGGACTTCTCGAGTTGGAACAGGCCCCACTTCGAGAGGTCTTCGGGGTAGGAAACGACGATCCGATCGGCGTGGTCATCGCCGGGTGCCCCCTGGCCGTCGCCTGCCTCCGACCGCGTTTCGGTGGCTTGGTTTGTGTCGTTCGGCATACGCCATGAGAGGCGCTCGAGCGGCTTGAATCTGCGGTTGGGTGAGCGTGATTCGCCAGAAAACAGACTAGTCTAATTGGGAAGGCTTACTTCGGGGGACTTCGTGTGATGGGGTATATGGGGTATTTCGACGTACCGGAGATAGATTACACCCGGTACACCGACCGCCAGCTCGCGGCGGTACCACTCGCGGTCCTCGCGGTCGCGTTACTCGTTCTGAGCGGGAGCTTTTTACTCACCGGGACGCCGGTTCCACTCGGGATGGATTTTGCCGGCGGTGCGGAGTTGACTGTTCAGACGACTTCCTCGGAGTCTGAGATCGAGGGAGCGTTCGATATCGAGCCTGATTCGATCCAATCCGTCCAGGCACCCGGTGTCGAGAACCAGTACACCGTTCAGTTCGCTGGCATCGAGGACAACGATGTGATTCAGACGTTAAGCGAGCAGGCGGAGACAAATCTAGAAGCGGACGGTGACGCGTCGGTGGTCCAATCCCAGTCAACAGTCTCACCGACGTTCGCCGAACAGACACAGCAGACGGCACTGCTTGGCATTGCTGTTGCGTTTCTTGGGATGAGCGTCATCGCGTTCTTGCTGTTTCGGACGTTCGTCCCGTCGATTGCAATTGTCCTCTCGGCGTTTTCTGACATTGTGATCCCGCTCGCGTTCATGTCACTGGCGAATATTTCGCTCTCGCTGGGGACCGTTGCCGCGTTGTTAATGCTGATCGGATACTCAGTGGACTCGGATATCCTCTTAAACAATCACATTCTGCGCCGACAGGGAGACTTCTATGAAAGTACCCACCGGGCGACCCGAACGGGTGTGACGATGACTGTCACGTCGATGGCGGCGATGCTCGTGATGGGTGTCGCTGCAACGCTGTTCGGCGTCGAACTGCTCGCCTCGGTCGGCATCATCCTCTTCGTCGGCCTTGCGGCTGACCTGATGAATACGTACATGTTGAACCTAAGCCTGCTTCGCTGGTACAAATTCGAGGGGGTACGATCCTAATGGGACCCAAAGCCTTCATCAAAGAGTACTGGCGGCTCATCTTGCTCATCCTGTTCGTTACCGCTGCGCTTGTCGCGCTGTTTTACCCCGGCGGTATCATGGCCGACGACGCCGTCGTCGAAGACGAAGTTGACGACACCGCGAGCAACCTCGAGTACGGGATCGACTTAGATGGCGGGACTCGAATTAGTGCGCCGATTACCGGGCTCGTCGCCGAAGATATCGACGCCGGCATCGTCGATGAAGACGGGTCGGTCGACCACGACAGAAGCAGTAGTCTAGAGGACGCGATATACGAGGAACTCGACCTCGAGACCGGCGACGCAAGCGTCACGATTACTGATGACGGCACGGTTTCGGCCGAGATTTACACGGACGAGGTGAGCGAGGAGGAGTTCGCTGCGGTCCTCCAAGACCAGGGTGTCGACGTTGACGAAGACGATATCCGAAGCGGCGTCTCCGCACAGACGCGTGCACAGATGATCGACACGATTCAAGACCGTGTCAACGAAGCCGGCTTGACCGGCGGTACCGCCTACGAGGAAGACACGCTCGGCGAGGGGTATTACATCGTCACCGAAGTTCCTGACATGGACCCCGACGAACTCCGCGAACTACTCGAAGAGCGCGGTATCGTCGAGTTGCAGGCGTACTACCAGACAGATGATGGATCCTACACGAACGAGACGGTCCTGACCGGTGAAGAGATCGATACCGTAGACGCCCCGCGCTCGAGTGAGGAAAACCCGGGCTACGAGGTGCCGATTTCGGTCGATGGAAGTGCTGCACCGGGGTACCAGGACCGGTTGAACGAACTCGGCTTCACCAGCGAGGGACAGGGCCAATGTGATCTCAGCGGTGTTGGCGGCGAGGTTGAGTTCCAAGGCGAGTACGACCGTTCGCAGTACTGTCTCGTCACTGTGGTCGACGGTGAAGCGATTGACGCCCACAGCATGGGACCACGGCTGGCCGATAACATGAACGCCGGGACTTGGCAGGACGATCCCAGCTTCTTCATGGGTGCGCCTGAACTCGATCAGGCGCAGTTGCTCTCGGTGAACCTCCGGGCTGGCTCCATGCCCGCGCCGCTTGATTTCAGCCAGGAACAGACCCTCTCCGTTGAGCCAGCGCTGGCAGATCAGTTCAAGCTCTACTCGCTGCTGATCGGTGGCCTTTCGATTCTGGCAGTCAGCGGGATGGTCTTCCTGCGCTACCGGAACCCGAAGGTGGCCATGCCGATGATCCTGACTGCGACAGCGGAGGTGGTAATCTTGCTTGGCTTTGCGGCGCTGATACGCATGCCGCTGGATCTCTCTCACGTCGCTGGCTTTATCGCCGTCGTTGGGACGGGGGTGGATGACCTCATCATCATTGCCGACGAGGTGATGGACGAAGGCGAGGTAAGTTCTCAGCGGGTGTTCGAATCTCGCTTCCGCAAGGCGTTCTGGATCATCGGGGCCGCCGCGGCGACAACGATCATCGCACTCTCGCCGCTTGCCGTCCTCAGTCTGGGCGACCTGCGCGGCTTCGCCATCATCACCATCCTCGGCGTGCTGATCGGTGTCCTCATCACCCGGCCAGCCTACGGGGACATCCTCCAGCGACTGCTGACTGACCGCTAACGCGGGTTTCACGCTTTCGTCCGGCATTTTCGAACGTCGAACTACGTCGGCAACACAGTCACCACGTCGAGGCTCTCGAGGACGAGCCAGACGACGAACAGGCCATAGAGTCCCAGCAATGTCCACGCCTCAGTCCGCGAGAGCAGCATGTCCGTCCGTGCGATAGCGAAGAAGACGACCGTCGCGAGGATGAGAAACGCCATCATCGGGACAACGTGGGGGAACGCTATCGCCAGCGAACCGGCGACGAGGACGCCGGCGGGGAGTGCAACGAGCAGGTCGAAAATATTGCTCCCGAGGACGTTCGCGAGGCTCACGCTCGAGCGGCCCTCACGGGCTGCAGCGACGCTGACGAACGCATCTGGCACGCTCGAGCCGGCGGCGACGATGGTCATGCCCCAGAGAAACGCGGGCGTGCCGAAGGCGTCGCCAAGGCCGATTGCGGCCTGCACGAGTCCTTCGACGCCGACGATGATGACCACAAGTCCGACTGCGAACCAGCCCCAGGTCCGAGCTATGGGGATCTCTGCTCGAGTCCCATCGTGTTCGCTGACGTCGAGGTACTGGACGAACAGGTACAGCGCGTACAGTCCGAGCGGGACGAGCGCGAGTGGGCGGGTGATCGTCCCTTCGAGTGGCTCGCCCTCGAGCGGGGAGTAGATGACGGCAAGCGAGAACGTCAACAGGAGCACGGCAACGGCGAGCATGTAGAACAGCGCCTCCTTGTAGACCAAATCGCGGTTCGTGTCCATCCGACCGCCGACGAGGTTGAACACCGCCGAGCCGACGATAGCACCGATGCCCAGTTCGAACTCGCCGTAGCGCAGCGTCGCAATGATGACGCTCATTAGTTCCGGCA
This sequence comes from Natronolimnobius sp. AArcel1, assembly GCF_011043775.1. NCBI lineage: Archaea > Methanobacteriati > Methanobacteriota > Halobacteria > Halobacteriales > Natrialbaceae > Natronolimnobius > Natronolimnobius sp. AArcel1. Next base: position 79,877 of record NZ_JAAKXY010000004.1, on the reverse strand, counting down.
TACTCGAGCCGACGGCGGCGATGACCGCGCCCTGAACCACTGCGGGGACGCCGTAGCCCGCTGCGAGGTCGTTCGCTGCAGCCTCGAGCCAGGTGCTCCCTTTCCAGACGACTCCAGTTGCGACAGTGGCGATGACGAGCAGCGCCAGAACCTCGAGCACGGCTCACAGTCCACCGTGGGCGCGTATAAAACCAAGCCGTAGGCCCCTTAGAACTGCCCGAGGCCGGTCTGTTGGGCCGCCGCGAGTACGTCCTCGCAGGTCGACCACGACTCACGGGCAAACGGCGGCAACGAGCCGTGGTCGTCGACGTAGGTCTCGAGAAACTCGCGGGTGTTCGGGTCGCTCGGATAGCCACTGCCGATCTCGCCGTACTCCTCGGCGATGGCCGCGACGTGGGCATCACGCTTGACTTTCGCGATGATGCTCGCCGCGCCAACAATCGGTGACTCGTCATCTGCGCCATGACGAGCGTCGATCTCGAGCGAGTGATCTGTCTCGAGTGTCTGCTCACAAGCGTCGTGCACTCGCCGGGCGAACCGATCCGCATCGGTGTCACAGGCGTCACAGAGTCCGGAGATGGTGCTTTCGTCATCGAGAATGCCGCCCTCCTCAAGTCCAGCGAACGCGTCGTTGATTGCTTCTGCGTGGGCGGCGACTGACAGCGAGTTCATGTCCGTCTCGGGGTCGTCGATCCGTTCGGGCGTGATTTCCGCGACACCGACGCGAATGCGCTCGTCCGCGCGAATCGTCGCCGCGAGTTCCTCGCGTCTGGTGGGTGTGAGTTGCTTCGAATCCGCGATTCCCTCGGGGAGCCAGTCGGGATTCTCGAGCGAGACGGCTGCAGCGAACATCGACCCGAAGACTGGCCCCTTCCCGGCTTCGTCGACGCCGAATGGCATACCGGGAGGTCGTCGGATGACCGGATAACGATTGTGACTCTCGAGCGAGTGGAAAACGAAACTGCTGGCGGCTTACTCGTCGCTGTCTCGGGGTTCGTCGAGGAAGAACTCCTCGAGTTCGAACGGTTCGTCCTCGCCTTCGACACGGGTGACGTCGAGTGCGGTCACTTCGGCGTCCGTCTCGACCAGCCCAGCGAGGCTTGGCTCCGTGCGCCCCTCATCGCTGCTGATGAGTTCCTTGATATAGAGACCGCCCTCGCCGTGGACGGACACCTCTGCTTCAGTCGGCTCGAGCAACTCGCCACCAATATCGTAGACCGTCCGCGTGCGGGTGAGACTCGCTCGTCGGTGATCGACACGCTGTGGGGTGTCCTGCTCGACAGTCGTCCCCTCGAGTTCCGCGAGTGCTGTTTTGAACGTCTCCTCCTCGAGTGGCTCGGCGAACTCGACATCGGCGCGATACTGCTTGCTTGCGTCGTGTTCTTTGACGCGTTCGACCATGTCGTACGTTGCCAGCCGGAGGCCATCGACTTCGACCGACCCAGCAGCGGCCTCGTTGATCTCCTGCTCGAGCGTTTCGGGATCGGGATCGCGTCGGTTCGGCCGTTTGACCTCGAGGACGAACGGCCGGCCGGTCTCGAGCATGCGGGCGTCGACGTCTTCGCGGCCCGCACCGTGGAATTTGCCTTCGTCACCGTCCATTGCTTCGACGACGTGCGGGCGGACGACCTGTTCGACGCTGGTGTCGTACAAATAGCCCGAGCCACCGCAGTAGTCGCAGGGTTCCTCGCCTGAGTCGCCGAGTTGGACGCCACTGCCGCCACACTCCCGGCAGGGCCACTCCGTCTGGGGAATATCGCGCTCGAGTTTGCGGTAGCGCCCGTAGACGAACGCCGGATTGATCTGGACGTCGACCGCGTGGCTCGTCACCGAGTCGTTGTCGGCCGCCTCGAGCGGGTCAAACGCTTCGAGGTCGATGATCGCGAGCACGTCCGGGCGGTCGAAGTCGACGTCCGTGCCTGTTTTTGCGCCGACGCGGCGGCCGACTTCGCGATTGAATTCGCGTTTGAACGACTCGCCAACATCTGGCTCGAGACCGGCGTCTTCGCGCAGGAGCCGTTCGTTTTCCTCGGCCAATGGTGGCACGCGCGTGCCGACCTGATAGGTCGCAAACTCGACACCCTCGAGTGCGTCGACGATGGTGTCGGCGATGGCATCGTAGGTGTCACAGTAGCCGTCACAGACCCAACACTCCGCTGGGGGCGTGGGGTCGAAGTCGGTGTCGTCTTCGAGTGCAATCGTGGTTCGCAGCGCCCGGCCGCGCTCGGCGTTCGTCAGTCCGAAACTCCGCTCGGCGAAGGGGCGGCCGAGACAGGAGTCACAGATCGACCCGGTCGCGAGCAGCGCGCGGGCGTCGTCCGTAGTCATACCTCGAGCATCGGGGTGCCGTGGGTAACACGTTTTCCCTTCCATTCGTTCGCTCGCCGTCAACATGGCAGTTGGTCACAACTATACTCGAGCCCAGTCGGGTCTCCCCGGTGTTCAAATGGGTGGGGTCCTACCGGTCAGCTATGAACGACGATCGACCAACCCGGCGCCGGGTTCTCGCAGCGACAGGTGCCGGTCTCGTCGGCGCTGTTGCTGGCTGTTCCGCGCCCAGCGGAACCAGTTCGATCGAAGGCGGCCCTACACGCGATATTGACCGCGACAACACCGCAGACGGGTCATCCTTCACCGAGGTCTACGAGTCGATAATCGACTCCGTCACACAGGTCCGCGTCTTCGGCGTAAGCGATCCCTTGACCGACGATGAAGGCCGCGGGCAGGGCTCGGGCTTTCTCTACGACGAGAACCACCTCGTCACGAACGACCACGTCGTCGCCGACGGCGAAGAAGTCGACCTCCAGTACATCAACGGCGACTGGACCGGCACCCGCCTCGTCGGAACCGACTACTTCAGCGACCTCGCCGTCCTCGAGGTCGACCACGCCCCCGACGATGCAACTCCACTCTCGCTCTCCGACGAACGCCCCGTTGTCGGCCAGGAAGTGCTCGCAATCGGGAATCCCTACGGTCTCGAGGGGTCGATGTCCAAGGGAATTGTCAGTGGAATTGAGCGTTCGGTCAACGCACCCGATCGCCAGTTTTCGTTCCCCGATGTGGTCCAGACGGATGCCGCGGTCAACCCAGGCAACAGTGGCGGCCCGCTCGTCGACCTCGATGGCAACGTCGTCGGCGTCGTCCACGCAGGCGGCGGTAACAACATCGGCTTTGCCATCTCGGCGGCGCTGGCCGACCGCGTTGTTCCCACGTTGATCGACGACGGCGAGTACGATCACTCCTATCTGGGGATTGGCCTGCTCTCGGTTGATCGGATCGTCGCCGAGGAGAACGGCCTCGAGGCGGCCACCGGAGTCGCCGTTACCGACATCGTCTCAGGCGGCCCAGCAGACGGCGTCTTGGAAGGAGCGACGAGCACCGTCGAACGCCGCGGCGAACCGATCCCCGTTGGCGGCGACGTCATCTTCGAAATCGATGGCGAACCGATCCCGGACCGACACGCACTCGCGACACATCTCGCACTCGAGACCAGCCCCGACGAGACGGTCGAGATCAGCCTCTGGCGCGACGGGAGCGAGACGACCGAGTCGTTGACACTTGGAACGCGAAGTCGCTGACCGTGAACTCGATACCTGAACGATCTGAACGCACGCACAGCTGACGAACGGGACGCTTCATACCCTGGTCATGGATTGCCTACCAGGTTCTAGTACCTGCCTTCGACGCACACATCGTCCGTATTGAATCGATACAGGTCAGTATTGATCGAATTCTTTTTCGCGACAATCGTCGGCTCGAATCCTGACCTGGCAGCGAGCAGATCGTAGCCGAGGTGGGTTAGCAACTCGATAACTATGCTGGTCTGGACCTTCGTCTTCGGTGGCGCATCCCGCCTGTCTGCTATGTCCACGAATACTGACGCCACGGATAGATCGACCACTCCCGAACTCGAGTTGGACGCACCTGACCTGGTAAGCGTCACCGTTGAAAACGACGATGCTCCTGACGAGTGTGCGATCTTTCCTGACGACGCAAGCGAGGCCGAACTGATGACCAACTGGATTAGCGCGCAGAACGACTCGTTCGTCGCCCTCGAGTCGATGCGCTAAGCCAATGCACCTGGGGAGCACACTCACCGGCGTCGGCTTCTGGCTCGGTACCCTCCTGCCAGTCGCGTATCTCCCCATCTTCGTCAGCGGTATCGATTCGATGACGCGACTGGGGCTGTTCGTCGGCCTTGTGACGGTCAACGTCATCGCGCTCGCAATTGGGCAGGACTACTCACCTGATTGCGATCGCACACGTGGTCGAGTGTAACGCTCGAGAGTACATCCTAGCCGTCCAGTTGCTCACTTCCGAGTCGATGTTGTCACGACGACGGCGCCCAGACCTGTGCCTGCGGCGTGCCACAATCTTCGCAAACGACCGCCTTATTATCCTTGTACGTTCCACGCTCGAGGTCCCCGTCACAGTCATCGCTTGGGCATGGCCGCCCATCGAGAATCGCTAGAACGCGGCCCTCCGTGTGATCCGTTGTTGTCTGAGATTTCGCCATACAGGGACAGCATACTGGCTCACTGGAAACGCTTGACCCTGGGTATGCAATGAGCAATCGGTGAGGGGACTCACACGCTCAGTAAGCACTCGCGCATCCGTTGGCCGAAGGCGGCCTTGCTTTTGTTGAATTCACGACACCGGCGTTCAGGACGTGAGGGAAACGCAACAGCGCACCACGGAGCCATTGACTCCTGACCGCCGGGCTCCCGCCCAAAACCGTGGCGACTATCCCTATGATCGTCAACGCTCGAGTATGCGCCAGTTCGTTCTGCTCGGACACGACGTGCCACTCGACGCCGGGTTCTCACTCGACGACCTCGCCGGCGGTGCCGGTCGACTCGATGCCCTCTGTCGCTCGATTACGGCCGCGTTCGTCACGTCCCACGGCATCCGAGAGGATGTTCGCGTCCACCTCGTCGTCCAGGATACAGTCACGATCACGTTCGACGGCCGCGACCTCCGCCGACTCAATCCGGACGAACGCTCCACCGCTGCACTGGTTCGAAACGCACTCGAGCACCGCGAGGAAGCCATCGGCTCCCTGCCGGCCGAACCAAGCCCCGGCATCGAACTCTATCGCCGCGGCTTCGAGGCCACGCTCGCCGACCTCGAGGGTGACGGACCGCTTGTGCAACTCCACGAAGACGGCGACGCGATGGTCGATCTCGAGGCTGACACGCTCGCAGATTCGGTGTTCGTCCTCTCGGACCACCACGATTTCACCGACGAGGAATCGGATGTGCTCGCCGATGTGGTCGACCAGCGACTTCGACTCGGTCCCGAACTGCTGCATGCGGATCAGGCGATCACTGTCACCCATCACTATCTGGATACCGACGGTTACGAGCGGTTTTAAGCCTGTGTACCTGGAAATTGGCTCGGGATCTGGGCATAATCGGTAAGCGATTTGCCGGGCTACGTTCGAATGCGGGCCGGTGGGGTAGCCTGGTATCCTTCGGCCTTCGGGTGGCCGTAACCGCGATTCGAATTCGCGCCGGCCCATTTTCCCGCACCGTAACACCGCGAGCGCAGCGAGCGGTCTGTGGTGCGGGAAAATGAATCCAAGCAGATTCGAACACGCGAGTCGCAGTGCGCGAACGAAGTGAGCGCGACCGTCTCGCATCTGTTCGAATTCGCGCCGGCCCCCATAGCTGTTCTTTCCCACCTTCGCAGTCGGTTCGTGGTCGCTCTATAGGCTACGCTTCGTGGGACTTCATCTTGAACCAGAGCGAACTGGATCTGGGAACGTGACTCCATGCTCGAGGGCGGGTCGCCACGATGATCTCGAGCACACCACTCACAGCCTATCGACTCACCGACTGCACTCGAGCAGGCATATCCGACTGTTTACCGAAGCTGCGAACGCACCCAGTCCTCGAGTCGATTTGCAATCCCGGTTGCAATCGCCTCACTGATCTGTTCGGGAGAGTCGGCGAGGTTCCAGACGTAGTCGCCGGACGCTGTGACGGCGATCCACTCGACGTAGCCGGCGCGGTCGAGTTCGACCAGCAGCGTCTCGAGGGTGTCGCCGTCGAGTGAGACGGCGAGATGGTCCTCGAGTGTGGCCTCGAGTTGGGTCGTCGTGACGAGCACTTGTTCGTCGGTGTCGGGTGTGGCTGTGGGTGCAGTCGGCATCGCGGCCGACGGTCCGGAGGGGGAGGGCGGGGACGGCGGCTGGTTACTCATAGACGGACGAGTGCTGGCAACCGAATCGGCATAAGCTTCCTGATGCCCGTGCGTTCGTTGTGTCCCCACGACACGAACAGCCAAGTGCGTCGATAGCTACCATACAGCATATGGCCGACGACACTGACCGACTCGAGGAACAGGATCGAGTGGATGGAGCAGCGCTCGAGGACGATCCGACGGACTCGTTCGACCTCGAGTATACGGAACGGATTCGGATCGGGGTTAGTCGCGGCGAGGAAGCCGTCGAGGTCGGCCCGCCGCGAGAGTATCCGGATCGGGCGGATATCGCCGTGCAGCCGGTCTCGAGTGAGGAGGCACGGATTGGCCTCAGTATCGATGCGATGGCGGGCGATCACGCGACAGGACACGTGGATGTGGAGTTGACGCCTGCTGAAGCGCAGCTGTTGCGAGATCGGTTGAACGAGACGGTGCGGTGGGTGGCCAATACTGCCGACGACAAGACAGCACACGGCGAGAACAGCAGTTCAGACGGCTAATCGAATACCGAGGCCGGGGCCGGCCGTGTGGCTGTGTCCGACCGGGACCCAAAAACAGGGTTATTCGGGGCTTGGCGACTGAATTCGCGAGACGTAGGAGGCCAGATCGGTCGTCGTAATCATGCCGATGACGCCCTCGTCCTCGTCGATGACCGGCAGGTGCTTGAAGCCGTGTTCGACCATCAGATCTGCCGCGTCGCGGATGCTATCCTGTGCTGAGACCGTGACAACGTCTTCGGTCATGTAGCGTGCGACCGTCGTCTCGGCTTTCGGGTGACTCTGTGCGACGATATCGACGAAGTCAGTCGTCGTCAGGATTCCCTCGAGTTCATTGTCCTCGCCGGTAACGACGACGGAACCGATGTCTTTCTCGAGCATCACTTGACCGGCGTCCTCGACGAGCGTGTCCGAACCGACAGTCTCGAGCGAGGCAGACATAACTCGTGCAACGAAGATGTCTTCCATACGTTCACATGGCTCGTGCGACTACTAAGAATTGGCGAAGATGGCACGGCAAACCGGTTTCGACTCCCTCCCGGCGCACATTTATGTACGAACTCGACTAGAAGAGAGTCATACTGATGTCGCCTCCGACTGGCAGTCTCGATGGGACCTGCACGCTCCTTACTGAACCCGTTCCGGGACCAGCGCTTTGCGAGGCAGTCGCGCGCCGATATGCTGATCTGGCCGCCGAGTACGGCCCGCGAAACGTGCTGGTGCTCAAGCGCCATCCGTCGGGACTCGAGTCCCTTCGGGAGGCGCTTGCAGCCGTCGAATTGACCGACGGCACGCCTCAGTCGCCACGCCTCGAGTCGCTGCCCGAACACGCCTCGAAGACGCTCGAGGAGTACGATCCGACGCTCGACCGCCTCGAGTACGAAGAGCGAATCGAACTGATTTCGCTGGTGATCGACGGCGCGAGTCGTGACGTGCCCGCGTATCTCGAGCGGGCGGCGACCCACGAGAGTTTCGCCCGTGATGTGGGGCAACTGCTGCTCGAGGCGACACGCCAGCGGATTCGACTCGCCGGCCTCGAGGACGAAGCGTCCCCGACGGGTCCCAGTGAGCCACGCGAGTGTCTTGAGTTTCTGTACGCGATGAACGACCGGTTTCACGCAGAACTCGAAAATCGTGGCTACGTCGAGCGTGCTGACGTGGTTCCCCAGGCAGTCGAGTTGCTCGAGGATAACGCCGACGACCTGCAGGATCGAGTCACGTCGTCCTACGACGCGGTACTTGCAGTCGAGTTCGAGGAATACCGCCAGCTTGACCGCCGATATCTCACGGCAATTTCCAGCGATGCCGAACTCGTCTGTTTCGGCGAGCACCATGCGAGCGTCGAGCGAACGCGCGTCGAGCCGGGGCGAATCGACGACCACGTTGGCCCGGATCTCGAGGTCAACCTGCTCGAGCCAGACGAACTCGGCGACACCGGGCCGAGTCTCGAGCCACCCCATCGCGAAATGACGAAACTGCTCGCGACGGGGTCGGCGTCGGCGGCGGGCGAAGCAGAGGCGACGCCATCCGACACAGCCAATGGGGACACGGACTCGCTCGCTCGAGCGCGTCGCATTCGGGCTGGAACGTCCCGCGAACAGGTTCGGGCGGTCGCGACAGAGATCCAGTCGCTTGCGGGTCGCCACGACTGGGGATTCGACGCGTTCGCGGTTGCGGTCCCCGGAATCGAACGCGTGCCCGAGACGCGACGGCGGCTTCGCGACGCTGGCGTTCCGACGGCGACGATTGGCACGCCGTCGCTCGCGGAGGACCCGGCCGTAAACGAACTCTACGCCTTCGTCACCGTCCAGCGCGAGCGCGCTCGAGGCGGTCCCGAACTCAAGGATAAAGAACAGCACCACGACCACTCGAGTCAGCGCTACACCACCTCGCTCGAGCGCCTTCGTGCTCGTGTGCCCGAGTTTTCGCCGACGCTGCTCGAGGACTGTACCTCTTCGAGCGTCTCCCAGTCGCTGGCAGAGTGGATCGTCCGCACCGATCTGAAAGGCCGTATCGCCGCGACTGAGGACTGGGTCGACGCCCGCGAGCAGTACGCCAGTGTGCGCCGCGTCCTCGAGATTGCAGCGTTCGTCGAGGAGACCGACCTCGTTGGCCCGGACTGGGATGGGTTGAATCGGATGCTGCGCCGGACGATCCAGTACGACGCGCCCTACGTCCACGCCGTCGAGACACAGCCGCCGACCGGCGGGGTGACCGTCTGTCCACTCGATGACCTCAAATACGACACCTACGAGACGGTCTTCCTGCTGGATCTGATCGACACCACGTATCCGGGCGAGCAGTTTCTCACACAGCTGTTCCCGACCGCGTGGCTCCGCGAACTGGAGGCCTACCCGGCGGTCACCGCACCCGACGCAGACACCATCGAATCGACGTTCGGCCCGCTCGAGGATGGCCAGCCAACGCCAGTCGCGGATCGAACCGCTGGTGATCCCTTCGAGACGTATCACGCCCAGCGGACGCGGCGACGACTCGCGCTTGGAACCCGTGCGGCGACGAGACACCTGTACTGCTGTTCGTACGAACGCGGGGCTGGCGGCCTGCGTCGAACCTACGACGAATCACGCTATCTCAAACTCCTCGAGTCGACGCCGGGAATCGATTTCGAGGCTGTCGACGCCCACACGGGTGCCGCGATTCACGGGAAGACGAACGCCCTCGAGACGCTGCTTGATCAGCCGCGTGCCGAACTCGAGCGCGTCCTTCGGGAGGCGAGTACGGGTGGGAACGCCGATCTGGCCGAAACGGAGGAGTTGTTCGAGGAGATCGCCGTCGTCCTCGAGGCAGGCGATATCGACGACGACCTTGCGGACGCAGTACGGTCCCAGTTCGAGTTCGCGTCCGGGGAGGTGGTCCGGAATGAGTGAAAATGCAGACTCGGATGGTGATGGAACCACGCCGGTCACGCTGTCTGCCGACGGCCTTCGCACGTATATCCACTGTCCCCGCCGGTACGAGTTCGCCCACGTCCACGGCTTCGACGACAGCGACGACGACGGCCCCGACGAGCGCGTCGCCCTTCTCCGGCGAGCGCTCTGTACGACGCTCGAGCAGACTACCCGGCACACAGGCGAGATCGAACAGGAGGCACTTGCCGACCGCGCGCTCGAGGCACTCGCGACGCGCTGGGAGCGCCACGACGAACGATTTCACTCACGCGCACAGCGCCGCCACGAACGGCAGGTGCTCGAGGCTACGGTCGACGCCTACGTCGAGGCTGTCGGCCCCGCTCATGCCGCCGGCCTGCGTCAGGTGCTCGCCGCCGCTGACGATCAGGAAAATGACCCGCTCGCAGACCTCGTCGGCCCGGATCTCACGCTCTCGAGTTCGGTTTCCATCGGCGAGGAATCGGAGGAGACGGCCACGCTCGAGGCGAGCGTCGACTACGTCTTTGGCGATGGTTCGTCGGTCGTCGGCGTCCGGTTCGTCCCGTCAGTGCGCCCGCTTGGCTTCCTGCGCTATCGCGACGACTGGGAGCGCGTCGCCGAATCGTTCGTCGATCACTTCGACCCCGAAATGGAGACGTTCGAACCCGACCCAATCGGTGCCCTGTTCGAAACCAGCGTCGTCCTCGCCGGACTGCGCTCGCTGTGTGACCGACTCGGTCTCGAGGACCGAACCTGTCGCTACGTCCAGATTCCACTCGCCGACCGCGAGCACACGTCGGTCAACTGGGTGCGCGAAACGGTCGAAACGAGCCTCGAGCCGGTCGACCTCACCGATGCCTACGTCGATCATCACACCTTCGGCATGACACTCGAACACCGAAACACGACTGTCGATAGTCGCCTCGAGTCGCTCGCCAGCCGAATCGCTTCGGGCGCGTTCGACCCGTCCGACCGCTGGGATCGCATTGCGAGTGAGTCCTGCCCGGACTGTGCCTACACCGTCTGCTGTCAGGAGTACATCGCTGAGGAGGTGCGATTCGATGGGTGACTCACGCGAGCCAGAGACGACCCTCGAGCCGAAAGGAAACCAACCGGCGGTCATCGAGAGCGAGGCGGCCTGTATCTCGGTCGATGCGGGAGCCGGCACCGGCAAGACGACGACGATGCTGTTGCGCATCGAGCATGCAATCGAGTCTGGCGCGGTCGAACCGGACGATATCCTCGTATTAACGTTCGCGAACGAGGCCGCAGGCAGCATCCGCGATGCCGTCGCCGAGCGACTCGACCCCGAGGCTGCGGCGGCTATCGACGTCTACACCTACCACTCGTTCTGCCATCGCCTCGTCCGCGAGTACGCCTACTACCTCGGCTACTCGCCGGAGTTCGACGTCGTCACCGAGCGCAAACGCCGCCGAATCGTCGGCCGCCTCCTCGCGACGACCGACTACGACTTCGCGGCCGCGACGGCACACGACGGCTCGAGGACGGACCTCACGAGCGCCGTTGATGACTTCATCCGGACGATGAGCCAGGAGGACGTGACACCGGCGCATCTCGAGGAGGGCCTACCCGACGTGCGAACAATCGAACTCTGTACCGAGTTCGTCCTCTGGCTCGAGCAGCGGGCCGGCGACCTCTCGTTCGACAACGAAGCGCTTCGATTCTTCTCACAGGATAGCCACCTTGAGTCGGCCCAGGAGGCACTCGTCGGCTACGGCAAACTCCTCGAGTACTGCCGCGAGAAAGTCGCAGAGTCGCCGGAGGCGTTCCGCGAGGATGCGGTTGTCGACGACGTAACTCGGTATCTTCGAGTGCTCCAGCAGTGTGTGACAAACACCATCGAGGCGCTCTCACTCGAGGACTCGACGACGAAACAGCTCCCGCGGGCGCTGTTTGGCAACGAAATCTGGCGACAGCAGACGAACCGCCTCGAGCAAAGCCCATTCGGCCGACTGAAACACTACGTCGAGTTCCTTCGACTCGCTCGCCACTACGCGGCGGTGTATGCGGACTATCACGACGCCCTCGAGGAACAGCGAGCGCTCGATTTCGACGAACTGGTGCGGACGGCAACCGACCTGCTCGAGGACGACGCGATTGCAGCGGAAATCACCGGCCAGTGGACGCAAGTCTATTGCGACGAGTTTCAGGACACCGACGAGACGCAGTTTTCGTTGATTACCGAACTAACAAGCGGCTCGGACCGGCCGAATCTGCTCGCCATCGGCGACAAGGATCAGGCGATCTACGGCTGGCGTGGCACCGACCGCGAGGGGCTGGACCGCCTCGAGACACAGTACGACGACCACGAGGCGATTGCGCTCGAACTCAACTTCCGGTCGCGCCAGGAAATCCTCGATCTGACGAATCACTGTGAGTACGGCCCGCAGTCCTCGAAAACGCTGCGCGAGGTTGGACGCGAGGCTGGCGAATATGCGGCCGAGGACAACCGCGCCGACCGCGTCGTCAAAATCGAAAGCGACGAGATTCCCGAGTCGACGGCGACCCAAGTCGGGACGGCCGTCTCGAGGCTGCTCAACGGCGCTGCCGAGAACGTCCCACAGCGTGATCTCGAAGATCTCGCGGTGATCGTCCGCACCAATCGCCATGCCCAGTCCATCGCCGAGGAGTTGCGCGAGCGTCAGATCCCCTACGAGATTTCGGGCTCGCCACGCGGGGAGATTTCGCCCGGCATCCAGACGCTGCTGTCGTATCTCCGCGTGCTCGTCGACCGCGACGCCGACGCCCACCTTCGGCGAGTGTTGCTCTATCGCTACCGACTCGGCGACGCTGACCTCCAGACGCTTCAACGCCGGGATGGATCGCTCTACGATGCGGTCTTCGATATCGAGCCTGAGACCCTCGAGAATCCAGCCCAACTCGAGCAGGCGCGCGAACACCTCGCATCCCTCGAGCGACTACGGAACGTCTACCCGCTGTCGGGGTTCATCCGCCGATTCCGCGACCTGACGCGTCTCGAGTGGTTCCTCACGAGCGACGAGCGCGCCCAACTCGACCGACTCGACCGATTCGTCGAAGCCTATGATCCCGATTCTGTCGTCAGTACACTCACGCCGTCATTCGTCGACGCGCTCGAGGCGGCACTTCGCGGGGGCGGCAGCGAGCGGACTCGCGGCACCCAATCGAGTGACTCCGTGGATGTGATGACCGTCCACCAAGCGAAGGGCCTCGAGTTCGATACGGTGCTCGTCCCCTACCTCTCGGATGAGGAGTGGTGTGTCGACGGCGACTACGCCAGACGGGCTCGAGAGCGGCTGCTCGCGGCGACACTCGCAGACGATATCGACTCGCCGCTGTGTGCCGACCTCGCGAGCGAGACGGTCGCCGAGGAGTGGCGCGTGCTCCACGTCGCGTTGACGCGTGCGGAGAACCATCTGTTCGTCTTCGGCTCCGGCTACGAGTACGACGGCGACGAGACGGAACTGGGCGTCTCGCAGGCGGATGCCTGCCTCGCTGGCGACATCGAGTGGTCGACCGCCGGCCAGCGCATGGATCTGTGGGCGTCGCTGTCTGCAAGCTTCGAGCGGGTTCGGGCGACCTACCCCGACACCGTCGTCGACCGGACGGACGACCTCGCACACGCCGCCGACGTGACGCCGGGTTCGATCACCTACTACGCCGACTACGACGACCGCACGGTCGAACCGCTCGAGACTCGTGATGCAATCGAAACCGTCCACGAACTCGGGCGACTCCTGCGCTCTGGAACCCTACTGCCAGCAGCGGATGCGGCCAGCTACGGCGATGAGCCCAGCCTCGAGAACGCCCTGCCGTACGGCCGCCGCGCTGGTGCGCTGTCGCCCGACACCGTCCGCTTCCCGGTCGAGGCACTCTCGAGTGCGACCGAACTCCCCGTGGCGATGCGTCACAGTTACAGCGCGATGGACACCTACGAGAGCTGTCCGCGCAAGCACTATCTCGACCACGTCGTGCGCGCACTCGACGATCCGCAGGCACGTTCGCTGACCGGTTCGGAGGACTCTGAGCGCCACTCGAGCGGCGACTCCAGACTCGTTGGCACCGTCTTCCACGATGTCGCCGAGGAGGCGTTCTATCGCGACTATCACACGCAGTCGGCCTGGGAGGATGCTGCTGTTCGCCACCTCACCGCGCGGGATCTGCTCGAGCATCGCGAGGCCGTCTGTGCGTGTATCGAGCGCTACTTCGAGGCGGACGCACCCGGCTTCGAACAGCCAGTTTCGGACTGGGACCACCTCGCGGCGGAGGTGCCGTTCTCGCTGTCGGCGGTCGACGGCGTCGACGGCGACGTCATCGGCTATATTGACTCGATTCGCCGGCTGCCATCCGAGGCGAACGCGACCGACGAACAGGCCACGCAGTGGGCGGGCGGGCTCGCCGTCCTCGACTACAAGGCGACCGCCGACCGAATCGCTCTCCCGGACGCGGTCCAGCTTTCGCTATACGCTCGAGCCTGCGAGCAGCGCTTCGACGAGCCGGTCGCTGCAGTCGGCTACGTCTACGTCGGCGAGGGGGACGGGCCGCGCGTGGTGCTGTTCGATCCCGACGAACTGCCCGCGTGGACGGCCGTCCGCGAGACGCTCACCGCCGTCGACGATCCGAGTCTCGAGACAGAGCCCGGGCCACACTGCCAACACTGCCCGCATCGCTCACTTGGCTGTGCACCCGACGAGTACGGCGCTCCCTCCGGCCTCGAGTCGCGGGCGTTAGAGGAGGACTGATCCCCTCGAGTGGCGGCCAGTCACCCTGTGTGACGCCCGACCGCTGGCGTTTATTGTCGCCCACTCGAATCACCGTACATGATCGAGGCGACGCTCTGTTTTCCGCTGCGCTCGAGCCCCGATAGTGACTCCGACTCGACGGACCCCGACAGCAGGGCCGATGAGGTACTGCTGATCGAGAAACGCCGCGGGCTCGGCGAGGGCTGGTACAACGGCCCGGGTGGCAAACTCGAGGCCGGCGAAACGCCACGCGAGTGTGCCGTCCGCGAAACGCGCGAGGAAGTCGGCCTCGAGATTGAGCCAGCCAACCTCGAGAAAGCCGCTGAACTAACGTTTCTACTTGATGGCGAGGCCCACACCCACTGTCACGTTTTCCGGACGCTGACGTTCGATGGCGAGCCGACCGCCTCGCCGGAGGCTCGGCCGGAGTGGGTTCCGGTCGATGCGGTGCCGTACGACCAGATGTGGGACGACGACGAACTCTGGCTCCCGGCGGTGCTCGAAGGCGAGACAGTTCGCGGCGAGTTCCGATTCGAGGGTGGGGAACCGCTGGACGAGGCGACGTTCGTCGACGGCGACCTCGAGGTAGGTGTGTCGCTCTCAACTGACCGGTAACGCCGGTTGATTCGAGGCGATGTCCACTTGCACTTACTCGTCTTCCCACCCCTGATGGGTCGGGTGCGTCTCTGCCGCGGTGTGGTTCTCGCCGCGTTCCCACACGTCACCCGTGTCGTCAGTAGGGCCGCGACGGGTCTTCCACTCGAGGTCGTCGTCGGCGTCGACGGTGACTTCCCAGACGTTGCCCTCGGTCCAGGTGCCTTCGATCCCGCCGTTCCACTCAGTCAGTTCGGCCGTGTTCCCCGTGAAGTAGACCGATTCACCGTACTCGACGTCGACGGTGACGCGGAGTGTGCGTTCCTCGGTGTCGCCAGTGTCGTCTTCGTCGTCATCGTCTCCGTTGTCGTCCCCATCGTCTGGCTCGCCAGGTGTGTACATCACCCAGCCTTCGGCCGGAATCTCGAGCGTTGCCTGTCCATCGCCGTCGGTCTCGACGCCATCGCCGTGGCCGGTCTGATCGACCAGTGTCTCATTGGTCCAGGCAGTCTGGACGGTGTGGGTTACGGCCTGTTCGTCCGTATTGATGCCTGCCAGCAGGTTCCCATCGCGTTCGTACACGTAGCTATCGTCGTCGACATGGCGGTCGATCACCTCACCGTGGGCGAACTCCTGAGAGACGGCAACGAGGTCGTGGAACGCCTCATCCTCGAGTTCGGAGCGGTTTTCGGGGCCGGAGCGATACACCATCGGCAGCCCGGCGTAGGTGAGGACGAACGCCTCGGCAAGTTCGACCGCGCGGCCCTCGGGTTCGTCTTCGTCGACACCCGGACCGACGGTGTCGTGGTTCTGGACGAACGTCACCGCTGCCTCGGGGCGTTCGTGGACCACACCGCGGGCGGCGTCCTGTGAAAGTTCGGCCATACTGCCGCCCTCGAAGGCGTCGACGATGGCGTCGTACAGCGGGAAGTCAAAGACCGTCATGCCCGTGTCGGCGAACTCGAGCAGTCGCTCCACGTCGTAGTCCCAGACTTCACCGACGCGCCAGAGGTCGAGGTCGTCCGCCAGCGCGTTGAGCTCGGACTCGAAGTACCACGGCCAGATGTGGCCCGCCGCATCGTATCGCAGGCCGTCAGCGCCCAAGTCGGCGATCTGCCCGAGGTAGTCAGCATGTACGTCCTGTACGTGTGAGTTCTCGAGGTCGAACGAGGGCAACCCGAGCAAATCACACTCGTACTCGGCTTCCTCGCCGTCGAGTTGGCAGTCCTCGCCGAGCGTGCCGTTGTCGTGGAAGTGCTCGTCGCGGTCGAACTGCGGGAGTTCCACCTCCCCATCCGGCCCGTCTGCCGTCGCCATGTGATTCGCGACCACGTCGACGATGACCTCGATATCGTGTGCGTGGCAGGCCTCGATCATGGACTCGAGTTCGTCCGCCGTGCCGAACGTCGAGTCGAGATCGGAGAGGTCGACAGGTTGGTAGCCAACCGGTGGATGCGGGTCACGAAAGCCGTAGGGTGAGGTCTCATCGTAGTAGCCGTATTCGCCGTCGTACGAGAGGTCGTCCCAGCCGAGCTTTCCTCGAGCAGGTTGTTGCACCCAGATGGCGTCGATGCCGGCGTCGGCGAGGCGGGGTACGTCGGCCTCAATCTCTGTCCACTCGGCGTGGAAGTACTGGTAGGCGACCGTGCCGTCGTCGGCAGTTGGCTGGTCGGGAAGTGCCTGTGCGTTCTCGGTGCCGCCAAAGGAGCAACCGGCAACGGTGAGTGCGCCAAGGGTTGCTCCTGCCGACAACAGCGTTCGCCGGCCGACTGTCGATCGCGGCTGGTCTCGATTGTTATTGTCTCCCATTCCACCCTCGGATATAATGTATGGTGTAATAAAACATCATAGTTTTCACTCACATTCGAAACGAGTGTAGCCGACCTCGAGGTGCGTCGGCCCTTCGTATCGTTTAAGCCTGCGGTGGCAGTGAGTCGATGTATGAGCGACGAGAGTCAGGAACTCGGGATCACCGAGTCGAAATCGCACAAACCCGGCGACTGGTACGCCGAGGTCGTCCAGAAGGCCGGTCTCGCCGACTACGCGCCGATGGGCGGGTTCATCGTCACGAAACCACGGGGCTACGCCCTCTGGGAACGCATTCAGGACGCACTCGACGGCTGGTTCAAAGAAACCGACGTCGACAACGTCTACTTCCCGATGTTCATCCCCGAGTCCTTCTTAGAGCGCGAGAAGGACATCGTCGAAGGCTTCGACCCTGAAGTCGCGTGGGTGACCCAGGGCGGCCACGACGAACTCGAGGAGCGACTCGCCGTCCGACCGACGAGTGAGTCGATCATCGCGCCGTTTATGGCCGACTGGACGCGCAGCCACCGTGATCTGCCGCTGCGACTGAACCAGTGGTGTTCCGTGGTTCGCTGGGAAGCAACCGAAACAAAGCCCTTCTTCCGCACGAAGGAGTTCATGTGGCAGGAAGGCCACACCGCCCACGCGAGCGACGAGGGCGCGTGGGCGGAGGTCTGGACCCGACTGGGACAGTACGAGAAAGTCTACGAGGAGGTACTCGCAATCCCGGTCCTGCGCGGGAAGAAGCCAGACCACGACAAGTTCCCCGGCGCGGACACGACGACCACCGTCGAAGCGCTGATGCCCGATGGCAAGTCCGTCCAGGGTGGCACCAGCCACCACCTCGGCCAATCGTTCGCGGAGGCGTTCGACATCACCTTCGTCGACGAGGACGAGGAAGACCGAACCGCCTACACCACCTCGTGGGGCCTCTCCTGGCGCGCACTCGGCGCACTCATCATGACCCACTCCGACGACCAGGGGCTCGTGCTCCCGCCGACCATCGCGCCCACACAGGTCGTCATCGTCCCCATCTGGCAAGAGGATACGAAAGACGACGTCCTCGAGTACTCCCAGTCCATTGCCGACGACCTCGAGGAGGCTGGCTTCCGCGTCGAACTCGACGACCGCGACGAGCGCAACCCCGGCTTCAAGTTCAACGAACACGAGTTGAACGGCGTCCCCCTCCGACTGGAAATCGGTCCCTACGAGGTCGAGGACGAGGAAGTCACGCTCGTCCACCGGCCCGACAACGAGGAGTCCGTCGAGGACCGCGACGAGATCGTCGACGCTGTCGATACGCATCTCGAAGACATCTTCGATAAACTGTACGACACAGCCGAGGAGAACCTGGCGGAGAATATTCGCGAGGCCCACAGCCCGGAGGACATTCTGGGAACGATCGGCAAGCACGGCGGCTACGTAAAGACGCCGTGGTGTGGCGACGAGGCCTGCGAAGAGGTCATCAAGGAGAAGATTGCCGCCGAAATCGTCATGCAGCCACTCGAGGATGAAGGCGGCGAGTCGTCGGGCGACGTGCCCGAACCCGACCACGACGAGTGCGGTGTCTGTGGCGACCCGGCAGACGAGATTGCGTATTTCGCAAAGAGCTACTGAGCACGACGACACGGTATACGATCAGCTATCGACCCCAACCGGTCTGTTCTCAACTCCGTCAGGTGGGGACTGAAATTGTTAGGATGGTCATCCACGAGATGATAAGCAGCACCAGTTGAAACCAAGCAATCGCTATCACCACCCATCATGTCGATCAGTATAGCCTAACTCTTTAGCCCGAGGTTGCTTACCAATGGAGATGGATGTACAATTGTGGTGTTCACTTTGGTGGGTGAACACTACGTGCCTCTGACAAAACCTTTTCCGAGAAACGAATGCACACGAGCGACGGCTGTAGCCGGACGTTTGTCGTTCGAAACGCCAGTTACTTTTATTAGATATCACTGATACGCTCGAGTAAATTCTCTCTGTAAACGTAATGATCCATGAATATAAATTATCTCCATATGCATTATATTCCTCCATATGTGTCTATAATACACTTAGTCATTATGGGGTAGCCTCATATAACAGAACTCGTTATGAGAGTGTATGTCACAGCCACACGGAGCGTCATCCACCGAGCGTTCCCAGGGTCTTGCCGACCCAGCGGACGAACGGTCGAACTGCGGCGTCGGCGTCGTCATGGACCTTGATGGGGATACTGGCCACAACGTCGTCGCGGACGGTCTTGATCTTTTGAAAAATCTCGAGCACCGGGGGACCACAGGTGCGGAGAAAAACACCGGCGACGGGGCCGGTATCATGTTGCAGACGCCACACGGGTTCTTTGCAGACGTTCTCGAGACCTCACTTCCAGAGACGTACGCTGTCGGCTCGCTGTTCATGCCACAGGACGACGAGGCACGCGACTCACTCGCCGATCTCGCAGAATCAACCTTCGGGACGTACGATCTCGAGGTGCTCGAGTGGCGCGACGTCCCAACAGAAAATGACGACCTCGGCGCGACAGCGGTCGACTCTGAACCGGACGTACGACAGGTCGTTGTTGCACCCGCAGACGGAGACGACCTTTCCGAGGACGACTTCGACCGGCGACTCTACGTCGCTCGACGCGCACTCGAGAATGCGGTTGAGGACGCCAACATCGCGAACAAAGAACGCTTCTACGTTGTCTCGCTCGACTCGAAGACGCTCGTCTACAAGGGCCTGCTCAAGGGGGAACAGGTTCCGAGCTACTACCCGGATCTGACTGACGAGCGCGTCGAATCGAACTTCGTCATGGTCCACGAGCGGTTCTCGACGAACACGCTCGGTGCCTGGCATCTCGCCCATCCATACCGCAACATCATCCACAACGGCGAGTTCAACACGATTCAGGGCAACATCAACTGGATGCGCGCCCGTGAGACGGACATCGAAAGTGAGGTCTTAGACGACCTCGAGGCCGTCAAGCCGATTATCGACGACCCTGACCAGTCCGATACCGCAAGCGTCGATAACGCCCTCGAACTCCTGATGCAGGACGGACGAGATCTCGCACACGCGCTTCGGATGCTCGTCCCCGAAGCCTGGCGCGGCGACGACGCAATGGATTCCGACCGCAAGGACTGGTACGACTTCCACGCCTCACTCGTCGAGCCGTGGGACGGCCCCGCACTCGTCGCGGCAACCGACGGCGAACGCGTCGGTGCCGTCCTCGATCGTAACGGACTTCGTCCGTGTCGCTACGACGTGACGACGGACAACCAGCTCATCATGGCCAGCGAGGCCGGCGCACTCGAGCGGCCTCCCGAGGAAATCGAAGAACGCGGTCGGCTCCAGCCCGGCCAGTTGTTCCTCGCCGACCCAGAAGAGGGACGCGTCATCCCAGACGACGAGGTTTTCGACGACCTGACCGACGACCGCTACGGCGAGTGGGTTGCCGAAGAACAGGTTTCACTCGAGGACGTCCGGACGACCGACTCGAGCGCCCCGCAGCAGTCGGTTGAGAATCTGCGCGACCAGCAGACGGCGTTTGGCTACACGCACGACGAACTCGAGAACATGATCGAGCCGATGACGACGAAGGGCAAGGACCCAGTCGGCTCGATGGGCGATGACACGCCGCTGTCGGTACTGACGGAGTTCAACCGCCCGCTGTTCTCGTACTTCAGACAGCTGTTCGCGCAGGTGACGAATCCGCCACTCGACTACATCCGCGAGGAACTCGTCACCTCGATGGAGTCCCGACTCGGCTTCCAGCGCAACCTGCTTGCCGAATCGCCCGAACACGCCCGCCAACTCGTCCTCGATTCGCCGATTCTGACCGACGGCGAACTCGAGTCAATTCGGGAGTGCGATGCGAACGGCATCACGGCTGCAACCATCGACATCACCTACGAACCGAAAAGCGACGAGGTCGGTTCGGATCTCGAGGCCGCACTCGAACGCGTTCGCGAGGATGTCGTCGAGGCCATCGAAGACGGCGGCCACGACGTGCTCATCCTCTCGGATCGTGGCGTCGACGAAGACCGTGTTGCGATTCCAAGCCTGCTCGCGACGGGTGGCGTTCATCATCACCTCGTCCGAAACGGCCTGCGTAACCACGTTGGACTGGTTGTCGAATCCGCGGACCCGCGGACGGTCCATCACTTCGCGACGCTCGTCGGCTACGGCGCGGGCGCCGTCAACCCGTACCTGGCCTACCAGACAATCGACGACATCACCGCCGGTCCCGACGGAGCCGAGACCGAGGTCGCCATCGACGCCTACGTCGGCGCTGTCGAAGACGGCCTCCTGAAGATCATGGCCAAGATGGGTATCTCGACCGTCGAAAGCTACCAGGGCGCCCAAATATTCGAAGCCGTCGGACTCGATTCCGACCTCGTCACAGAATACTTCGACGGCACCGAAAACCGCACTGAGGGGATCGGCCTCGCCGAAATCGAAGAAGACGTTCGCGAACGCCACAAGCAGGCGTTCGTCGAGACCGAAGAGAAGCCGACGCTCGACCGCCACGGCGAATTCGAACACCGCTCCGATGGAATTCACCATCAGTGGAACCCGGATACCGTTGGTACGCTCCAACAGGCAGTCCGTGCGAACGACTACGAGCGCTACCAGGAGTTCGCTGAGCTGATCAACGACCAGCAACAGAATCTCCAGACGCTTCGTGGCCTCCTCGAGTTCGATTCGGACCGCGAGTCGATCCCGGTCGATGACGTCGAGCCGATCAAAGACATCGTCGAACGCTTCTCGACGGCCGCGATGAGTCTCGGCTCGCTCTCGCCGGAAGCACACGAAAACAACTCGATTGCGATGAACCGCATCGGCGGCAAGTCCAACTCCGGAGAGGGTGGCGAGCCACCAGAGCGATTTGGCACCGAAAAGGAGTGCAACGTCAAACAGGTCGCATCCGGCCGTTTCGGCGTTACGAGTACCTACCTCTCGAGTGCGGACGAACTCCAGATCAAGATGGCTCAGGGCTCTAAGCCTGGTGAGGGTGGCCATCTCCCCGGCGAGAAGGTAAACGAGATGATCGCGCACGTCCGCAAATCGACGCCGGGCGTTGGCCTCATCTCGCCGCCGCCGCTGCACGACATCTACTCCATCGAGGACCTCAAACAGCTGATCTTCGATCTGAAAGCGGCGAACGAGGAGGCAGACATCAACGTTAAACTCGTCTCCGAGGCCGGCATCGGCACCGTCGCAGCTGGTGTCGCAAAGGCAAACGCCGACGTGGTCCACATTTCGGGTCACTCCGGCGGGACGGGTGCCTCCCCGCGCACGTCGATCAAAAGCGCCGGCCTTCCATGGGAACTGGGGCTTGCCGAAGCCAACCAGATGCTTTGTCAGACCGGCCTGCGCGACCGGATTCGTGTCTCCGCTGACGGTGGCATGAAAACGGGCCGTGATGTCGCTGTCGCTGCCCTCCTCGGAGCCGAGGAGTACATCTTCGGGACGGCCTCGCTCGTCACCTCCGGCTGCGTGATGGCCCGGCAGTGTCACAAGAACACCTGCCCGGTTGGGGTCGCTACCCAGCGCGAGGACCTCCGGAAGCGGTTCCCCGGCGAGCCAGAACACGTCATCAACTACATGACGTTCATCGCACAGGAACTGCGCGAAATCATGGCCGAACTCGGCTTTGCAACCATCGACGAGATGATCGGCCACGTCGAGGTGCTGGACCAGCGCGACGATATCGACCATCCGAAAGCGCGTACGGTCGACCTCTCTGCCGTCATCGCCGACCCCGGAAGCGACGTCCGGCGCAAAATTCGCGACCAGGATCACGAACTCGAGGAGCAACTCGACCGTGACCTGATCGAGGCCGCAGCAGACACCATCGAGACCGAAGAACCAGTCGCACTCGAGGCCGACATTTCGAACGTCGACCGAACCGTCGGCGCGATGCTCTCGAACCGCATCACCAGCCGTTACGGCGAACCCGGGCTTCCCGAGGACACGATCACGGTCGACCTCGAGGGAACTGCCGGACAGAGCTTTGGTGCGTTCCTCGCAAGCGGTGTCTCGATGCACCTCGAGGGCAGCGCGAACGACTACGTCGGGAAAGGCCTCTCGGGCGGAAAGCTCGCGATCCGCACGCCCGAGTCGGCAGCCTACGATCCGACCGAGAACGTCGCTATCGGGAACGTCGCACTCTACGGTGCAACCGACGGCCAACTGTACGTCAACGGCGTTGCTGGCGAGCGATTCGCCGTCCGAAACTCCGGTTCGAAAGCCGTCGTCGAAGGCGTTGGCGACCACGGCTGTGAGTACATGACCGGCGGCGTCGTCGCCGTCCTCGGAGAGACTGGCAAGAACTTCGCAGCCGGAATGTCCGGCGGTGTCGCCTACGTCTACGACCCAGACGAGGAACTCAAAGCGAAGGCAAACACTGGAATGGTCTCACTGCACGACGATCTCGAGGACGCAGACGAGGCGATGGTCCGCCGACTCGTCGAAAACCACGTCGCCTACACGGACTCCGACCGCGGCGAGGAACTGCTCGCAAACTGGGAGCAGGCACTCGAGGCGTTCGTGAAGATCATGCCCGAAGCATACCACGAGGCGATCACCGAGCAGGGAAGCGACGACGTTCGCGAGGAACTGCCTGGTGTCCCAGAGTCCGTCGTCGAGGCTGACTCGACCAGTTACGCCGCGAGCGACGACTGATCGGCGTCTCGTTTTTCGACTGAGTCACTAGTGTTCGACCTCGAGAAACCGTCGAGCAGACGGCGCGCTCGAGTCGGTCGTGACAGCGGTCATCGCCACCGTTTTCTCTCGCAGTGACGACGAGCGAGTATGGACAGCGCACTCGTTATCGGCGGCACGCGCTTTATTGGCCGCCATCTCGTCTCCGAACTGCTTGCACACGACTACGATGTGACGATTTTCAACCGTGGGAACCACGACAACCCCTTCGCCGACGACGACCGCGTCGACCACATCGAAGGCGACCGGACAAACGATTCCGCACTCGAGGCCGCTGCGATGACGGTCGATCCTGACGCCGTCTTCGACTGCGTGGCCTACTACCCGCGTGACGTTCGCGCAGCGACAACCATCTTCGCCGACTGTGACGCCTACGTCTACATCTCGAGTGGCGCAGCCTACGGGCGCGAAGACATTCCAAAACGCGAAGACAGGACACCACTTGAGTCCTGTACGGCCGAGGAAGCGACCGACGACTCGCAGGAAACCTACGGCAAGCGAAAGGCCGAGGGCGACCGCGCGGTGGTCGCCGCAGCGGAGTCAGGCGTCAACGCGATGTCCGTGCGCCCGCCAATCGTCTACGGCCCGCACGACTACACCGAGCGCCTCGATTTCTGGATCGACCGCGTCAATCGCTTCGACCGCGTCCTCGTCCCTGGCGACGGCACGAACCTCTGGCAGCGCGTCTACGTCGAGGACGTTGCACGCGCGATGCGCATCGTCGCCGAACGCGGCGAGCCCGGCGAATCCTACAACGTTGGCGACCAACGCGCTGTTACGCTTGAGGAGATGATCAACCTGATCGCTTCGCAGTTAGACACGAGCGTCGACGTCGTCCACGCCGGCCCGCGCGAACTCGAGGCCGGCGGCATCGCGCCGGACGATTACGTTCTTTACCGGGAGTATCCACATCTGCTTTCGACCGCCAAACTCGCCGCCCTCGGCTGGGAGTCGACGCCACTCGAGGAGGCGATGGCCCGCGCCGTCGAGGACCACCTCGAGAGTGATCGTGACGGCCGCGAGAACGGCCCGGACCGAGCCACAGAAGAGCGTGTTCTCGGAATTTTGGATACGCTGTAGGAGCTCTTCCTCGAGAATCGATTTCTGGTTTTCGGATAACCGACACATACGCAAATAATTCACTCTGATTATAGTACCTTCTCAGATACCGCTTTTTCTATCACTATACGAACCACGAGCCCATAGCTGGCTTCCTCGAAACTATACTTCTTTGAATCTCCAGCAATGTCGTTGTGTAGGTGTCGGTTGCTATCTTTTTACTGGACTGTCGGTACTAGTCGCTCCTGTGCCAGATACAGTTGTTTTAGCTGGATTGCTGGGATCGCTGCCAGAGATTTCATCTAACTAATGGTTTATCAGCATTATACACTGGTATCCGACAAATCTACTCTCGTTACTGCCAGACGCTCCGTATCGCTCTCGTGCTGGCGACGCGAGTCACGCTCGAGACGGCACAATTCAAGTATGAACGGGCGGTACGGTTTGGTATGACACAGTACGAACGCGTCGCGGATACGACCGCTCACACCGGCGAAGGGCCGCTGTGGCACCCCGAGGAGGAACTGGTCTACTGGGTCGACATTCCAAACGGCAAGCTCTTCGCGTACGACCCCGAGACGGACGAGTACGACCTGGTGTATCAAACCGACGGCGTCCCACTCGGTGGCTACACTATCGAAGAAGACGGCGCGTTGCTCCTGTTCACTCACGGCACCGTCAGTCGCCTCGAGCCCGGCGCGGACAAGGCCGAGCCGATCGCCGAAGTCAGCGATGCCGAGACGCGGTTCAACGATGTCATCGCCGACCCCGAGGGCCGTGTTTTCTGTGGGACGATGCCCGGCGAAAACGAACTCGGCGACCTCTATCGCGTCGACCCCGACGGCAGTGTCACGCTCGTTGTCGAGGACGTCGACATCCCCAACGGCATGGGCTTTACCGACGACCTCGAGACGTTTTATTTCACCGAATCCGAAGCCCACGTCATCTACGCGTTCGACTACGACCGCGAGACTGGCGAGCTGTCGAACCAGCGGACGTTCGTTGAGGTCCCAACCGACGATGGCATCCCAGACGGGATGACCATCGACGAAAACGGTGATATCTGGTCGGCTCGCTGGGACGGCGGCCGCGTCGTCCGCTACAGTCCAGACGGCGAAGTCCTCGAGGAGATTGAACTTCCAGCACGGAAAGTCTCCTCGGCGACCTTTGGCGGACCAGAATACGAGGACCTGTACCTGACGACTGCACTCACTGACAACGACCGCGACGAGGAAGGCGACGGCGCAGGTGCCTTGTTCCGCGTTTCAGACGTTGGCCCCAGCGGCGTCCCCGAGTTCCGTTCGCGTATCAGCCTCGAGTAGGTCTCGCGTATCAGTCAACCCCTTTTCGCGATCAGTCGAACGCCGGCAGGTACGCGGCATTCGCCTCGAGCAACTCATCGACCAGGCCGTCGATTTCCTCGAGCGTACAGACGGCGCTGGTCAACGGATCGAGTTTGACCGCGCGTCGCAGTGCAGCCTCGTCACCGTCAATCGCGGCGTCGACGGCCAGCGACTGCACGTTGACGTTCGTACGGTTGAGCGCGGCCAGTTGCGGTGGCAGGTCGCCGACGCTGCACGGGCGAACCCCGGTTCCATCGACGAGACATGGCACCTCGACGAGTGCGTCGTCGGGCAGGTTCGTGATCAATCGGCCGTCGTTCGGCACGTTGAGATTCATTCGACGAGTCTCGTCCGTCTCGATCGAGTGGATAATGCGGGCGGCGTACTCGCCCGAGCGCTCGAGCGAGAGATCAAGATTGTCGAGGTCGAACTCGTCCGCTGGATCGCGGGCTCGCCAGTGTTTGAGATACTCCCCAGTGGGCATCCAGCAGACAGGCGAATATTCAAACGCGTCCTCGTCTGATTTGTATGCACTTTTCTCGACGAGGTTGTCGATCTCGTCTTGCGTATGTCGGAAGTACGGCAAATACTCGCTCAGGTGGTGACTTGATTCGGTGATGAACGCGCCGAAGTGATCCATCACGTCGAATCGCACGATGTCTTTGGCGTAGAATTCGTCGTCACCCATCGCGTCATAGAGGTCGGGATAGAGGTCTGCTCCCTCGCACTCGAGGTCGAGAAACCACGCCATGTGGTTGATGCCAGCAACCCAGTACTCGAGGTCCTCGAAGGGGACGTCGACGTAGTTCGCAATGTCGTGTGCCGTCCCGCGGATACTGTGACAAATTCCGTAGACGTCGATCTCCGTTTCGCGCTCGAGCGCCCAACAGACCATCGCCATCGGATTAGTGTGCTGTAACAGCGGCGCATCAGGACACAGCTCTTCCATATCGCGGGCAATCTCGAGCATCGTCGGAATCGTTCGCTGTGCCCGGAAGACACCACCCGGTCCGAGCGTGTCACCGACGGATTGGTTGATGCCATAGCGCTGTGGGATTTCAACTTCGTTCTCGACGGGCTCGACGCCGCCGACCTGTATTGTTGTGACGACGTAGTCCGCATCGGTGAGGGCTTCGCGCCGGTCTGTCGTTGCCTCCACGGTCGCCGGAAGGTCGTGTTCGTCGATGAGTGCGTTCGTCGCCGCTTCGATTCGCTCTAAACGCTCGGCGTCGATATCCATCAATGCGAACGTCGTTTCCTGTAACTCTGCAAACGAGAGAATATCCCGAACGAGCGTCTGTGTGAACGTGAGACTGCCAGCGCCGATAAACGCAACTTTCACCATACTTGACCATTGCCAACACAACCCATAATAGTTGCTACCAGGGTGTATACATCCGGATTCGACTCGATGGCTGGCCAGCAGTCACTGACGAGTAGTTTGTCGCAGTAGTCGACGATCACGTCTCACATCAGTTCATGATGGTGTGTAACCGACCTACTGTTCACCACTAGCGAATACTGTTCTCTCTGTTTACTCGAATTACGAATAATTATGCTCGAGTTCGATGACGTTTGCCGTCCCCAGGACGGCCTCTGGAAGGTCTTCGTAGAAACGTTCGTCGCCGACGCGGTGGACGGGGCAGGAAACGCTGACCGCCGCGATACTCTCATCGTTATCGTCTGTGATCGGCGCGGCGATACACCGCAGGCCGTTGAGTCGCTCCTCGCGGTCGACGGCAAAGCGTTGCTCGTGAATCTCCTCGAGTTCAGCGAAGAATTCCTCGCGGTCGGTGATCGTCTTGTTCGTTACGGATGGCAGGCCATACTCCTCGACGATGCGTTCGACTTGTTCGTCGGGTCGGAATCCGAGAATTGCCTTGCCGAGTCCGGTACAGTGAAGCGGGACGCGTTTGCCTTCGTGGGTATCAAGTTCGACCGCGTTCTCGCCTTTTGCCTGGTAGAGGTAGATGCCGCGGCCGTTTTTCTCGACGAGGAGATTGACGAGTTCGCCAGTGTCGTCGGCGAGTTTGTCGACTTCTTTCTGAGCCGTATCGTAGATTGGCGTGCGGTTGCGAGCGTACGCCCCGAGGCCTAGAAACGAGAGTCCAATGTGGTACTCGTCGCCGTCCTTGTCGACGTACTCGCGATTGGCAAGCGTCGTCAGGTGATTGTGAACCGCACTTTTACCGATATCGACCTGCTCAGCAATCTCAGAAATGCCCGCCCCATCGAGTTCCTGAATAATCTCGAGAATCTCGAAGGTTCTGTCGACAGTCCGAACGGGGTGTTTTGGTTCTGGCATATGCGTATGCATGGTTTGAACACACATATAGATTGTTCTGTGCTGGCGAACCCTGTTTTCTTTCACCAGTCACTCACGTTACAGCGCAGAACAGGCTTGCATACAGACAACGGCGGCTGCGAGTGTCGAACCGAGTGTCTAGTACGGACTATTTGTGGGCTGCTTAGACTTCGACAACGGTGTTCGTGAGCGTTCCAATCTCTTCGAGCCCGATTTCGATCTCGTCGCCTTCTTCGAGCGTGAACTCTTCGTCGGGGACAAGTGAGGTACCGGTCAGCAGAATCGAGACATCCGGAACGGCGTTGTGTGACGTGTAGCACTCAACGAGTTCCTCAACTGTTCGGACCATTTTCCCAGTGTTCGTCGAGTCGTCGTACAGCACCTCGCCGTCTCGGCTGATCGTCATCCACATCTCGAGGTCGTGTGGATCGTCGATCGAGTCCGCAGAGCGGATGCCAGGACCGATCGAACAACACTTGTCGTAGACCTTTGCCTGCGGGAGATAGAGCGGATTTTGTCCTTCGATCGAGCGACTGCTCATATCGTTCCCAACCGTGTAACCGACGATTTCTTCGCCCGCGAGGACGACTCCCAATTCCGGTTCTGGCACGTCCCACTCGGAATCAGCCCGGATTCCGACTGCTTCTTTCGGTCCAACGGTTCGCTCTGGCGTGGCCTTGAAGAAGACTTCCGGCCGGTCACTTTCGTAGACGTCGATGTACATATCCGGCGTATCGCTCTCGGCTTGTCGAGCCTCTTCACTGATCTGGTAGGTAACGCCAGCCGCCCAAATCTCGCCGGAGGAAATCGGTGCAGCGACGGCCCCGTTCTCGAGGATGTCCATCGATCGAGTCGTTGCATCCTCGAGCAGTCCTTCGACAAGCGTATCGATCGAGTCGGTTGTGATCGTTGCGGCCTCAAGCAGTTCCTCGAATGTCTGGAGTTGTGGTCGCGCAGTTGTGAGATCGTACAGAGTATCTGCAGTTTCAACGACAAGATGGGGAGTTCCCTCCTCGCGAAGTTGGTAGTAACGCATGTATTGATAGCTACCTTCTTGATCAATCACCTTAGTTTTAGCTTTCCGTGAACACCTCGTCTCCACACGCATCTGTCAGGACGGCTCGAGTAGGGTGAGTCAGGGTACGATCACGACTTGCTTCCGTCAGCGAATACCGTTCGCGAAAAATGAGTGTTAGATACCGACCTAGACCGGCTCGAGACCGTTCTCGAGCAGGTAGTGAGTGATGCGGTTCGAGGTCAGCCAGTCATCGCTCTCGAGGTCGAAGTCCCAGTCTTCAGTATTCACCCAGTAGTGCCCACCGCCCCATGGGTAACAGACAAGCGCTGGCAGCGTCTGATTGTGGACCCAGGCAAGCGTCGTTGCGTGATCGATGAGGTCTTCCTCGGAATCAGCTGTCGACATCTCATCGAGTTCCTCTTCGATGTCGATCGTAACCGTGTCCCCGTCAGGGTTGCCGACTTCGGGTACTTCAACCTCTTCATCGATCATGCCGGTGCGTTCAGTAAACAGCCCCATCGTGTTGTTGTTGAACACATCATCGAAGTCTGCATATGGGTGGTAATCTCGAGCCATCCCATAGTTCAACTGGACCGTCAGGTCGTAGTCGAGGTTGTCTTCGGTCTCAGCCTGCCACGTCGGCATCTCTTCAACGTAAAAGTCCATGTCGATGCCGAACTCGGCGAGGTTGTTCGAGATCATCTCCGAGTGGATGTCGAACCAGTCGCCGACTGGGAAATTGAGCGTCCAGGTCTCGCCGTCAGGGGTGAGCCACTCACCATCTTCCTGCTCGAACCCAACGTCCTCGAGCAGTTCTGCGGCTCTGTCGGTGTCCTCAGGTCCGTAATTTTCCATTGCCTCGAGAACATCGGATTCGACGTAGTCTTCGACGTACAGCGAGTCAACCCCTGTCGAGTACTCGTCGTAGTCGGTCCCTTCTGTCGCGGTGGTCTCGGTGAGGAACGGAACGTCGACGGCGTAAGCGATTGCTTGGCGCACCTCTGGGTAGTCGCGGATATACTCGTCTTCGGTTCCAAAGATGATCGCAAACGATTGCCCATCGTACGGCAATGGCCCTTCTCCGTACATGTCTGGAACGTCATCGAGGTCTGGGCTATCATCTCCCCAGTCGACCTCGCCGGATTGGACACCCTCTTCGTCCACATAGACGCCGATCCGCTGGAAAAAGTCCCACTCCTGTGCGATTGGGTGTTCTGGGTTCGGGATCTGGTCGGCGAACTCTTCGTTTGCCTCGACAAAGATCCAGGGGCCTGAGTACATAACTTCGTCCCAGCTCAGGTCATAGTTGAGGATGCTTTCTTGAACGCTCTCAATCTCCTCGTCGGTCTCTGCCTCTTCGAACTCCTCGACGAAGTGACCGTACTGTTCGTCGGAAACCTGCAGGATCATCTCGGCCCACTCTTCGATCCAGAGTTCTTCTTCCATATCACGGTACTCGTCACGAGGCTCGATCACGATCGTATAGTCGTCCTCAGCGTAGACTCCCTCTTCGATGTCGACGAAGTCCTCCATGCCGAGACCCATGTAGCCGTCTAGCTTGTAGGCAGTGACGAAGTCGTGAGCCGTGATCGGCTCACCCGTCGACCAGGCGTACTCGTCTGAGAGCGTTACTTCGGTTCGGAGGCCCTCTTCGTCAATCGACCACTCTTCGGCGACTCGAGGGATATACTCGCCACGTTCGGTGTGGAACACCGCTAGATACTCGAAGCCGAACTCCTGGCCCAGATCGCCGGCGTTCCATTGGGAATGATATGGGTTGAAAATGTAGTCATCGTCGACTGGGTTGAGATCTGCCGACGGGTAGATAACATTGAACTCGTCTTCGTAGTCCTCGTTGTAGTCGACATCACCGAGCACCGATTCTGGCGTTGTATCTCCAAGGATATCTTCGCCGTCGTCATCACCCATACACCCTGCAAAGGCGGCCACGCCGGCTGCACCTTGCGCGGCTAACAACTGTCGCCGAGAGAGATATTGATTGTACTTGGAATCATCTGCACCGTATCGATTCGCTAGGTACCATACTTGGGTGTCACTAACAGACATTCTCGTGAAGAAATGAGATAATAGGTTATAAATGATTGGGTTTGGGAGCGGCTGTTTTGGTAGAAAGAGGGAGACAACAGCCAGAGGCTACCTGACACATCCATTTTACCCGCGCATTCTGGAAATGACGGCCGGATTATGACCTCATAATTCGCTATTCAGATATGAGTAATAGATTGGAAGGTGGCATACCCGTAACATGATGACAATAGAACGCTGGAGCGATATTCACCCTGATCGCAAGACCCGTATACCCGCAGAGCAATTGTGTAGCCATGACTGCGGACTATCAGAACTACGTTGACGGGGAGTGGATCCAAACGGGAACGACCTTTGAAACGGCGAACCCAGCGGTACCGTCCGAAACGGTTGCGACGTATCAGGAAGCAACCGTCGAGGACGCTGCCGCCGCCGTCGAGGCCGCTGCTGCCGCCGAAGACGAGTGGGCAAACACCCCAGCCCCACAGCGCGGTGCAATCTTGCGCGAGGCCGCCTCGATTCTCGCGGATCGGAAAGCTGAGATCACCGACCTGTTGATCGCCGAGGAGGGCAAAACACAGGCTGAAGCCGGCGGTGAAGTCCAGCGTGCGATCGACATTTTCTACTACTATGCCGAGAAGACTCGCGACCTTGGTGGCTCGGTCAAAAGCGCAAGCAGCCCGCGAACGAATCTCTACACGAAGAACGAGCCAGTCGGCGTCGCCGCCCTGATCACGCCATGGAACTACCCAATCGCGATCCCTGCATGGAAGATTGCGCCCGCGCTCGCGACGGGCAACACGCTTGTCCTCAAGCCCGCAAAGGTCGCACCCGGCGTCGCCCTCGAGATCTTCAAGGCGCTCGACGAGGCCGGCCTTCCAGATGGCGTCGCAAACGTCGTCGTTGGCCCCGGCAGCACCGTTGGGAACGAACTCGTTGTCCACGAGGACGTTGATGCCGTCTCCTTTACCGGCTCCGGTCAGGTCGGGCACATGATCTACGACAAAGCGACCGACGACGGCAAACGCGTCCAGACCGAACTCGGCGGCAAGAACCCGACGGTCGTCAGCGACACTGCCGATGTCGAGGAAGCCGCAGCAATCATCGCCGCTGGTGCATTCGGGACCACCGGCCAGTCCTGTACCGCGACCTCGCGTGCAATCGTCCACACGGACGTCTATGACGAGTTCGTTGACGCTATCGTCGCAGAAGCCGAGTCCATTAAGATCGGTCCCGGCAAGGAGTCCGATATGGGTCCACAAGTCAACGAAAGCGAACTTGAGGGCACCCTCGACTACATCGAAGTGGCTGAAAACGAAGGCGCAACGCTCGCAACCGGCGGCGGCCAGCCTGACGAGTTCGACGAGGGTCACTTCGTCGAACCGACCGTCTTCACCGACGTCGACAACGAATTCCGCATCGCCCAGGAGGAAGTCTTCGGGCCAGTCCTCGCCGTGATCGAAGTCGACGACTTCGAGGAGGCACTCGAGACGGCCAACGACGTCGACTACGGGCTCTCCTCGAGTATCGTGACGAACGACCACACGGAAGCCGAGCGCTTCGTCGACGAGATTGAAGCCGGCGTTGCGAAGATCAACGACAAGACAACCGGCCTCGAACTCCACGTCCCATTCGGCGGCTTCAAGCAGTCCTCGAGTGAGACCTGGCGCGAACAGGGTGACGCAGGTATCGACTTCTACACGATCGAAAAGACCGTCTACGACGGCTTCTAACGCGACTCTGTCGTTTCGTCGTTCTGCGCTTTTCACGTACAAGGTATCGAAATTCATTCACGTCCACTGCTCACACAGGCACCGCTACGGTGTCTCCCACACTCGGACACTCACCGTACTCGCGTGCCGACGGCCAAATATTTATTTCGAGTGAGTGTGACGGGGTGGGTATGGATCGCGCACTCGTTGTAGTCGACTCAGCCGATGGCGCCAGACGATTAGTTCGAGAAGCCGGATCGCTTGCAGCCGGCGTCGATGCCTCGCTCGTCTTGCTCGTAACGATGGACAAAGACGAGTACGAGGCCGACCTCGAGACGATGTCGACGATTGCAGACGTGGAAGGCACGTCCTATCCGTCGACGGATATCAACGAAAGCGGCCGCCAGTTCGCACGCGATATCGCCAGAGAAGAACTCGATGGTCTCGAGGTCGAGTACGAGCCCCTTTGTGTCGTTCTCGATGGCGAACCGGAAGCCCAGCGGATTGTCGCTTCGGCAACCGAACACGACTGTGATCACATCTTCATCGCTGGTCGACAGCGCTCGCCGACCGGGAAAGCAATCTTCGGCGATACGGCACAGGGCGTGATCCTCAACTTCGATGGGATCGTCTCGGTCGTTACCGACTAAAATTCTTTCTTGCGGTTCGAACGATTGCGACCGGCTACTCCGATGAGCGATATGCAAACGACTCGAAGTGGGCGGGCTGGTCGCACTCGTTGCCGTTGCCGGTCGCATACGGGCCGAGATAGACACCAGTAAAGCCGCCCGCAACTTCCGTCGCGAGGTACTTCGTCGGCGCTGTTGCAAGGTGTTCGGTTCCTTCAGTTGTCTCGACACGCCAGTCGTACTCGTCCTGCGTTGCCTCGAGTCGGAGCGTCACCGGCCCCTCCGGGACGCGAACCTCGCCGAGACGGTCGCTGATGTCACCAACCGTGGCTCGAGCGACGACGACTCGGTTGCCGTCCTCGCGCGTGAGCCCGATCTCGTAGTGGTGTGACTCGTCGTAGAGGGCTGTCAGGCCGGCCTCGCCGTCCGCTTCGGGGTTGAATACGAGTTCTGTCTCGACTTTGCAGTCAAAGTGTTGCTGGCGGCGGCCGACGAACGTCGAGTCGCGGTCGTCAAGCGTTGCAGGGCCACCATGGAGCGTGAGGATTCCATCCTCGAGGACGTACCGGTCGGTTTCGGGTGGGTATCGGTAGTTCCACAGTGGGCCAAGTTCGTCGCCGTCGAACGGCGCTGTTGTCTCCCAGGATTGGGTCTCGCCCGTCTCGAGGGCCGTGTCGGGGACGGTCATCTCGGCCTCGAGTGGCTCACCGTCGTTGACGACTGGCCAGCCGTCCTCCCAGGTGACGGGGGCGAGGAACGTTTCGCGGCCGAGGTGGTGCCAGCCGGGGTGGCCGCCGTGTTTGCGGATGCCGAGACAGACGAGCCACCACGAGCCGTCGTGGGCCTCGACGAGGTCAGCGTGGCCGATGGCCTGAATCGGGTTGTACGCACCGCTGACGCTGCGGTGGCTTAAAATTGGATTGTTGGGGCAGGGCTCGAACGGTCCCGTCGGATCATCAGCGCGGGCCGCACAGACCATGTGCCGGGTGTGGGTGCCCCCTTCCGCGACGATCAGGTAGTAGGTGCCATCGACCTCGTAGAGGTGTGGCGCTTCGGTGTAGTCCGAGACAAGCCGCCGACAGAGTTGGGTGGACTCCCCGAGTTCGCCCGTCTCAAGATCGATTTCGGCCTGTTCGATGCCGTCCGGGCCGCTGCGGTACGTGAAGTACGCTGTCCCATCGTCCCAGAACAGGTCGGGGTCGATTCCCGGCGCGTCGATCCAGAGCGGGTCAGACCACTCGCCGGTTGGCTCGTCTGCCGTGATGACGAAGTGCCCACCTGCAGAGACGTTCGTCGTGACCAGATAGAACGTGCCCTCGTGATGGCGCAGCGTCGGCGCGAAGATGCCTTGGGAGGGTTCCGCATCCTCGAGGTCGAGTTGGTCTGCGGTGAGGCAGTGACCGATTGGCTCCCAGTCGACCAGGTTCTCGCTGTGATACAGTGGGATGCCTGGCGTGTACTCGAACGAACTCGTCGCGAGGTAGTAATCAGAGCCGACGCGGCAGATGCTCGGGTCTGGATGGAACCCGGGAAGGACCGGATTTTCGTACTGCATGCGTGGTTCTCACAGCCAGTATTTGATAAGCGTACTGATCGGATACAGCAGACAGGAGCAAATCCAGGCGTGGACTTGACAGCAAGAAAAGAGCACCACAGTCGGGTATGGGGCGATGTTACTCGTACCATGATGTTTATCAGCGTGGCTCACGCTCCCTCCGTACGATGTCACAACAATTGGACACTGCAGTCACAGCGGAGACAGCAATCGATCCCGACGACATTACGATCGCCTATCTCGGCGGTGGCAGCCGCCAGTGGGCACCGAATCTGATCCGCGACCTCGCACAGTCTGATCTCAGCGGAGAGGTGCGACTCTATGACGAGTTCTACGAGAGCGCACAGCGAAACGCCGAGTTCGGCAATTGGGTCCACAGCGATGCCGACGTCGAGCCAACCTCGGAGTGGTCCTACGCAGCAGTCGAGACACTCGAGGAGGCACTCACCGGCGCGGACGTCGTCATTCTCTCGACACAGTACAATCCGGCAGAGACGTTCGTTCACGACCTCGACATTCCCAAGGAGTACGGTATCTACGGAGCCGTTGCGGCGACAATCGGTCCCGGCGGCATCTTCCGGGCAATGCGGACCGTTCCACAGTATCGGAAGTTCGCCGCTGCGATCCGCGAACACTGCCCCGACGCATGGGTGTTCAACTACACGAATCCGGTCCACTTCGTCACGCGCGCACTCTATGACGAGTATCCCGAGATCAACGCACTCGGCCTCTGTCACGAAGTGCTTGGCACCCGCCATCGCCTCGCGCACTACGCCCGCGAGGAACTCGACATGGATGCCGAGCGCTCGGACATCTCGGTCAACGTCAAGGGGATCAACCACTTCACGTGGGTCGATGAAGCCCGCTGTAAGGGCGTCGACCTCTGGCCCGTTCTCGAGGACCTGGTTGAGGGCGAGGAAGGCCACCAGGAATTCACCTGGGATGATCTCGCCGATGAAAGCGTCTTCGTGGACAACTGGCAGGTAACCTGGGAACTGTTCCGCCGATTCGACGTCTTGCCCGCCGCGGGTGATCGCCACCTCGTCGAATATGCGACCTCGTTCATCCAGAACGGCCAAGAAGGACTCAACCGCTGGGGCGTCAAACGTACCGGCAGCGACTACCGCGCCAAACACTGGACGCCCGCCGAATCCGACCAGACCACCGATGTCGAAGCCTGGCTCTCCGGTGAGAAGGAGTTCGAACTCGAGGAATCCGACGAGGTCTTCGTGGACATTCTTCGCGCGCTCGTCGGCAAAGACACCTACGTGACGAACATCAACCTCCCGAACGTCGGGCAGGTCTCCGACCTGGAGGAACACGCCGTTGTCGAGACGAACGCGACGGTTCGAGCGAACGAGGTCAAGCCGATGGCCGCTGGCGGCTTCCCACGGCCCGTTCGCGCGCTGATTCAGGGCCACGTCGATACTATCGAGACGGTCATCGAGGCCTCCCGCGAGGGCGACATCGACGCCGCATTCGAAGGCTTCCTCATCGACCAGCAGATTCGAACGCTCCAGACCGAGGAAGCGCGGGAACTGTTTGCCGAACTCGTCGACGCACAGGAAGCGTATCTCGCAGACTGGGACCTTTCGGAATCGGCCGTGCTCGAAGAATCAGACGCCTATCAGGGATAGAAAGGCAGTACTGCAGGCGTCGATCACACTTTTTTTGCTGGCACTCACCGTGTCTGTAGTGGCTAGTACAAGCGAGTCGTTTCGAGGCCGTCGCTGTTCACGTACGCGGCGCAAAAAAGAAACCGTAATCGTATCGCCGTCAGCCGTTATCGTGGTTCGTCGTCGTCGACGGACTTGGCGTGACGGGCGCGGATCCGTGGGTTACTGATGCGGTCGAGTGCCTGTGCGATGAGGATCAGCCCCATCGAGAACAGGATGATGACCAGCATCGGTGCCAGGATGTAGTGGACCTGGCCTATGGAGTACAGCGCGTTGGACGACTCTGCCTGATCGAGCAGGACACCCCAGTTCTGGGTGCTGCGTGGCAGGAAGCCCAGGTAGTACAGGGCGACGGACGAGAAGATGATGTTCCGTCCGTGGTTGGCGAGGTTGATGAGGACGTATGGCCAGATGTTTGGCAGGATGTCCTTCAGGACAATTGCGAAGGTCCCGACGCCCATTGCGCGGGAGGCCTCGACGTACTCCTGACTGCGGACTTTCAGCACTTCAGACCGGATCGCCCGTCCAAGGCCACCCCAGGCGGCAACGGAGAGGACGATACCGATCAGTGCGGGATGGCGCGGTTCAATGATCGCCGCAATGACGATGATCAGTGGCAGACCAGGGATCGAGACGACGATGTCACAGATGGTCATGAGCGCGCGGTCGAGCGCACCGCCACGGAAGCCGGCTGCCGTCCCGACAGCGACACCGAGCGACACCGTGACAATCGCACCAGTTGCGACCATGATGAGGACCGGAGTTGTCCCATTGACGACGAGCGACAGGATGTCAATCCCGGTGTTACTCGTTCCAAGCGGGTGTGCGAGGTTGCCATCCAGTGGCGAGACCCACGAGTCGAACGTTGCTGTTGGACTGTGGGTAAACTGCGGACCGAAGACGCCCATGAAGATGAACGACATAGTCAGCACGGTCCCGACGAGACCACGCCAGTCACTCAGGACGATCTTGGCCGGCGCGTACACCGAGCGGTCGAACTTCCGATACATGACGTCTTTGCGGCTCACGCTCGCCGCATCATCGTCACCGAACAACGCGTGTGGAGTCGTTCCGCCGTCGGCTCGAGGCTCGTTGCTGCTGGTGAGACGCTGGATGTAGCGTTTGAGCTGTGTGCGAAGTGGGACACCGGCCGAGCTGCCGTACACTTCCATGTTGTCACCGCTGGTTTTCGCACGCGGGTCGATTTTGCTGTAGGTAAGGTCAGCGATGAACATCATGATGACGACGGTGAAACAGATCACCATGAAGCCACCAACCATCAGTGGGTAGTCACGGTTGTTGACCCCCTCGAACATATACCACCCCATCCCGCGGTAGTTGAAGATCTCCTCGAGAACGATCGAGCCACCGATCATGAAGCCAACGAGGAGCAACAGGCCGGTGTAAAGCGGGAGCAATGCGTTGCGCATGACGTATCGGAGTGCGATACGCATTGGCGGCAGTCCACGCAGGCGTGCAACTCGGATGTGGTCAGAGCCGAGGACACTGATCGAGTTCCCACGCATCTCGAGCGATGCTGCAGCCCCTGTAACGACCATCGAGAAGATCGGAAGCGCTGCGTGATAGAACGCACCGAGGACGAACTCGGCGTTCAGACCGATGTCGGCTCCACCAGGGTAGCGGGCGCTCGTTGGGAACCAGCCGAGCTGGTAGGAGAAGACGAACAACAACAGCAGTGCAACGACGTAGTACGGGGTCGAGCTCTCGATGACAGCGACGACGGTCATCGCGGTGTCGAATTTCGTTCCCTCGTAGTAGGCCATAATCGCACCGATACAGATACTCGTCACGAACGTGATGGCCATCGCCACGGACATGTAGAAAATCGTCCACGGGACTGCCTCAGCGAGAACCTGGTTCACCGAGGCGTTCTCGGCCATCGAGTAACCGAGGTCGCCCTGCAGGAGGGCAGCCATGTAGTCGATATACTGTATATACAGTGGGTCTTGCGGGTTGATACTTACATATAGTTCGACGAGCTGGCGAGCTTGTTCCGGATTGTCCGGATTCTCCGCCATCATCTGCGTGAACATCGCCTGAACAGGGTCCGACGGCATGAGCCGAACCAAGACGAATGTCAGATGGAACACCACGACAACCGTCAAGATGCTCTGCCCGATTCGCTTGAGGAGCCAATTACTCATGGTCTATTGATACTGTTGAACTGCTTGCCTACCCTAATAAAATTACTGTTTCGGTGAGTCTGGCAGAACACTGGCGCTGTTGAACCGCAAGCAGCCTGCGGACTCCCGTCTCTGGGAGTGATTGTCAGTCTATCGCAATTATACTAAGATATATTCAGATGCTGTGGAGTTGAATAATACATATGAAAGATGAAATTACGGTCGGCGTAACCACCCGGAATACTCCATGGGGTGTACCACAGTGCTTGTGAGCACTGACCACACTGATTTGGTGGGATTCCTTCGAGTCTTGCGCTAATTTTTGTTTCGCGTGTGTTGTGTGTCTGTCAGCCATGTGACGTGGGACCAATATACAGGTGTGTTCTTTGGTAGAGAATGGTTTTCTCCCTATGTAACTCATCGTACTCTGTATCTCATCAAACGGTTGGTGATACTATTCCAGAGATAGCGGTCCCCCTCGACAGTTTGCCGGAACCGATTTACAGCAGTACAGGTGTAATAAAAATACGTTCTGAGCAGGTCAGTATTACTGTCTCAAACTGACTTTGATTCTGTTTTGGAGAACACAATTATCTTGTATGGAACTCTGTTTGTGTTTGGTTGATCGATGTCTGCATAACAGAACCCGATCGCTGCCGAAGGTATATCGGAGAATAGTGTCCAATCGGTCCGACGAATCCACTGTCAGAAGGACTAAGATGATCGATCACCTCGGACAATATGTGACAGACGAACAGCCTACCGCGACGTATCGGGATGAAACAGCGTCCGTCTCGGCTCGAGTCGAGGATCTTCTCGAGCAGATGACGCTCGAGGAGAAAGCCGCACAGTTGGGTTCGGTCAACGCAGAGCGTATTCTGACTGCGGACGACGAACTCGACGAGGAAGCCGTCGAGGAGTGGCTCGGCGACGGGATCGGTCACCTGACCCGAATCGGTGGCGAGGGTGGCCTCGCACCGGCCGACGCTGCACGCATCACGAACGAACTCCAGGACTACCTCGAGACCGAGACACGACTCGGTGTTCCGGCGATTCCCCACGAAGAGTGTCTTAGCGGGTACATGGGTCCGGAAGCGACGACCTTCCCGCAGATGCTCGGGATGGCAAGCACCTGGAACCCAGCATTGCTCCAGACCGTCACCGAGACGATTCGTGGCGAACTCGAGTCGATCGGGACGGTGCATGCGTTGTCGCCAGTGCTCGACGTTGCTCGAGACCTTCGCTGGGGCCGTGTTGAGGAGACATTCGGTGAGGACCCGTACATGGTCGCCGAGATGGCACGCGCGTACGTGGATGGACTGCAAGGCGAGGGCCGTGATGATGGTATCTCCGCAACCTTGAAACACTTCGTCGGCCACGGCGCGACCGATGGTGGGAAGAACCGCTCGTCGTTCAACGTCGGCATGCGCGAACTCCGTGAAACCCATCTGTTCCCCTACGAGGCCGTCATCAGCGAGTCGAACGCCGAGTCGGTGATGAACGCCTATCACGACCTCGACGGCGTTCCATGTGTGACCAACGAGTGGCTCCTGACCGATCTGCTGCGCGGTGAGTTCGGCTTCGACGGCACCGTCGTTTCGGACTACTACAGCGTTCGCCACTTGGAGACCGAACACGGCACGATCAACACGAAACAGGAGGGTGCCGTCGCCTCGATCGAGGCCGGTCTCGACGTCGAACTGCCCTACACCGAGTACTACGGCGAACATCTCGTCAGCGCCGTCGAAGATGGCGACCTCTCGGAATCGACGCTCAACGAGGCAGTCCGTCGCGTTCTCCGAGAGAAGTTCCGCAAGGGTGTCTTCGACAACGAGCGAGTCGACCCCGACGAGGCCCCAGACGCGTTCCACACCGACGAAGCCCGCGACGTAACGCTCGAGGCCGCCCGTCAGTCGATGACGCTGCTCAAAAACGACGACGACCTGCTGCCACTCGAGGCCGACTCCGTCGCCGTTGTCGGTCCCAAGGCAGACGATCCGAAAGAGCTCATGGGCGACTACGCCTACGCAGCCCACTACCCCGAAGAGGAGTACGAAGCCGACGCCATCACGCCGCTTGCCGCCCTCGAGGAGCGAGACGAAATCGACGTCTCCTACGAGCAGGGCTGTACGATCTCTGGGCCGTCGACCGACGGCTTCGACGCGGCAACCGAGGCTGCCGACGACGCAGACATTGCGCTGGCGTTCGTCGGCGCTCGCTCCGCAGTCGACTTCTCCGATGTGGACGCCGACAAAGAGGAGAAACCAAGCGTCCCAACCAGTGGCGAAGGCTGCGACATGACCCATCTCGGGCTCCCTGGCGTGCAAGAGGAACTCGTTTCGGAACTGCTCGAGACGGACACCCCGGTCATCGTCGTCGTTGTCAGTGGGAGACCACACGCAATCGAGGACATCGCCGAGGACGCCCCGGCGATTCTCTACGCCTGGCTGCCAGGCGACGAAGGTGGGCCAGCAATCGCCGAAACGCTGTTCGGCGAGTACAACCCTGCCGGAAAACTCCCGGTCTCGCTGCCGAAATCGGTCGGCCAGCTCCCGGTCTACTACAACCGCAAAGCCAACACGGCGAACAAGGACTACGTCTACACTGACAGCAACCCAGTGTATCCGTTCGGTCACGGCCTGAGCTACACCGAGTTCGAGTACGGCGACATCTCGCTGTCGGCTGATAGCGCAACGCCACTCGAGTCGGTCTCTGCGAGCGTGACGGTCACGAACACCGGCGACCGCGCCGGTACCGAGATCGTCCAACTCTACACGCACGCAGCGAACCCGAGCCAGGCCCGTCCGGTGCAGGAACTGCTCGGCTTCGAACGCGTCGATCTCGAGGCTGGCGAGTCCAAACGCGTCACCTTCGAGTTCAACACGACCCAGCTTGCGTTCCACGACCTCGATATGAACCTCACAGTTGAAGAGGGACCATACGAGGTCCGCATCGGAAGCTCCGCGACGGATATCGAGTCTGTTGCAGAGCTCGAGGTTACGGACACGAAAACGGTACCGAAGACCGCTCGCACGTACTACACCGAGTCGGCAGTCGACGTAGAATAACAGCAGCGCGTTTTTTCTTTTAGGCCTGTTCGTTGACGGGTGACTCAGTCTCTCTCGTACAGTCTCGAGTAACAGTAATCTACGCGATGGTTGGTCTATCACTGCACGTGTTTTATAATTATAGTAAAGAACTATAAGAAACATTTATCAATAATTGCCGTTGGACATTATGATGTGGTTGAGTACCATGATGTTTGGTAGTATGCCACACGACAGGCGTGAACCGGGCGACCAAATGACGTATCCAATCATCGAACGATGACAGACAACGAGACGCACAACGTGGACGAATCGGCAGCGAAACTGATCGACCGGCGCGACTACATGAAAGCGGCAGGAGCAACCGCAGTGGCTGGTCTCGGAATTGGGTCCATGGCGACGTCGGCTGCCGCCCAGGAAACGCTCACCGAGAACCAACAGACCACTCACGACGGCTCGTTCGTATCGTTCTGGACCGACACCGACGATACGGTTTCGATGACGCTCGAGGACGGCGGCAGTTACAGCGTCGACTGGGAAAATACTGGCAACTTCGTCGTCGGCATGGGCTGGGATCCCGGCTCGAGTCGGACAATTGAGTACGATGCCACGCACAATCCATCAGAAAACTCCTACCTGTGTCTGTACGGGTGGACGACGGATCCACTTGTGGAGTACTACATCATCGAGAACTACGGGACGTACCGACCTGGTGACGAGGAACACGGTAGTCACGAGAGCGACGGCGGCACCTACGATATGTACACCTCCGAGCGCATCGAAGAGCCATCCATCGAGGGGACGGCGACGTTCACCCAGTACTGGAGCATTCGCGATAATTCGCGAACCAGTGGTACCATCGACGTTGGGAATCACTTCGACGCTTGGGAGAGCGCTGGCCTCGAGTTAGGGAGTCACGACTACCAGATCATGGCTGTCGAGGCCTGGGACTACCAGGGTTCGAACAGTGCCTCCGTCTCGTTCAGTGAAGCCGATGACGGTGGCAACGGTGGTGACGACGGCGGTGGCGGCTGGGGCGGCTGGTAATCAGTTCCCTAGCTGACTCGGCTTGCAGCAACACCGTTGATGGATCAGCAGCGGACTCGGTAGGTACCAGCACCTGCGCAGTATTTTTACTACTGAAATAAATTAATTTATAACCCAAATTATTTAATACTAACCTTTATTAACAATGGTGATATAGCTGCAGACGCAGCATGACAGATGACAACAGTGAGAAGGCGGCGGGGAAGCGAACTGATAGTACTTCGGTGGGGAAGAGCGTAACCGATTTCTCAGGGGACAGCCAGCAGTCGACCGACTCTGACGGAGACTCGAGTGAACTTGCGCGCCGAGGATACCTGCAAGCAGTCGGGGCCGCGGCAGCAACCGGGCTCGGTGTTGGAGCGATGGCAACATCGGCTGCCGCCCAAGAAACACTCACCGAAAACCAACAGACCAGCTACGATGGCTCGTTCGTGTCGTTCTGGACCGACACCGAGGACGTGGTTTCGATGACGCTCGAGGACGGCGGTAGTTACAGCGTCGATTGGCAAAACACCGGCAACTTCGTCGTCGGCATGGGATGGGATCCTGGTGCGAGTCGGACGATCGAGTACGATGCCACGCACAACCCGTCGGAGAACTCCTATCTATGCGTGTACGGATGGACAACGGATCCGCTCGTAGAATATTACATCATCGAGAACTACGGGACGTACCGGCCTGGCGACGAGGCACACGGCAGTCACGAGAGTGACGGCGGTACCTACGATATCTACACCTCCGAACGCATCGAGGAGCCGTCGATCGAGGGGACGGCAACGTTCACCCAGTACTGGAGCATCCGGGATAATTCACGAACCAGCGGCACCGTCAACATTGGCAACCACTTCGACGCCTGGGAGAGCGCTGGCCTCGAGTTAGGGAGTCACGACTACCAGATCATGGCTGTCGAGGCCTGGGACTATCAGGGCTCTAACAGTGCCTCCGTCTCGTTCAGTGAAGCCGACGGTGGCAACGGTGGTGACCCAGGTGGTGACCCTGGCGGCGATCCCGGTGACGATGACGGCAACGGCGGCTCCTCGGGCGACCTCGCCGACGGAACTTACGGCATCCAGAACGTCAACAGCGGTAAGGGCCTTGACGTGTCGGGAGAGTCGACAGACGACGGCGCGAACATCCAGCAGTAC
The DNA here is from genome assembly GCF_011043775.1 of Natronolimnobius sp. AArcel1. Lineage (NCBI taxonomy): Archaea > Methanobacteriati > Methanobacteriota > Halobacteria > Halobacteriales > Natrialbaceae > Natronolimnobius > Natronolimnobius sp. AArcel1. Next base: position 35,706 of record NZ_JAAKXY010000004.1, on the reverse strand, counting down.
GAGTACTGGGGCGGTGACAACCAGCAGTGGCACGTCGAGGACACAGGCGGCGGTGTGTATCGCATCGAGAACGTCAACAGCGGCAGCGTCCTCGATGTCGGCGGCGACTCGGCCGGTGCAAACGTCCAGCAGTACGCGGATCACGGTGGCGACAACCAGCGGTTCTATCTCTCCGACGAAGGGAACGGCGAGTATCGTATCGAACCCGTCCACACCGGCGCTGCACTCGAGGTCGAAAATGCCTCGAGTGACGACGGTGCAAACGTCCAGCAGGGGTCGTGGTCTGGCGACGCTCATCAGCGCTGGACGTTTGATAGCTAATTCGGACTCGCATAGGAATCATCCCTACTAAGAACGTAGTGCATGCCCGATTGCAACGTGGTGTTGTGATCGAGCTGTACATCGTCTCGAGCGGTCTTGTTGTCTCCGTGGTTACGACCTTATCTTAACAGACAATAATTGGAAACCTTTTTATTCGCGTTTGGGAATAGCTATCGGTGGACATGACAGATCCAACCAATCGGGAGGAGCGACCGCAGCCATCGTCGGATAGATCGATTCGTCGCCGTCCCTTCTTGGGAACAGTTGGCGCATTTGGCCTTGCGGCAGGGTTGGCAGGCCGCGTCGGCGCGGATGACGCCGAGTGGCCGTCGCCGGACGATTCCTACTACGGGGAGTTAGTCGACGAACTTTCACAACTCGACATCGCACCCGGCGAGTTCGTGTACGCAGACAACGAGGCCGACACCCACGAGGCCTACGACCTCGCGGGAGAGCACGAGGATCTTGCCGACCGCGAATCACTCGATGTCAGCGACGATGATGTTCCGTTCGCCGAAGCGACCCGAATTGAGGTTGGCGAACTCGAGGACGGATCAGTCGATCCATGGGGTGTCAACTTTCAGGCGACCGTCGACGACCGTGGGGTATCAGTGGATGATACGCTTCTTGGGGTTGCCTATCTCCGGAATCCCGGCACTGGTGGTTCGACTGCCGACGTGACGTACAAGACGACCGACGCGGACAACGAGGCAGAGAACTACGTCCTGAACGGTGGCGTTGCCGCTGGCCAAGAGTGGGAGCGCTACTTCTTCCCGATCAACTTCCAGACCAGCGGTGACTCCGGTGAGTGGTGGACTGAATTCTGGGTCGGTATTGAGGGCCAGACCGTCGACATCGGCGGCCTCGCCCTGCTTGACTTTGGACAGGATGTCGATGCCAATGAACTCCCCTCCTGGGACGACGAGATCGATCTCGAGGACGGCTGGGAAGAAGATGCAGACGCACGCATTCAGGAGCATCGGACAGCCGATCTCACGGTTTCGGTTGCCGACGCCGACGGCGACGCCGTCGACGCCGATGTCGCTCTCGAGATGCAAGACCACGAGTTCACGTTCGGGACTGCTGTTGATGCTCCTCGACTGCAAGAAGACGATTCGGACGCCGAGCAGTATCGCGAGCACATTCCCGAGTTGTTCAACGGGACAGTCCTCGAGAATCAACACAAGTGGCGCTTCTTTGAGGACAATCAGGACCTAGCCGACGACGCGACCGACTGGATTCTCGAGCAGGATCTCGATATTCGCGGTCACGCTTGCCTGTGGTCGAGTCGAGATTCGAACTCCATCCCCGAAGATGTCGAGGACGCGATGGACGAAGGCGACGCCGAGTATGTCGCAGAGCGCTCACTCGAGCATATCGAGACGATTATCGAGCACTACGGCGACGACATCGAACATTGGGACGTGGTCAACGAAGCGGTCCACGAAACCGAGATGACACAGCTCATCGACGGCGAAGACGTCGATCCCGTCGAAGCCCCGATACTCGAGGAGTGGTATGAGACGGCCACGGAGGTCGCACCCGAGGGCGTTGCAATCGATGTCAATGATTACAACGTGCTCTCTGGCCCGTATGAGGGGACGCGCGACGATTACGAACGCCAGATCGACTTCCTTGTCGACGCAGACGGAGTCGACCTTGGCGGCATCGGACTGCAGAGTCACTTCAGCCGTGGCGAGCAACTCACGCCGGGCGAGATCATGGACGCACTCGACCGCTATGCTGAGGCTGGCGACGGGGCCGCCCTTCGCATCACTGAGTTCGACATGGCCGATCCAAACTGGCTCGAAGAAGACAAAGCCGACTTCTTCCACTGGTTCCTTAAGACATTCTTCAGCCACCCCAAGGCAGCGGACTTTCTCATGTGGGGCTTTTGGGACGACGAACACTGGCAGGACGACGCGCCGCTGTTCGACGCCGATTGGAATCCCAAGCCGACACACGATGTTTACACGGACCTCGTCTTCGAGGAGTGGTGGACCGACGAAACCGGCGAGACGGACGCCGACGGCACGTTTGACGTGACCGCGTTCCTCGGCGAGTACGAACTGACCGTCGACACCGGTGACGGCGAAATTGCGACGTCGTTCTCGCTCGAGGAGCCAACCGACGAATCGATCGAAATCGTCCTCGTCGATATCGATGTTCGTGGCTCGGGACAGGGTAACGGACGTGTCCCGGTACATATCCACGCCGGTGACGCATTCGATCCTGCCGATGTCGACTACGATACGGTTCGCTTTGGCAATCCAGACCTGGTCACAGCCGGCGATGGCAGCGATGTCGTGCACCTGCCAGGCGGTGGTGGAAACGGGCGCGGCAACCGCTCACAGCTGGTTCACTTCGACGGTCCGAGCAGCGAACTCGAGGACGTTGCGATGGTAACCGGTCGAACGACTGACGGCGACATTATCGTCGGTTTCGACCGTCTGTAACGCCGCGAACCGTTTTTTCGTCGTCTGCACTCGGATATTTTCTCAAACAACATTCAAGCAAATATTATAATCTGCTCGAAATAACATTTATTATAATTGACGATGCGTGTGATTGTGGGGCATACCAATGACCGATGATGATAGCAATCAGAGAAGCAACTCGAGCGGGAATCAACTCACAGGCGACACCATCGGACGACTCGAGCGGCGAGACTACCTGCGGTCGGTCGGTATCGCAGGATTGCTCGGCGGGTTAGGCGTCGGTGCCGGCGTCCCCGGAACAGTCGGCGCACAGCAAGCGGGCGACTGGGAGGACGCAGCTGAGGATCGGATTGAGGAGTACCGAACGGGCGATCTCGAGGTCGATGTCGTCAATCCGGATGGATCAGCAGTTGATGGAGCAACTGTCGAGATTGAACAACAAGACCACGAGTACGATTTCGGGACGATGATCCACGCGGAGTTCCTCATCGACCAGGCCGAGTGGGGCGAGGAGATGCACACACCCGAGGATCAAGCCGAGTACGAAGAGACCGTCGAGGACCTGTTCAACATGGTCGTCCTCGAGAACGTACATAAGTGGTATCTCTGGGAGGATAACGTCGATATCGCGGACGCAGCCGTCGACTGGGCCATCGATCGAGAGATGGACGTTCGCGGCCACGTCGCGTTGTGGGGCAACATCGACGGTTACGCCGTCCCGCCACGAGTCGTCGAGGCGATGGGCGATCCGTGGGCGAGCGAGTGGGACGAAGCGGGTGATGCCGATCCCGATCCGGACTACGTCGTCTCCGAAGCGATGGACCACATCGAGGACATCATCAGCCACTATGGCGACGACGTCAGCGAGTGGGAGGTCAAAAACGAAGTGATCCACGAAACAGCGATGATTGAGGCTGTCGAAGGCGAAGACGCAGATCCCGTCGAAGCCGAGATTCTGGGCGACTGGTATGAATACGCCGAAGAAGTCGCCGACGAGTACGGCGTTGACATTGCCGTCAACGACTTCAACGTTCTCGTCGGCCCGTATCAGGACACGCGCGATGACTACGAGCGCCAGATCGACTACCTCGTTAATGACCGGGACATCGATCTCGACGGGATCGGTTTCCAGTGTCACTTCGCCAGTGACGAAACACTCGAGCCAGACGAGGTTCTGGACGGCCTCGAGCAGTTCGAAGGCTACGGCGCGGGTTTTCGCGCAACCGAGTTCGATACGTTCCAGGGCAACTGGTCCTCACCTGATGAGCAGGGCGAGTACCTCTATGAGTTCATGAAGACGTGGTTCAGCCACCCCAACACCGACGCATTCCTCGTCTGGGGTCACTGGGATGGCGTTCACTGGGGTCCTGAGTACGACGGCTCGGATGCAGATGCACCACTGTTCGACGAGGACTGGAACGAAAAGCCCGGCTACGACGCCTACACAGACCTTGTCTTCGACGAATGGTGGACCGACGAGTCCGGGGCGAGCGACGACGGCGTCTACGAAACGACGGCGTTCCTTGGCGAGCACGAAGTCACCGTCTCGACCGACGACGATTCGACGACGGAGACGGTGTCAGTGACTGACGCCGACGGAACGACGACGGTCGAAATCACCGTCGAAGGCGATGGGAACGGCGATGATCCTGGGAACGGTGATAATGGCGACAACGGCGATGACGACGATGACGACAACGACGATGGAGACTACCCCGAGTGGGACGCAGACGAGGTCTACACAGACGGCGACCGAGTAAGTTGGGACGGCACCAATTGGGAAGCCCAGTGGCACACGCAAAATCAGGAACCGGGCGCAGACGAGTGGGGCCCCTGGGACGAAGTGTAGCGCAGTCTGTTGGCATCACAGAATCCGCTTTTTTGTCGCGTAATCAGGCGAGCCACACGTTGCGGTTCGAACAGCGACTCGAGCGCCGGAACCCACTGTTCCTGCGTAGCGACGTACAGAGGAAAAGGGGCCAACAGCAACAGGTCACCGGCGAGACGGCAGAAACAGCCCTCGAGTCCGGACGCTTAGAGCTCGTACAGTTCGTTCGGCCGGTCGTAGGCCAGTCGTTCGACCAGATCCTGTGCCACGTCCATCGGCACCTGTCCGCGCTCGACCTGTTTCCCGACGACGTTTGCAAGCGAGCGCCGGAACATCTCGAAGCGCGACCCATACGACAGCAGTTTTCGCGAGTCACTGACCATCCCGGCGTGCTGGGAGAGCAACTCAACTGTGCCGACGTACTCGAGTTGCTGTTCCATGCCGAACGGGCTGTCGTTGAACCACCAGGCGGGGCCGATGGTTACGTTCGGGAAGACGCGAGCCATCGTCGCCATCGACGGATAGTGAGTTGGATCGATTGTGTAGAGGATGATGTCCATCTCGTCGTCGAAGCGATTGACGAAGTGCTCGAGTGGCTTGACGATATCGACGTCCTGCGTGGAGATATCGCCGCCGGCCGCGGGGCCCAACTGCTCGAACAGCGAGTTGCGGTAGTTGCGGACGGGACCGATGTGCAACTGGGTGACCCAGCTTTTCTCGGCGTTTAACTCGCCGACGAACGCCGTAATGTAGGCCATGAAGTCACCGACTTCGCGCTCGGAAAGCGAGCCACCGGCGAGTGCCTGCTGGTACACCTCGCGTGCGCGTTCGTCGCTGACGGGTCGCGAAACGGGCTGTTCGAGGCCGAGATCGCAGGCCCGACAGCCACGGGCGTCGAAATAGTCGTGAGAGGCCTCGAGTGCAGCCAGAAAGCCGTCGAAGTCGTCAGTGCTGATCTCGGTTGCGTCCTCGAGTTCGGCGACGAAGTCGGTCCACTCCGGTTGGTCGATTTTGACGGCGCGGTCGGCCCGCCAGGTCGGGACGAGGTCGACGCCCTCGAGTTCTTCGGCGGCGCGCTCGTGGTATTCGAGGTCGTCCGTCGGATCGTCGGTGCTGCCGACGACTTCGACATCCATCTCCGCGAGGAGTTGCTGGGGCCGCATGTCGTCGGTCTCGAGTTGGGATTTCGTCTCCGCCCAGATCTCGTCGGCCGTCTCGGCGGAGATCTGTTCGTCGATGCCGAATCGACGTTTGAGGTCAAGGTGAACCCACTCATACGTCGGGTTCCCAGCGAACTGCGGGAAAACTTCAGCGAGCACGTTCCACTTCTCGCGGTTGTCGGCGTCGCCGGTGATCAGGTCCTCGTCGATGCCGCAGTTTCGCATCAGCGCCCAGACGTAGTGATCCGTGGCGGCTTCGACTTCCCAGATATCGTCCCAGCCGTCGTTGTCGACGATTTCGGCAACGTCGGCGTGGGTGTGGGGATCGATAATTGGCAGGTCTTCGATTGCAGCGTACAACTCGCGTGCGGCATCGGTCTCGAGGAGGTAGTCGTCGTCGAGGAAACTCATACGCCACCGGTTCGCTGGGGGGCGACTATAATCCTGCGGATCGGCGTGTTCGAGCGGCGACGATGGCGCTTTTGCCGGTCACCGGCGGCGCTCTCGCTCTTCGAACGGATCGCGCTCGGCACCACCCATGTCCGCTTGCTCGAGGTCGCGAATGCGTCGTTTGTACTCCCAGTAGCCGCCGACTCCGAACAGCGTGCCGACGACGAGACCGGTCACCACCTCCCCACGCGTAGTGAAATACATCAATCCGATGATGCCAATGATCACGGAGATCAACATTGCCCCGCGGGCGAACTTTTTCTGTGTCGCTGTTGTGCTCATGGCAGGCCATTTGAAAAGCAACTATACAACCCTTGTGCCTGTCGGGTGGGCTCTGCCGGGACCCCTACGTTTTATGCGATCCGTTCCCTCTGTTCGCTCAATGTCAGAGCAGGCAACGCTTCGTGATGCTGCTGATGCACAGGAGTTTACTATCGGTGCGGCGCTCGACCCCAACGCGCTCCGCGTCGACCCGAGTTACTGGAAAACCGTTGCAGAGGAGTTCAACGCCGTAACACCTGAAAACGCCCTGAAGATGACGCGACTGCGCCCGTCGCGACATACCTACGACTTCAAGAACGGCGACGCTATCGTCAACTTCGGCGTCGAAAACGACATGTACGTGCGCGGGCACACGCTCGTCTGGCACAACCAGAAACCCGACTGGTTCCAGGCGTGGGACTACACGGACGAGCAACTCCGAACGTTCCTGCGAGATCACATTCATACCGTCGCCGGGCGGTATCGCGCGAAAATCGACGCCTGGGATGTCGTCAACGAGGCCGTCGACGACGACGGTTCGATGCGCCGGACGGTCTGGTCCGACGGCCTCGGTGAGGACTACATCGCCGATGCCTTCCGTTGGGCCGACGAGGTCACCGACGCCGACCTCTTCTACAACGACTACGGCGCAGACGAGATCAATGAGAAATCCGACGCGATCTACGACTTAGTCGAAGGACTGCTCGAGGATGACGTCCCAATCGACGGTGTTGGGCTCCAACTCCACGCACTGGGCGACTGGCCAGATCCAGAATCCATCGCGGAGAACATCCAGCGCTTCCAAGAGCTCGGCCTCGAGGTCCACATCACCGAGATGGATGTCGCCTTCCACGACGGCGAGGAACCCGAAAACCCACTCGAGGAACAAGCCGAATACTATCGCGAGGTCGTCGAGACCTGTCTTGATGTTGGCTGTGACAATCTCGTCACGTGGGGCGTCCACGACGGCAGTTCCTGGATCCGTGGCTTCAAGGACTTCGGCCAGCGCTACACCGGCGACCCGCTGCTGTTCGATGGCCGCTACGGCGAGAAGCCGGCCTACGACGCCGTGAAAGAAGGCCTCGAGGAGTACTAATACCGCCGATCAACAGCCGTTTTTGCAGTGTTGCTGAGAAGACTCGAAATGTGAGACGGATCGAGTATGGTGCTTACGCCGTTTCTGCGTCGCCGTCGCGAAGCCAGGCATAGCCCGCAAGCCCGGCGAGGCCGGCAAGTGCCGCACCGACGCCGAAGCCGGGGATACTGTCTTCGCCCGCCTCGTTGTCTAACTCGAGTTCGATGGTTTCGTCCTCGCCGGTAATGGTGGTCGTTGTCGAGGCGCTCTCGTCTTCATAGCTTGCGCTCAGTTCGTACTCGCCGTGGAACGCCTGCGTTTCGTAGACGCCGCTGTCGGTCTGGCCGTCTTCGTCGGTCCACCATTCGTCGAAGACGAGGTTGGTGTAGGCGTCGTAGCCGGGTTTTGGCTCCCAGTCCTCGTAGAACAGGGGGGCGTCGTCGTACCAGTGACGGCCGTCCCAGAAGCCCCACATGACGAAGTCGGTCGTCGCGGGATGGCTGAAGACCGTTTTGAGGAACATGTGGAGATAGTCGGCCTTTTCGTTGTCGTCCCACGAGCCGCCTTCGGTGTCGAACTCCGTGATTCGAACGTCCGCGTCGTAATCGGCATACAGATCGATGCCGTCCATGACCTGCTCAGAGTCCAAGGTGTTCCCCTCGCTAAAGTGACACTGTAGTCCGATTCCGTCGAGGTCGACGCCTTCCTCGCGCAGGAACTCGATCTGGTCCTGATAGAACTCCCGCGTGCCCTGGTTTGGACCGACGAGGACGTTGTAGTCGTTGACGTCGACACCGACGTCGTATTCGTCCCCGATTTCGGCCGCACGCTGGTACCACTCTGCGAGGGTTGGTCCTTCGAAGCCCCTGTTGACGCCGTCGATTGTGCGGATGAATCCCGGCTCGTTGACAGCCTCATTGACCACGTCCCACTCGGTAATGTCGTCGCCGTAGTGTTCCATGATCGTCTCGAGGTGTTCGGTTGCTCGCTCTAAGACGTGGTCGGGATCTTCCTCGGGATCAGTCACATCGCCTTCATCCCACTCCCGGCCCATCGCCGAAACCACGTCCTCTGGAACCGCAGCCGAGTCGACACTCGCCCACAGACAGGTGTGGCCGCGCAGTTCGAGATCCTGCTCGAGAATCCACTCAGTCGCCTCGTCGGCTAGGTCCTGATCATCCTCAAAAAACCGCCACTTGTGTTGGTTCTCGAGGACGGCCTTGTTGAACAACTCGGGAATGTGCTCGTGGTACTCGTCGCCGGGTTCAGTCTCCTCGAGTAGCGTGCCCGCGTTGACAGCGGTCCCGAAGCCGTACTCGTGTTCGGACATCGTGATATCGACGTCCGCGCCGTCGATCGGATCGCCGTTGCGGTCGACGACTCGCACCTCGAGGTCCGTTGTTCGATGCTCTTCGATGCGTTCGTCAGCTTCGGCTTCCCAGTCCGTTTCCTCGTCGTCGTCCTGTGTCGCGCGTACTGAATCGGTACGAGAGAGTCCAAGTGCGCTAGCAATACCGAGCCCGCTGCACGCCCCAACTGCGCCAAGAAACGGCCGGCGGAGCATGGAACGTTGCCGCGACGAATCGCCCGCTGTGGTTTCGTCACCCATTACTGGGTCGTCTCGGTTCAGCCTCCTATAACGTTTCTATATGTTAATGATAATTTTGCGTTAGGACTCGTCTTCACCACCGCGTCGAAGCGCGTAGCCGGCAAGCCCCGAAAGGGCGGCCAGTGAGGAGACGATTCCCAGGCCAGGGATGCCGTCGCCGTCGTCACCGTCGTCGCTCGCTCCCGTATCGTCACTGTCATCGGCTGGTTCGTCGGCCGAATCGTCGGCTGGCTCTGAGTCGTCCATGCCGTCCGCATCAATCTCGAGTTCGACGGTCTCGCCATCGTCGGAAAGCGTCGCGGTCGTCGTCGTTTCCGCACCGTCGTAGCTCGCGGTAATTTCGTACTCGCCTTTGAAGCCAGTCGTCGTGTAGGATCCGCCATTGGTTTCGCCGGACTCCTCAGTCCACCACTCATCGAAGACAAGGTCGGTGTAGTAGTCGTACGCCGGCTTGGGGTTCCAGTCGTGATCGAACAGCACGCCGTCTGGGTCGTGGCCCTGATCTGGCCCCCAGTGGACGCCGTCCCAGTGCCCCCACACAAGGAACGAGTCGGTGTTTGGATGGCTGAACCAGGTCTTCAAGAACGTGTGGAGGTATTCGCCTTGCTCTTCGGGATCCTCCCACTCTTCGTCCCACTCCTGGAACGTGTCGAACTCCGTCGCACGGAAGCCCGCACCGTAGTCCTCGAACTGCTCGAGGTTGTCCATAATCTCGTCCGGCTCGAGCATCTCGCTTGCAGCGAAGTGACACTGGAAGCCGATCCCGTCGAGATCAATATCACGGTCGTTGACCAGGTAGTCGATCTGGCGCTCGTACTCGTCCTGTTCGTCCTGATACCCTCCCTCGAGCGTGTTGTAGTCGTTGACCGCGATATCGACGCCATACTCATCAGCGACTTCCTGGCCCTTCTCGTACCAGTCGCCCAGAATCTCGGCCTCGAGGTGATCGACAGAGTCGTCGTCAGCGCCGTCGCCTTCGACGGCCCGAATCATATCGGGCTCGTGCAGGACCTCGTTTTTGATCTCCCACTCGGTGATGTCGTCGCCGTAGTGGCTGATGATGTCCTCGATGTGGTCCATCGACCGCTCGACGACGTACTCGGGGTCGTGGTCGGGATCGGTCGCGCCGCCGTCTTCCCACTCGACGCCCATCGCCTCAACGACGTCCGCAGGAATCGCGTGCGCATCGATGTTTCCCCACAAGGCGACGTGACCGCGGATGTCCATGTCGTGGTCGACTGCCCAGTCGACAGCGTTGTCAGCAATTTCCTGGTTATCTTCCCACTGGCCCCACTTGTGGAGATTCTCGAAGACGACCATGTTGAATAGCTCCTCGACGGTCTCTTCGTACTCCTGTTGGTCGTCTTCGTCGTACTCGCTGCCGTCCGGGGCCGTCATCGGTCCGCCCCACTCGGTCCCCTCGGTCAGGAACTCCGCGTGGATCATCGTCCCGAAATCGTACTCGTGCTCTTGCATCGCAACCTCAACCTCGGCCCCGTCGAGTTCAGCCCCATCAGCGTCGGTGACCGTCACCTCGAGGTCTGCAGTCCGGTGTTCTTCGATGCGTTCCTCAGCATCAGCTTCCCAGTCGCCGTCCTGTGCAATCGATGCGGCGCGTCCCGTATCAATAGAAAGTCCAAGCGCGCCAGCGACGCCAGCAGCACCGATCGAACCCAAAACCGGGCGTCGTCGGAAGGTAAGTGCGTCGTCGCTGTCGCTATCATCCGCGTCGTGTTTGGGCATGCTACACGTGACCTAGCGACTACCCAATTATAATGATTTTCATCCCAGTAATGCCACCCGGTAATTTGTAATCGTACTTCGATTACGTGTTACTCTCGAGTCGACGCGTGTCAACACAGTGTGGACTCAATCAGGGAACAAGGAACGTTTTTACCGCGGTCACGCTTCATCTCGAGACGAATGTTCGACACCACCTACGACGACTGTTGGCTCCAGTACGAGCCCGTCGCCGATGCCGACCTCGCCGCGTATCGCGAGCGACTCTCACACGCCTACGTCTCCGAAGGCGCACCCGAACTCGGGGCTGTTCGCGCCGAACTCCAACTCGGTCTCGAGGGCATGCTCGGCGAAGAACCACACTTCTGGCAGCATCCGCCACGATCAGTCGAGAACTTCCTTGTCATCGGCCATCCCGAGGAGATGCAACCGATTCACCAGACAATCGACCCCGACGAGGTCTGGGACCTCGCCGAGGACAGCTACGTCATCCGGACCGTCGAGTGGGAGGGCCACGAGTGTACCGTCATTACGGCCCCGAACGACGCGGGTCTCGTCTACGGAACCTTCGACCTGCTGCGACGCATCGCACTCGGCGAGCCAGTCGACGATCTCGATATCGTCTCTGAACCGGCGAACAACTCCCGGATCATCAACCACTGGGACAACCCGTTCCGTCGCTCCGTCGAACGCGGCTACGCGGGCCAGTCCATCTTCGACTGGGAGCGCCTGCCCGACACCCGACAGCGGTACTTCGACTACGCGCGCCTGCTCTCCTCCGTCGGCATCAACGGCGTCGTCCCGAACAACGTCAACACCGGCATTCCTGACCGCCCAACCGCCAACGACGCCGTCGCCGAACGCGCCGGCTGGCAGCTCTTAGAACGGAAGAACCTCGAGAAACTCGAGGCACTCGCCTCGGTCTTCCGCCGGTACGGCATCCAGATCTATCTCTCAGTCAACTACGCCGCGCCGATCCGACTGGGCGGCCTCGAGACGGCAGATCCACACGATCCCGACGTCCAACAGTGGTGGCAGGACAAGGTCGACGAAATCTACGAAATTATCCCCGATTTCGGCGGCTTCCTCGTCAAGGCCGACTCCGAGGGGCAGCCGGGTCCGTACGATTACGACCGGAGCCACGCGGAAGGCGCGAACGTTCTCGGCGAGGCCTTCGAGGGCCACAGTGGCCGCGTCTGGTGGCGTGCGTTCGTCTACTCCGAGCACGACGACCGCGCCGTCCAGGCCTACGAGGCTTTCTCCCATATTGACGGCGAGTTCCACGACAACGTCACCGTCCAGATCAAAAACGGCCCGATCGACTTCCAGCAGCGCGAGCCCATCTCGACGCTGTTCGGTGCAATGCCTGAGACCGATCTGGGCTGTGAACTCCAGATTACCGGCGAGTACACCGGCCAGGGTGTCCACCCCACCTACCACGTCCCGATGTGGAAAGAAGCCCTCGAGTTCGACACTTACGCCGACGGCGAGGGAACACCCGTCAAGGACGTGCTCGCCGAACGCGAGGGACAGGGCATCGCTGGCGTCGGTATCGTCGGCGAAGACCCCAGTTGGACCGGCAACTACCTTCTTCAGTCGAATCTCTACGGCTTCGGGCGACTCTGCTGGAACCCCGACCTCGAGACCGAGGAAATCACCGACGAGTGGGTCCGCCAGACGTTCGGCCACGACGAGGCCGTCGTCGACGCCGTCAGCGAGATTCTCCACGACTCTTGGCAGGCCTGTATCGACTACCACACCGGCGGTATCGGCCTGATGCACATGATGTACAACGGCGAGGAGAAGTTGGAGAACCACTACGACGCTGCGCCGTGGGAGTGGCCAGAGTACATCGGCGCGACCGAAGACGGCATCGGCGTCGACCGTACCTCCAAGGGCAGCGGCTACGCCGCCCAGTACCGCGACCCGATCACCGAGCGCTACGACGACCTCGAGTCCTGTCCGAAAGAACTCCTCCTCTTCTTCCACCATCTCGAGTGGGACCACGAACTCGAGGACGGGCGAACCGTCGTCCAGACGCTGTATGACAACTGCCACGCTGGCGTCGAAGCCGTTCGAGAGATGCGAACACAGTGGACGTCCATCGAAGACGCCGTCGACGAACGCCGGTCTCGCCACGTCGCCGAGCGCTTCGACGAACACGTCGTGCAGGCAGAACGCTGGTGCGAGACACTGTGTGAGTACTTCTACGAAAAGTCTGATATTCCAGACGCACACGGGCGCATCCCGAGCGACGACTAACCCGCCCGTCTGACTTCTCGGAGCGATCGTTACCGTTCTAACTCGCTCGAGTATCGGACTCGAGGTCGCTAACTATTGTGTCACCTGCTTCAGGTTCACGGAACCGAGACCGAAAGCACCGCAGCTATTGGGGTGAGCTGTAGTGATACGGTTGGAAAATGGTTGTCGTTACTCGAATCCAGAGCGGTTAATCCGCCACTGTCGGAGGTACTTGGTGCTGAACGAAAACAGCGCAATCGTCCCATAGCCGAGTGCACACAGAACCAGCATGACCGAAGCATACAGGCTCAGGAATCCAGCGACGAAGTCAGATCCAATTGCTGTGGCGCCCACCGCAGCGGCGAAAAAGACGCCTGCAGCTGGAATGAGTGCGAACAAGTACGGATGCTCGAACCGCTCCATGTAAACGTCTATCATACTTGTACTAGAGGATACCACACCATATCAATCATGCGGTCTTCCACGGCTGAAAACTGGTTGCCCGTCTCGAGTCCGATGCCGTCGTGCGATATTCGTGTTCGGCGAGTCGGAAGATCCGCTGTCTCTGTGCTCGACCATCCACAGAACAGTTCGGTTGTACCGACACTACTGAACAACAGTCCGTCTGCAGCGCGCTCCCAGATGTTTATCTATATTGAGCCAGTAGTCGCCCGTACAAATGCCGAACCCTTCCGCAAATCGACCCTCCAGTTTCGGACAACAGATCTGGATCTGGATGTTCACACTGTCGGCGACGATGTTGCTGGTACTTGGGTGGGCGTTTCTCCATCTCGAGCCCGGGACACCATCATACGTCATCAGCCAAGTCAGCGCAATCGTCCTCGGCTGTACACTCATCGGTACCGCGATCGTGCTGTATATTGGTTGGAAACCGTTCTGACCGTGTCGAACAACCACTACCGAACAAAACGATATCTGTAACTCCAATTCCAATCGGCGAGAACGTCACGACGACGCTTCGTCAGTCTGGTCCGTCGCCGATGTCTCCTCGAGTCCATCGTCAGTGAGTTCTTCGCTCTGCCAGTACTCGTGGTCCTCGAGTTCGCGGAAACACTTCGTCTGGTGGTGTTGCTCGCCGCCGCTCTCGTAGAGATCGGGGGTTTCCTGTTTACACGCTTCGCGTGCTTCAGGACAACGCGTGTGGAACCGACAGCCAGACGGCGGGTTGGTTGCGTCCGGAATGTCGATTTTGCGGACCGGCGGTGATTCACGCATCGATTCCTCGGCTCGCTCCGGATCGAGTTCCGGCGTTGCCCACTGCAGGACCTTGGTGTAGGGATGCTGTGGGTTCTGGATGATCTCTTCTGCCGTGCCGATTTCGACGAGTTCACCGAGATACATCACACCGATTTTGCCGCCCGACTTGCCCGCGAGATAGCGCGCGTTCGCGAGGTCGTGGCTGATGAAGACAAAGGAGGTGTCGAACAGATCCTGCATCTCGAGGAACAGGTCCATCACACCGATTCGAAGCGACACGTCGAGTGCGGAGACGGCCTCGTCTGCGAGGATGACTTCCGGTTCGACCAGCAGGGCACGAATCAGGGCAACACGCTGTTGTTCGCCACCGGACAGCTGGTGGACGTAGCGGTTGGCGTAGTCTTCTGGTGGGCTAATTCCCGTTCGCTCGAGCATCTGATGGATACGGCTTCGGCGCTCGGCGAAGTTGAGGTGGGGATGCCAGCGCTTGAGTGGGACCTCGAGGTTCTCGAGGACGGAGCGGTAGGGGTTGAGTGCAGCGCCCGGGTCCTGATGGATGATCTGCAGTGATCGACGGATCTCTTCGAACGTGGTGCCGTCGTCGTCACCGTCACGGACTTCCCAGATGTCGTGGCCGCGGTACTGGACGGTCCCACCGGAGGGGCGAGTCAGGCCGACCATCGTTTTGCCGAGTGTGGTCTTGCCGCTGCCACTCTCGCCGACCAGTGCGAGTACGTCGTTTTCGCCGAGATCGAGGTCGATATTGTCGACGGCTCGAACTGTGGGATCTTCTTGCAACCCGAGTTTGTCGCTGAGCCACTCGGGGGTCATCGAGTTGAGCATCGACGAGTCTTCGAAGTGCACTTGCAGGTCGCGGACCGAAACCACTGGCTCGTTGGAACTGTTGCTATTACTCATCGGAATCACCGCCAAATGCGAGTGGGACCGCTTCGTCCGCTCGTTCCCAGTAGTGACAGCGAACGTCGTGTTTGTCGTTAACTGGACTGAACTCTGGGTCGTCTACCTCACAGCGTTCGTCGCCGAGTGGACATCGTGGGTGGTACGAACAACCCTCTGGATGGCTGACTGGGTCAGGACTCTCTCCTTCGATCGGCTTCATTTCGTCGAGCGGAATCTCGAGGTTCGGTGTGGACTTCAACAGCGCCCGCGTGTATGGGTGTGCGGCGTTGCCGAGGATTTCGTTTGCCTCACCGATCTCGACGAATTCGAATGCATAGAGAACGGCCAGCCGGTCGGCGAAGCCGGAGACAATCGGCAGGTCATGACTGATGAACACCAGCGTGAGATCGTACTTGTCTTTGATGTCGTACAGCAGATTGAGAATCGACCGCTGCATCAAGAGGTCGAGCGCGGCCGTCGGCTCGTCCATGACAAGAACTTCGGGCTCGAGGATCAGACTGAGTGCGATCAGGCAGCGCTGTTTCTGGCCACCCGAGAGTTCGTGTGGGAACGACGAGAGCATCCGGTTTGGCTCGAGGTGTAAGTCTTCGAAGAGTTCTTGTGCGCGCTCGAGGCCGGGTTCGATGTCCCAGCCGTGGGCCTCGAGGGTTTCTTCGAAGTGTTCCCCGATGGACATCGTCGGGTTGAACGCGCTCATTGCGCCCTGGAACACCATCGAGATGTCTTCCCAGCGGACCTCGCGCAGTTCCCATGGGGCGAGGTTGAGGAGGTCGATTGGTTCTCGGTCTTCAGGGTAGTAGGTAATCTCGCCGGTCAAGATACCGGGATCGACGACGGCGTCGAGTAGGGCATCGGCAAACATCGATTTGCCGGACCCACTTTCGCCGACAACGCCGAGGGTCTCGCCACGCTGGATGTCCATGGTGACGTTGTTGAGAACCTTCGAGGTTCCCTTGTCCATGTCAAACCGGACATTTGCGTCTCGGACCGTAAGTACTGGATCCCCCGCTGCTCGTGCTCCTGTCTCTACCGTTCCGATTTGTTCACTTGACATCGGTTGTGTCACCTCCGTCCAACGTAGTCACTCTGTTGTCATACATGGTAAGATACCACGCAGTACTGGCACATGTCATTGGGTATCACGTTCGGGCTTTTCTCATATATATCATTCCATCCCCTGAACAGGCACGGCCGGGTGCTGCATACCGGGGCATTGATTGTTGTCGCCCGCGCGTGCGAGCGAAACGATCATCATAATTCGTCTCCGGCACACAGTATCTGGTGAGGGGCCGGGGCGCACATAACCGCACCGATTTATTATTCCATATTGTAAACACCCACGCATGGATCCGAATGCGTTCCAGACGTATCTAGATTCGTTCACACATCGAGACTGGCAGGTAGCAGATGACGGGGACGGTCCCGTCCGATTTGCACTGATCGGTCTCGGCTGGTGGACGGCCGATAAGGCGATTCCAGCCATCAACAACTCAACGTTCTGTGAAGCCACCGTCGCCGCGAGCAGCTCTAAAGAAAAGGCCGAACGGTTCGTCGACGATCACGAAACTATCGAACACGGACTGACGTACGACGAACTCCAGGATGGCGCCGCTACCGATGCCTACGATGCCGTCTACATCTGTACACCAAACGCACGCCACCAGACCTTCGTCGAAAGTGCTGTTGCCCACGAGAAAGCCATCCTCTGTGAGAAACCGATGGAAGCGACCCTCGAGGATGCCAACGCAATCGTCGATGACTGTGCCGACCTCGAGGCCCCGTCGATGATCGCCTACCGGATGCACACCGAGCCTGCTGTCCGTCGCGCTCGAGAACTCGTTCGAGAGGGCGCAATCGGTGAGCCGGTCCACGTTCACGGCAACATGTCCCAGTCAATCGTCGGCTGGGGTGAAAACCAGTGGCGACTGGACCCCGAGATGGCCGGTCGCGGTGCCAGTGTGACTGACCTCGGTATCTACCCGCTCAACACAACCCGCTTTATCCTCGAGCGCGATCCGGTTGCCGTTCAGGCGATGATGGACTCGAGTCACGAGTACTTCGGAGACGTTCCCGATGAGGTCGCCGCGTTCACTGTCATGCTCGAGGGGGGCGTCTGTATCAGTTGTACGGCAAGCCAACACTCCCAACTCGATAGTTTCTTGCGGATCGTTGGAACGGATGGGACAATTTCCATTGATCCAGCATTCCACTCCGAAAGCGAGTTGGAACTGACGCGCGCGAATACCACCGTCCGCATTGACACGCCACAGGTCGATCAGATGGAAGAAGAGTTCGACTATTTCGCCGATTGCGTCCTCGATGGACGCGAGCCGGAAGCCACGCCAGAACACGGCTACGTAGACATGCAAGCAATCGAGGCAGTGTACGACGCGGCGGAGCGTGAGGAGACCATTACCCTGTGAATCGTAACAGCTATACCTCTCAGGTCAGTACCATGTTGTCGTGACACATGATCTGCAGTATAGTCCGTCCTGTCGCTCGAGCGTGGGCTCAGCTATCGGTCGAATCACTTCCCGGAACATTTATAATGCATAATACTACATATTAGTCCGATGCCAGCAAACAATCACCGCAAGGAATATCTGTCACGCAGAAAGCTATTGGCCCTTTCGGGGGCAACCGGTGCAGCAGCACTCGCAGGCTGTTTCGGTGGCGACGACGACGACGCTAGCGACATTATTCCCGGTCAGGAACTCGACACTGTTGAGGTTGACTACAACGAAAACTACGAAGACGAGTGGGACGAAGCTGTTCCCGCGGGTGACGTCAACCCGTACAACGACCAGTACCTCTTTAACCCGTACACTCCCGCCTGGGACTCGGGCGACGGTGGCCAGGAGTTCACCAACGAGTATCTCTCCGTCTACAACACCGAAACTGGTGAGTTCGTTGAACGTATTGCCGACGGCTGGGATATCGACGACGATCTGACCACCACGATTGATATCAGCGACGAGTACGGCTGGTCCAACGGCGACGACATTACGGCTCACGACTTCGAGACCGAGATGCGCCTTGCTGCCTACATGGAGATGGGCATGCAGGACTTCGTCGACCCTGACGAAGGCATCTATGCCGAGGACGACTACACGCTCGTTATCGAGCCTCGCGACGAGTACACTGACCTCGAAGAAGAGCTCTGGATGAACAACTGGGCAGAGACGATCCTGCAGGTCAACGACGAACAGTACGGCACCTACATCGAACAGTTCGAAGAGGCAGAAGACGAAGACGAAATGCAGAGCATTCGTGAGGACGTGCTCAACTTCGAACCAAGCTGGGACGAGGCACTGTTCTCCGGCCCGTTCGTGTTCGTCGAAGCCAACGAACAGTACGCCGACCAGGTTCCAAACCCAGAGCACCCAATCGCACAGGACTGGGAGTTCTACCTCCGCTACGGTGTCTACACGGACGAAGAAGGTGCCCAGGCCGGCGAAGTCGACTGGGTCCACAACGACCCAACCATCGAAGACCTGCCAGACATTTACGACGAACCGCCGGTGTCGTTCTCTGGTCAGTCGTTCGCGATTATCTTCGGAATCGAAGACGAGTACATCCGCGAGTACCCAGAAGTGCGTCAGGCAATCGCCTACGCCATCGACATGGAGAACCTCGTTGAGGTCGCCGCACCCGGTACCCCGGTTGACGAGTACTCGACCGGTATCGACTACGGCTACGTCGAGAACTTCGTCCACGAGGACGTTCTCGATGCGATGCCAAACTACGCGCCACAAGACACCGACATGGCAGCTGAACTGCTTGAGGATGTCGGGTTCGAGAACGATGGTGACGAGTGGCTCACCCCTGACGGCGACACCTGGACGCTTAACTTCCCAGTCGGTGACTGGTTCGAAACCCACTCAGAGGTCATGTCCAACAACCTCGCCGAGTTCGGTATCGACATGGACTACTACGTCGAGGAATTCCCAACCTGGGAATCCGAGACCGACGCCAACCTCGACTACGACCTGACCGTCCACCTAAACTACGGGATGGCGCGTGACTACCACCCATACGCTGACCTCGATGAAGAGTTCAACAACCCAGACCGTGGACTGTTCACCGAGCGAACCGGCATCGTCGACGAAGAAGTCGAAGTGCCTGAAGTTGGCAACCCAGACGGTGACATGGTCACGTTCAACATCGAAGAGGAACTCGAGGCCATCGCAACTGCAGCCGACGAAGACGAACTCATGGAGCACTCGTCGAACCTCGCATGGGTCCACAACCAGCTCCTTCCCGGTGTGACCGTCTTCCCATGGAGTGAGCACTACTTCGTCAACGCTGAGGACTGGGACTTCGACCTCGAGACTGACGACTGGCTGACCTCGAACCGTATCGCTCACTACCTGGTCGAGAACGGACTGCAGCCAGAATAAGCGGCCCACCACCCGATCGATCATAGGTATCTCAGTGGCGGCCGGATTCGAACCATCTTTTCGCGTCGCCCTGTTTTCACACTCCGCCAGTGACGACACTGGATACTGTGTCTCGAGTCTGAAACCATCAGTATCGATTTCTGGCTGCCGAGGCCATCGCTGAAGCCTGAGTCTACCATCGACCACTACCACTGGCAAATAATACCGGAACGATCTGATTGATAATGGCCGAGGCGCACCCATAGGATGGGTCGTCTCAGTCGTCAACCATAGAGAGTCTTTCCCGAGTCAGACTGCGTCGATGGCGTCGTTTGCTGGGGGAGCAGCCGACGGCCCCGTAGCGGAGGGCAATCGTCGCGTCGAAACCCGACGCAACAGTGATAACACTGACAGGCACTGACCAACCGCGTCAGTTGTTACGACTGTACCTCGATCGTAAGCTCACAGCTCTCCGCCTATCTGTTCAGAAACGTAAATACTGGCGAGCGACTCGCACGCTTTTATATAATAGTCGCACACGCACGTCCGCAGATCCCAATCCCCCACGTCTCGAGCCTAGACTTCGACGACGGTGTTCGTGAGCGTCCCGATATCCTCGAGTCCGATTTCAATGACGTCGCCTTCCTCGAGCGTGAACTCCTCGTCGGGGACAAGCGAGGTCCCAGTCAGCAAGACTGCGACGTCGGGAATCGCATTGTGTGCTGTATAGCACTCAACGAGTTCCTCGACCGACCGGACCATCTTGCCCGTGTTTGTCGAGTCGTCATACAGGACCTCGCCGTCGCGACTGATCGTCATCCACATCTCGAGGTCGTGTGGATCGTCGATCGAGTCCGCCGACGTGACACATGGGCCGATCGAACAACACTTGTCGTAGACTTTTGCCTGCGGGAGATAGAGCGGATTGCGACCTTCAATCGAGCGACTGCTCATGTCGTTTCCGACGGTGTAGCCGACGATTTCGCCGTCCGAGAGGACGACACCAAGCTCTGGCTCTGGGACATCCCATTCTGAGTCAGCGCGGATCCCGACTGCCTCATCGGGATCGACGGTTCGCTCTGGAGTAGCCTTAAAGAAGACCTCCGGCCGGTCGCTCTCGTAGACGTCAATATACATATCCGGCGTATCGCTCTCAGCCTGTCGGGCCTCTTCGCTGATACGGTAGGTGACACCGGCCGCCCAGATCTCACTCGAGACTGGTGTTGCGAGTGCGTCGCTCTCAACAACGTCTGAATCGAGGGGTGTTGCATCCTCGAGGAGGCCGTCGGCGACAGCATCAATTGACCGATCAGTGATATCGGCTGCACAGAAGAGATCCTCGAGCGTCTGGAGACGATCTTTTGCGGCTGTCAGATCGTACAATCCGTCAGTTGTCTGCACTGCGAGGCGGGGAGTCCCGTCCTCGCGTAACTGGTAATAACGCATGTCGCTACTACTTTTCTGCTCGTTCATATTAGCTCTGGTGCTCATCGGTGTTACACTATCGAACAACTGCACAGATTCACCGTTGATCACCGATCAATCTGCCGGGCAGATGTGTACTGACTTACAGCGACGACCAGAGTGGTGGAATTCGGCCGTAAACGCGTGACTGCCATCCCGATTGCCGCAAGCACGGCAGGCTCTCAGTACTGTCCTGACCGACGGGATGTTAGTGCACTCGAGCCAGCGGGCAAGACCATAAGAATCGTATATCTGGATGGCGATGATACGCATGTGACCGAACGCTACCAAAACTACGTTGGCGGAAACTGGACGGACGCGGAAACAGGCGACACGCTCGAGACGACCGATCCGGCGGCCCCGTCGGAGACGATCGCGGAGTATCAGGAGTCGGGTGTTGAGGACGCAAACGCTGCTGTTGAGGCTGCGGCGGCTGCCGAGGACGAGTGGGCTGACACCCCGGCACCAGCTCGTGGAGCCATCCTGCGCGAGACGGCAACCATCCTCGCCGACCGCAAGGAAGAACTGACGGAGTTGCTGACCCGCGAAGAGGGCAAGACCCACGCCGAAGCCGGCGGTGAGGTCCAGCGTGCGATCGATATCTTCTACTACTACGCCGAGAAGACCCGTGACCTCGGTGGCTCGGTCAAAAGCGCAAGCGGCCCGCGCACGAACCTCTACATCAAAGATGAGCCAGTCGGCGTCGCCGCACTGATCACGCCGTGGAACTACCCAATCGCGATCCCTGCATGGAAGATTGCGCCCGCGCTCGCGACGGGCAACACGCTCGTGCTCAACCCGGCATCGGTCGCTCCCGGCGTCGCCCTCGAGATCTTCAAGGCGCTCGACGAGGCCGGCCTCCCAGACGGCGTCGCAAACGTCGTCACTGGTCCCGGTAGCACGGTCGGTGATGCGATCATCAACCACGAGGACGTCGACGCCGTCTCCTTTACCGGCTCCGGCGAAGTCGGCCACATGGTCTACGATCAGGCCACGAACGACGGCAAGCGCGTCCAGACTGAACTCGGTGGCAAGAACCCAACCGTTGTCTCCGACAGCGCCGATGTCGAAGAAGCCGCCGAAATCGTCGCCAACGGCGCATTCGGCGTCACTGGCCAGGCCTGTACCGCCTGCTCACGCGCAATCGTCCACACCGACCTCTACGACGAGTTCGTCGACGCCGTCGTCGCACAGGCCGAATCTATCGAGATCGGCCCCGGCGACGAGTACGACATGGGCCCGCAGGTAACCGAAAGCGAACTCGAGGGCACCCTCGATTATATCGACGTCGCAGAGAACGAGGGCGCAACGCTCGAGACTGGCGGCGGCCAGCCAGAGGGTGAGCGCTTCGGTGAGGGCTACTACGTCGAGCCAACCGTCTTCAGCGATGTTGAAAACGACTTCCGCATCGCACAGGAGGAAGTCTTCGGACCAGTCCTCGCTGTCATCGAAGTCGAGGACTTCGAGGAAGGCCTCGAGGCCGCAAACGACATCGATTACGGCCTGTCGGCCAGTATCGTCACGGACGACCACACGGAAGCAGAGCGCTTCATCGACGAAGTCGAATCCGGCGTTGCGAAGGTCAACGACAAGACCACCGGCCTCGAACTGCACGTTCCGTTCGGTGGCTTCAAACAGTCCTCGAGCGAGACCTGGCGAGAGCAGGGTGACGCAGGGATCGACTTCTACACGATCGAGAAGACCGTCTACGACGGCTTCTAAGCCGCCGGCCGCTGTTCGCTTTTTTGTTTGTCGCGATTGTGCACGTCTATTGAGAAGTCTGGTGTGTCTGAATGGTAATTTCGTTGTGTGGTAACACCGCTTGGCCGACGGACATGCCAAACGTGATATACCCTGACGAACATTGCATTGATCGTATGCCGAACTATCGGAAACTCCACGATCCGAACGCAGAGTATACGATGCGGGACCTCTCCGCGGAGACGATGAACCTCAACGCCGACCGAGGGCCACGTGACGTCAAAATCACGGACGTTCAGACGACGATGGTCGACGGCAACTACCCGTGGATCCTCGTGCGCGTCTACACCGACGCCGGCATCGTCGGCAACGGTGAGTGTTACTGGGGCGGCGGTGACGATGCAATCATGCAGCGGATGGCGCCGTTCATCATCGGCGAAAACCCACTGGACATCGACCGACTCTACGAGCACATGATCCAGAAGATGTCCGGTGAGGGCTCCATCTCGGGCAAGACGATCTCCGCAATTTCGGGTATCGAGATTGCGCTTCACGACATCGCTGGAAAGGTCCTCGACGTGCCTGCCTACCAGCTCGTCGGTGGCAAGTACCGCGACGAGGCTCGGATTTACTGCGACCTGCACACTGAAGACGAAGCCAACCCAACCGCGTGTGCCGACGAAGGTGAACGCGTCGTCGAAGACCTCGGCTACGACGCGATCAAGTTCGACCTCGACGTGCCATCCGGTCACGAAAAGGACCGCGCAAACCGTCACCTGCGCGACCCTGAAATCGACCACAAGGTCCAGATCGTCAAGGAAGTCACCGAACGCGTCGGCGACCGCGCCGACGTCGCATTCGACTGCCACTGGGCCTTCAGCGCCGGCAGTGCTCACCGCCTCGCAGAGGCACTCGAGGAGTACGACGTCTGGTGGCTCGAGGACCCTGTCCCGCCAGAGAACCACGATGTCCAGCAGCAGGTTACCCAGCGCTCGACGACGCCAATCGCCACCGGGGAGAACGTCTACCGCACCCACGGTCAGCGCCGCCTGCTCGAGAACCAGGCTGTCGACATCATCGCACCGGACCTGCCCCGCGTCGGTGGTATTCGCGAGACCGTCAAGATCGCGAACCTCGCAGATCTCTACTACACGCCAGTCGCGATGCACAACGTTTCCTCGCCAATCGGAACCATGGCCTCCGCACAGGCCGCCGTTGCGATTCCGAACTCGCTCGCTGTTGAGTACCACAGCTACCAGCTGGGCTGGTGGGAAGACCTCGTCGAAGAGGACAACCTCATCGAGAACGGCCGCATGGAAGTGCCAGAAAAGCCTGGCCTCGGCCTGACGCTCAACTTCGACGCCGTCGAAGAGCACATGGTCGAAGGCGAGACGTTGTTTGACGAAGCATAAGCTGACGTCAAACTCGCAGCGCTTGCGCTGCGTTGTTCGACGAAGCGTAACGAAGTGAAGCTTCGTCGAGCACGTGAATCTTTGATTCACGAAGTTCGACGAGGCGTAAGCCGACGTCGAACTCACGGAGCTTTGCTCCAAGTTGTTCGACGAGATGCAAACAGACTCTTTCCTTTCTCTTCACCCTCGATCTGTCGATACGATCCTCGTCCAACACCTTGCGCTCTGGTGTTTCTGGTGGCAGATTGACTCCGCAAGTGGGGTGGATGTGTCCCAAGCAGGATGGTTGCAAACTCGTGCAAAACGCCATTTCACTCTACAGAATCTTGTTCTATAATAGAGAAATAGGGTCTGTATCTCTTCAGTTCTACAGAATACGCTTGGAGAACGGTTTATGATTTGCTCTCATCTCATCAACCTACAATCTGATTGCTGATCGTCCTTCTAACACACCCAAATCCGTGGTTTACGGCGGTCATTGGCTGTGATCGGCAATTGCCGATCGAATACCAAAACACCGAATTACAGTCGTACTCTTGTATTGAGTTGGTAATCGCCCTCGCTGTCCGTGGCCGATAGCTGGCATTTTCCATTCTTTGAAGGACTAGATATATTCTCTTACTCAGAACTAGGTTCTGAGTGAATTGCGGGCTAACACTACTCACCTCGAGCATAACTTCCTCCGCAGTGTATACGTCCACAGGCGATTGTGGCCGCCCGTGACCGAACGATTTTATTTACTTCCCTCAGTAATCGTTCGTATGGACACTCGCCCGATGATAACGCGGTTTACAGAGCGTGACTGGGAAACAGACGAAACCGATGGCTCCATTCGATTCGCATTAGTTGGGCTTGGCTGGTGGACGATGGATGTCGTCGTTCCCGCAATCGAGCAATCAGATTACTGTGAGACGACAGTACTGGTCAGTTCCTCGACTGAAAAAGCTGAGCGACTTGCCGACGAGAACAACGTCGAATCTGGCATTACCTACGACGAATTCCACGACGGTGCGGCGGTCGAAAAGTACGATGCCGTCTACATCGGCACGCCAAACGCCTACCACCTCGATTACGTCGAGACTGCCGCCGACCTCGAGAAGGCGGTTCTCTGTGAGAAGCCACTCGAGGCGACCGTCGAGCGCGCCGAGCAGTTGGTCGAAGCGGCCGACGAGGCCGACATTCCGCTGATGACGGCCTACCGGATGCACACCGAACCAGCCGTCCGGCGTGCCAAAGAACTCATCGAGGACGGCTTCATCGGGGAGCCGACCCACGTCTACGGCAACAACACCCAGCCAATTCTCGAGATGATCCCGGATCCTGATCAGTGGCGTCTTGACAGCGATGTAACCGGTTACGGGACCTCTGTGATGGATCTGGGAATCTACCCAATTAACACTGCTCGCTTCCTTCTCGAGCGTGATCCGATTGCCGCGGAGGCGCGCATGTCCTCGCCTGACGAGGCCTTTGATGACGTGCCAGACCAGTACGCAACAGTGACGCTGACGCTTGAGGGCGACCTGCCGCTTGTCTGTACGACGAGCCAGCACGCCCAGCAAGATACCCAACTCAAGATCATCGGCACGGAGGGCACTATTGAACTCCAGCCAGCGTTCCACGGCGAGGCGACTTTGCATCTGGCGCGAGGAAGTACGCGCGCGACGATCGAGGATGCAGAGTACACGGCCGTCGAAGAGATGCGCGAGGAGTTCGATTACTTCGCAGATCGTGTCCTCAATGACAACGCAATTCTCCCTGATGGCCACCACGGACTCGCAGATCTGCGAACAATCGAAGCGATTCACGAAGCCGCAGACCGCGACGAGCGTGTCGACCTCTCAGAATAGCGTATAACTCGAAAATCATATACGCTTTCTATCTTGGTCGAGTGCGTTATAATTGACTGTGTAATTAGAAGCGAATAGCAGCCACTGGGGGTGAAAACACCGTTTCGGAACTGGATCTATTTACAATAGTAGCTGTCAGTACTATGGGTTACCGACGATAGACTTTCCTTCAAACATGCAAAAGTCAAATATAGGTGAGCAGATAGCAGGCGTTTCTCGAGTCTGTACCCAAGATCGAATTCACAGAATATTGTCACTACACGCCAGCACATTTCGATTCACACGAAAACTGGACGATCAGGACAACAGTGGCCCAGTTGGGATGGTATCTACCAGTTACGCCTCGAGATTGCCTTTCGAGTCCCAGATTGAGGTGACCATATCGACAAATACTTCGGTTCGGATTGGGTGACCGCTGTCGCCAGTTTGCTCGAGAGAGGCCTCAGCGACGTTTCGAACCAGATCCTCGGTGTAGACCCAGTCAACTAACTCCTCGCGGACATCGAACGTGATTGTGTTATCGTCGTCCGTCGAGAGCCAAGCGACTGAACTCTGTTTCTCGTCGTACTCGAGGGTGTACGTTTCGCCGCCGATGAGGTCAACGACAGCGTCCATCTGTCCGATTTTGATCCAGTGGTCGCCCTCGACGAGATAGAGTGTACCGTCGTCGACAGCCCCCTCGTAGCGTGTTGGGTCCGTCATCTGTGCTGGCATATGGTGGGCAGACAAATATATCTAGTCGAGTCGTCCCGCGGGAGCAACTGCCGTGACAGATGTTCACGTTCGTCCACTGCGAGCAAGCAATGTTTCGAAACGTAACGGAATTCCTTGCCGGGTAACGAACAGCCATACTTGTCGCATCGAAAGTGCCCGCGTACTTCGACGTGTCTCGGTATCCAAACCCCCTTCGCCTGACAATACTCTGGATCGGACTCCTACTCGCACGGGTCGGTCTCATCGACCGCGACCGTGCAATCGAGACGACGGATCTCGCCTGGCCGCGTATCGTAACCGGTATCGCCCGAATGTCGAAAAACGCCGTCGACGTCGCAATGGTTGGCGTCGCCGTCGGCTCATCGGCAATCGCGGGTGTCGGTCTCGCTGGCCCCTACTGGGGACTCGCGTTCGCTATCGGCGGCGGTGTCGCCGGCGGAACGATTGCGCTCGTCTCACAGCGATTCGGTGCTGGCGCCCACGAGGAACTCGGCCGAGCTGTTCGCTCGAGCACGCTGCTCGCCATTATCTTGACGCTCCCGGTGACGGCCATTTTTTGGGTGTACTCCGTCGAACTGGTCTCGTTGCTTACCAACGAAGCGCCGGTGATCGACCACGGCGCGACGTACCTCCAGGTCGTAGCACTCGGCATTCCGTTCGCGGCGCTGAATCTCGTCGGCAGCCGAGTGCTCGTCGGTGCTGACGACGCCTACACGGCGATGCAAGTCCGTGCTGGCGGCGCTGTGATGAACATCGGACTCAATGCCGTCTTCATTTTCGGCCTCGACTGGGGCGTCGCCGGCGCGGCACTCGGGACGGTCTTTTCGAACCTCGCCGTTGCATCCGTGTTCGCTCTCGGGATCGCCCGTGGCCGCGTCTTCGGTATCGGCGAGTTCCCGGTCAAGGTCGACCCGTTCGGCACATACATCGATTCTAACATGGTCGCCGACATCGTGAGCATCGGCACCCCAATCGGCGCACGAAACCTGGTCTGGACCGTTGCCGAGTTCCCAATGCTCTGGATCGTTGGCTCCTTCGGCGAGACGACCCTCGCCGCGTTCGTCATCGCCCGGCGCATCTGGGGACTGATGAACACGCCTGGCTGGGGCTTCGGACTCGCATCCTCGAGTCTGGTCGGCCAGTCGCTTGGGCAGAACAACGAGGGAGTCGCGGAGGCCTATGGTCGCGATATTATCCGCTTCGCTGTCGCGACGTACGCCGTCTCTGCAGTTCTCATCGCCATCTTCGCTGAACAGATCGTCATGCTGTTCGCGGAAGACCCGACGGGGCCAGTGATTCCGATTGCCGTGAGCCTCGTCTATGCCGCCTGTTTCGCGACGCTGTTCCAGGGCGTCTCCGGCGCTGCTGCAGGGCCGTTAGATGCCAGTGGTGATACGCGCATTCCGTTCGTCAGCCAGGTGATCGGGATGTTCTTCGTCGCGATCCCGCTTGCGTTCCTCGGCGCGACGACGAGTCTTGGCTACTGGGGACTGTACCTCGCATTCGTCGCCGAGACGTCCGTTCCCGCGGCTATCAACTACTGGCGGTTCCGAACGAACAAGTGGAAGAAGATCAGCGAGGGCTACCGCCCCGACGCCGCGAGCACGTCGGACTGACTGCTCGCTGCGCAGCGTCTCCGTCGAGTCCCGGCATCACCCCGCGATACTCGAGCCGGGAGCCGAGACAGATTTAACACCACACTCGAGACTGGGACACAATGGGCCACCGACGACTCCTCGAGCGGCTACAGAGTCCTGTCGTCGCGTTTCCCCTCTCGCTGGTGGCTGCACTCGCAACCTGCCTCGCTCTCGAGTCGGCAACTGGCTCGCTCGAGACGGCGGCGATGGTCGCGATAACGGTCTTCTGTATCGGGCTCTGGATTCTAACGCCGATTCCACCGGCCTACACTGGCGTCCTCGGCATCGGGCTGCTCGCAGTTGTGTTCTCACCGGCGGCCGCGCTGACCGGCTTTCAACAGCCCGCAACGTGGCTCATCGGCTTTGGCCTGTTGATGGGTGAGGCTACGCGACGAAGCGGGCTGGCGATCTGTGCCGGCCACCGACTCGCAGCCGTGACGCTCTCGAGTGCGTCCAAGGCGTCGCCGCTGCAGGCGTATCGCCGACTTCTCCTTGCGCTTGCTCTCGGTGCGCACGCGCTCGCACTGTTTATTCCGTCGTCGCTCGTTCGCGTGCTGATTCTCGCTCCTGTGCTGATCGAAATCGGCTCTCGATTCGACTCGCGGGAGGCACAGGCGGGACTCTTTCTTGGGCCGCTGCTTGCCTCGTTCTATGGCTCGTCTGGCATTTTGACGGCCGATCTGGCGAACATCATCGTCGTGGAGTTCGGCCAATCGATTGCAGGCCACCGAATCGGCTGGGCCGAGTGGGCGGTGCAACTGTATCCGATCATGGGACTGGCGCGGGTCCTGCTCGTCGTTGGTATCGTCTATCTCCTGTTTCGGCCACCCACTGGACAGACAGCGTCTGCCATCGCCTTCGACGGTGGAGAACACACTGCCGGCAGCGCCGAGCGCCGAATGGGTGCGTTCTTGCTCGTTGGCGCACTCGTCTGGGCGACCGATTTCGTCCACGGATTCCATCCAGTCGTCGGCGCGGTTGCCGTCGTCGCGCTGGCGTTCTTGCCAGGCATTGGCGTCGTCGACTTCGAAACCGTCGGCACCGAGACGGACTTCTCGATCCTGTTTTTCATCGCAGCCGTGTTCGCGATTGGTGACGGCCTCGCGGAAACAGGATTTACGGACACCGCAGCCGAGTCGCTGCTGGCACTCGCCCCGATGGATGCACCGCTTCCAATCATGCTTGCGTTTGTGTTCCTCTGTACGCTCTTGCTTGCCGTTTCGATGGAGGGACTCGCCATCGCCAGTGTCTTTACGCCCATCCTGATCTCCTATACCGAGGCCGCCGGACTGCCCCTCGAGCCCGTGTTGCTGACCGAAACGATGGCGTTGACCACGTTCTTCTTCCCGTATCAGTCGGCGGTGCTCGTCGTGATCCTCGCACAGGGCGTCGTCGACGCCGGCGAGTTGATCAAAGCCCTAATTCTGTGTTCGCTTGCGACAATCGTGTTCTTGCTCCCGCTACAACTGGCGCTGTTTGGGCTGGTGTATTGAGCGTGCGTACTCGAGGAACAACACGTATGGTCGATGGGTGTGACTGGGTAGATATGTTCGAGAAGTCGACGTGGATTCGACTGCCGCGAAACGTCATCGTCGGCCACGACGTCCGCTCGTCGGTCGTCGAGGTCGTCGACGATCTTCACCTTCAGGGGCGGCCGCTGTTCGTCACCAGTCCGACACCGCGGAAAGTCGCTGCTGATCCAATCGCTGCGGATTTCGAAGCCCGCGATATCGACCCCGCTATCGTCTCCGTCGATACCGCGAGTTTCGATGCTGTTGAGGAGGTCATTGAAACCGCCAACGCTGCCGACGCCTCCTATCTCGTCGGCATCGGCGGCGGCAAAGCCATCGATATTGCCAAAATGGCCAGTGACCACCTCGAGATGGGCTTTCTCTCCGTTCCGACGGCGGCCAGTCACGATGGCATCGTGAGCAATCGTGGCTCGGTTCCGGACGGCGATACGCGCCACAGCGTCGCCGCGGAACCGCCGCTTGCAGTCGTCGCGGACACTGGTATCCTCGCCGAAGCGCCGTGGGAGCTGACCACCGCGGGCTGTGCCGATATCATTTCGAACTACACCGCGGTGATGGATTGGCGACTCGCAAAGCGACTCAAAGACGTCGAGTACTCCGAATACGCGGCCGCGCTCGCGGAGATGACCGCCGAAATCCTCGTCGATAACGCCGATCTCATCCGCCCTGGCTTGGAGGAGTCAGCCTGGGTCGTCACCAAGGCGCTCATGTCCTCGGGCGTCGCGATGAGTATCGCTGATTCCTCGCGCCCAGCCAGTGGAGCCGAGCACCTCTTTTCGCACCAACTCGACCGGCTCGCACCCGACGCGGCACTGCACGGCCATCAGGTCGGCGTCGGCTCGATCATGACGGCGTACCTCCACGGCGGCGACCGCGGCTTCTGGACGGATATTCGTGATGCGCTCTCGAGCATCGACGCGCCAACGACGGCGGACGAACTCGGGATCGACGACGAGACTGTGGTGGAGGCGTTGACAACCTGCCACGAGATCCGCGACCGGTATACAATTCTCGGCGACGGAATGAACGAACGGGCGGCTCGAGATGTGGCGAAAAAGACTGGCGTCATCTCCTGATCGCGTCAGCGTCTTGCGTCACTGTCTGCAGACTCCTCAGACGTGCTCGTCGAGGAAGTCCGCAATCGCAGAGTAGGCTTCGATGCGGTTCTCGAGTTTCGAGAAGCCATGCCCCTCGTCCTCGAAGATGAGTTTGCGGACGGGAACGCCCTGCTGTTCGGCTTTCTCGGCGATCTGTTCGGCTTCGCCGACTGGCACTCGAGGATCGTTTTCGCCGTGCAAGACGAACAGTGGGGCCTCGATGTGCTCGATGTTGTTCGTCGGCGAAATTTCCTCTAAGAACTCGCGATCCGCAGCGAGTGAGCCGTATTCGGCCTCTCGCAGCTCTCGACGCCAGTCGCCCGTGTTCTCGAGGAAGGTGACGAAGTTCGCGATGCCGACGATATCGATGCCGGCCGCCCAGAGGTCGGGGTACTCGGTCAGTGCAGCGAGCACCATGAACCCGCCGTAGGAGCCTCCCTTGGCGATGATTTGGTCAGAATCGATTGCAGGGTGGTCCTGCAACCACTCGACACAGGCCTCGATATCGGCGACGGAGTCCATTCGCTTTTCCACGTCGTCAAGTGCGGCGTAGTCGGCACCGTAGCCCGCCGACCCGCGGACGTTCGGCTCGAAGTAGGCGTAGCCTCGGTCGAGGAAGTACTGTTTCACGCTCGAGAACGAGGGCCGACGCTGGCTCTCTGGGCCGCCGTGGATGTCGACGATGACGGGTGCGCCGCCGTTGCTCGCCGATGCGCTCATTTCGTCCTCGCTCGGGAGGGTGAGGAAACCGGGGACTTCCAACCCGTCGAAACTCTCGACGTGGACGAGGTCAGATTCGTCGAACGTCTCCCGTGGAATACCCGCTGTGGGTGCGTTCGTCCACTGTTCGCTCTCCCCGGTTTTCACGTCGACGACGAAAACGTTCGTATTGACCGCGTCTCCGGAGGTCGACAGCGCAAACCGCTCTGCGTCGGGGTCGAAGCTCACGCCGCCGGAGATTCCACCCGGCAAGTCGGGTTCGGGGAACGTCTCGAACGCCGTCGGATCGTCCGCATCGAACTCGCCGACCGTTAGGTCGGTGTAGCCCTCGACATTACGCGAGTAGACGAACCGCCCCGTTTCGTCGTCCAGTGCGATGCCGTCGACGTTCCATCCATCTCCGTCGACAACGGGATCGAATTCCTGGCTCTCTACATCGAGATACGCCAGATACAACGTGTCTGCATCTCCCTCGTCGGTCACGAGATAGATCCCCTCACCATCAGGTGCCCAACTCGCGCTCTGGTAGCGCACGTCGCCCTCGTGGGGTGTGAGGTGCTCGAGTTCGGGCTCTTCTGCCTCGAGATCGAGCACGTAGAGGTCCTGGTCGAAGTTGGAGTACGCTTGCGAGACGAGCACTCGAGAATCGTCGGGACTCCAGCCAGACAGTGAGAGCCAGCCGTCGCCCTCGTAGACCAGGGTTGCATCGTCTCCCGTCTCTTCTCGTCCCTGAACGTAAATGTCAAAAACCGACTCGTCGCGACGGTTCGAGGCAAACGCGAACCGGTCGCCGTCGTGGCTCCAGCCACCCCAGCGGTGTTTGGCATCCGGCTTTGCAGTGAGATTCTCGATTTCGCCCGTCTCGGTCTCGAGTCGGAACAGCTGTGCGCGTTCGTTGCCACCCTCGTCCATCCCGAAGATCAGTTCGGGCCGTTCGGGCGACCACGAGGCGAACGTGACCCGTTCGTCGTAAAACGTTCGCTGCTCGGGCCAGGATTGGGGCTCTTCGAGCGTCCAGACCTGTCCCGTGCCGGTTGTATCCATCAGAAACGCCAGCTGTTCGCCGTCGGGGCCGAACGACGCGCCGTAGGCGCTTCGGATGTTGAGATAGCGTTCGATGTCGTAGCTCATACGAGCCCTGTCTCGATTCGAGGCGGTAGGCGTTTGGGTTCCGGAGAGCCACTCAAGGCGAGACCAACGGATCGGTATGAATGTCTCGATTGTTTCACGCGTAAATGGGTGCCAACAGCACGCAGGCAGGTGATTGTGACTGGATGGACTCGAGGCCAGCACGGAGGTGGTGATAGACCAGTAGCACCCAGTTCCAGTGCACCGCGACAGTCTGTGGCTGGATTGGACAGGGACACAGCAGGGGTGTGCCGTCAGTTTTGATCTCTGTAGTGTCTTATATATTTCTGTCAATATAGGTCGACCGTACAGACTGCTCACTCAGTCCGACGTCTCCTGTCGGTACCCGTGTACCCGGACAGTACCGGGCCGAATACCTCAATTGCTGCGCTTAACAAAACGTGGAGACTTGGTACCGCCGTGTATGAGTGGTACAACCGACGACAACAGCGACCCGGTCGGCATCCTTCTCGTGACGATTCTAATCGTCCTCGTTGCGTTTGGAACGACCGTCGCCGTCGTCGGCTCCGAATTCGTCACCGACGAACTGGATCCGAACGATGAGGCTGAAACCGACGAAAGCGACACCACTGGCGCACTCGGTAATGATACCGTCCTCGAGTCAGGACCGGACAACGAGAGCAACACGACCGATGAGACGACGGATAGCGACAACGAAAGTACAAACGAAAGCAGTGACGACCATGTGAACGAGAGCGCCGAAGACATCCTCGAGGATAACGAAACCACCCTCGAGAACGAACGTGTCGCAGAAAACGCTTCGAACGAATCAGCCGACCTCAACGAGTCAGTGTTCGAAAACGAATCGGCTGCCAACGCCTCGAGCGAATTGAACGCTTCGAACGACTCTGTCTCCGAATCGGCAAACGAGAGCACAGCGACAAACGAATCGCTCGAGGATAACACCACGAGCGATGATATCGCGGCGAACGATTCGGTCGAAGCGAACGAAACCCTCGAGGCAGATAACGCGACGACAGCAGAGAACACAACAATCTCGAACGAGTCCAATTCGAGCGATGAGGCGCTCGAGTCGGATAACGAGACGACAACCGCGAGTGAGGTCGACACGGCGGATGATGACGATTCGGGGTCCGATGACGATGCTGAGGCAGATGATGATGACGCTGGAACTGACGACGATGAAGCGGCGACGACGTCGGATGACGACGGCAATACGGACGGTGACGCAGACGACAGTGACGACGTAGCGACGGATGACACAACCGATACTGACGGCGACGCAGACGACACGGTACCCGACGAGACAGACGCTCCCCCAGAGTCCGACGATGAGGAGGCCGCGGACGGTGATGACGATGACGATGGCCTCTTCGACCCGGTCGGCTCGTTCTTTGAGGGCATATTCAGCTTCGGCGACGAAGACGACGACTGAACCGTCAGTCGATCGCAACCCTCTTCGAGTTCACTACTCGCGCGATGACACACTGTTTCGTGTCAGTTCGACTCTCATGATGGTAGAGTAATGATCAATATCGTCTGTTACATGGCTCGTCACTGGTCGGGCCAGTATTGGTCTACTCTCGTGGTTCAAACAGTGCGTTGACCAGTTGAACGACACGATTAGCCGTCGTTTCCTATCGTTGTCACCATTGTTTCAGACAGGACAACTCGAGATTTGGCTGTTGTTTTATACAATTAGATTATCCCGTATATAACGATGGTTTCTGCGAGTATACCGCTCGATCTGTGCCGAATGTCTGGAACCCATAACAAAGGCGTGACTCCGCTTGATACCGATCGCAGTTTACTATCCATGAGACAACAGGGAATACTACCGTCGATGCGGGGTACCGACGCTGTACCGTCAGCGAAATCGGGATTGATACTTTTCGTAGCGCTTGCGGTTACCATTGGGCTCACCGTTGCGGCCGCGGGGGGCGCAGTCGCTGTGACTGGACCGGACGACGCACACGACGAACACGACTACGAGGAACTGCTCGTCTCGACGACCTGTGAGGCCGACACAAACGTCCTTACTGTCGAGAACCCAAACGATGAGACCGTCTTCCTTGGGCTCAACTGGACCGATGACATTGCGCAGTCTTCGATCCAAATCGAAGCCCACGGCGATGACGGAGACGCCCAGACCCAACAGACGCAGTTCTCGACATCGACCGCTGTCGAGACGACAGCTGATGGCGAAACCGAAACTGTCACGACGCTTTCGACGTCGATCGAGGCAACTGACACCGTCTCGCTGCTCGGGCTCGCAGACGGCACGTACGAGCTCAACGCGACGGACGAGTACGACTACGACGTGCCGCTCAACGAATCCGAAGTCACCCTCGAGTGCGAAGACGAGGAGACGGCACCAAAGGATGATGAGCAACCCGAAGAGCCAGCGGACGATGACGAACCGAAGGCTGCTGAGGAAGTTGTTTCTGATGCTAGTGCGGACCTGACAGAGACTGACGCGAAGCAAGTGGTTGCAGACGACAAAGATGCCGTTGAGGACGAGGAGAAAGACGACGAAGATGAGAAACAGGATGCACCAAAAGCGGATGACATAGAGGACGAGAAGGACGAGAAAGACGAGGAAGTAGATGACAAGGACGAGAAAGATGAGAAAGACGAGGAAGAAGATGACAAGGACGAGAAAGATGAGAAAGACGAGGAAGTAGATGACAAGGACGAGAAAGATGAGAAAGACGAGGAAGTAGATGACAAGGACGAGAAAGATGAGAAAGACGAGGAAGTAGATGACAAGGACGAGAAAGACGAGAAAGACGAGGAAGTAGATGACAAGGACAAGAAAGACGAGAAAGACG